>DASYYQ010000146.1:0-114709 GCA_035933545.1 Candidatus Acidiferrales bacterium | reverse complement strand
CTATGCGCATATCAACGCGCCGAGAGCGAGCTAGAGTTCATCGTAAATGGTCGCCAAGCGGGTCACTTCGAATTCCTTGGTGCCCGCTGGAGTTTGAACCTTGACCTCATCACCCACTTTTTTGCCGAGAAGGGCGCGACCAATCGGCGAAGAAGTCGAGATCATCCCCTTGGATACGTCCGCTTCTTCCGCTGTCACCAGCTTATACTCGGTCTCCTGGGATTTGTTGACGTCGAGAAGACGCACGGTTGAACCATACCCGGCGCGGTCACGCGGAAGGTTATTCAGATTGAGCATCGAGATTTCCGCCATCCGATGGTGCAGCTGGCTGAGGCGCGCGGAGACGAAGGATTGCCGCTCCTTCGCGTATTTGTATTCTGCGTTTTCGGAAAGGTCGCCATGGGCGCGAGCCTTCATCAATTCCTTAGGCAGCTCGTTGTGAAATTCATGTTCGAGCTGGGCGATTTCGGCTTGCAGCTTTTTTTTGAGTTTTTCGCTGACGTCCGTCATTTTTTGATTGCCGGAACGGGATCGGTGCGAATGGCGCCTCTTCCGGCCTAGTGTGGTCGTAATTCGCAGCCCCCGCGAAAATCACGTTAACGGTTCGATTATAAAGGATTACATAGCACGGGTGCAATGCACAGAATTGTGTAGGAATGACGCTTCCCCCGACGTAAATGGAGGCCGGGGCCGCCAAAGAAGGAGCAAAAATTCGGACGCGCTTGCCTGAGAGAGGAAACTGTTATTAGATACGCACTTTCCGGGACATTAACACCTTCAAAATGGGGGCCAGCCGTAAATGGCAAAAAAAAGAAAAGGCAGAGGAAGCTCGGGTTTCCCAAGTCTTGTGCGCGGGCTTTCACCGAAGCGGCAGGAAGTGATACGGCCGCTTCTGGAGCATCCGCGGCGATATGTGTTGCGCAGCCTCCGCGACCTGGCCAAAGAACTAAATAGCGCCCCGGCCACGCTTTTGCGAATTGCTCGAGAAATGGGCTTCGCGCGCTTTCACGATTTCCGGCGTTACCTGCATGAGCTGTCGGTGGCACAGGCAACGCCTTTTGATGTGCTGGAAAGCAGCAGCGGCGATTCGGGTCTGGAAGGACGCATCGAAGAATCGCTCAATCATGACATGGCGAATCTTCGCGGGCTGAGCCACAGCATTGATAAGAAGCGCCTGCTGGCGCTGGTGAAAAAGCTCTATGCGGCAGATTCAATTCTGGTCGTCGGCGGAGACATGGCCGAAAGCCTGGCTCGATTCCTCGAATATAACTTGATGGTGATTGGGCTGAACGCCTCGGGAGTGTCGGGCACCGGAGAGACGCTGCATCGTGCGCGGCAGTTGACGCGAAAAGACGTGGTGATCGGCATCAGTTTCAGACGAGGGCTGCGCCAAACCGTGGATGCGCTGCGGCAAGCACGCAGCCGCGGGGCATATGCGGTGGGCATCACAGACAGCTCGATATCTCCAGTAGCGCGCTATTCCAGCGAGTATTTCGTGACGCCGACCGAAGGCCCTCTTTATGCAGGCTCCTATGTTGCCGCCATGGCGCTCCTGAATGCGCTCCTGGTGGCGTGCTCGAATTACCAGCGCGGGCGGACGCTTAGTGTTTTTCGCGAGTTGGAAAAGGAGCAGCGAACCGGTTTACGATGGTTTACGGAAAATTAGGCCTCGGAAGAGCGGAGATGCGTTTGCTTCAGCGCCGCTGGCCCCACTTCGACGATTTGCATCTTACTTGAGCTCTATTTGTTTGGTGGTCCTCGCCTCGAAAGAACATCGAGGCCTCGCATTCATAAAAAACAAAACAACTTAAGAAATTTGCGCTACATTCGGTCTGGCGCTATGCACGTCTGTGCCCGGTGCTGGAAACGCGAATTGCGGATGCATTAGAAAAAAAATTTTATGCGTGGGGTTTCCTGGCGAACTTCGATGACCATGCTGAAAAGACAGTATGACGCCGTGGTGGTTGGCTCAGGTCCAAATGGGCTCGCAGCGGCGATCACTGTTGCGCAAGCGGGGCTTGCCGTGCTGGTGATCGAGGGGCGTGAAACCATCGGCGGCGGAACGCGAACCGAAGAGCTGACGCTGCCCGGATTCGCGCACGACGTTTGCTCGGCGGTGCACCCGATGGCGCTGATGTCGCCGTTTTTTCGCGCGCTGCCCCTGGCCGAGCATGGACTGCAGTGGGTTCACCCGGAAATTCCGCTCGCGCATCCACTGGACGACGGAACGGCGGTCGCGGTGGACCGCTCCGTGGAAATCGCGGCGGAAAATTTGGGCGAAGACGCAGAGGCTTATCTAAAGTTAATGGCGCCGATGGTTCGAAGCTGGGCGCAGCTTGAGCCAATTTTGTTTGGCTACTCAATGATTCCGAAGAAACCCGTTGCCGCTGCACGATTCGGCCTACAAGCGATGCGTTCGGCTAGCAGCCTCGCACGGTCGAAATTTCGCGGGGAACGCGCGCGCGCAGTCTTTGCCGGCAACGCCGCCCATTCGATTTTGCCGCTGGAAAACGCGCCGAGCGCTGCGTTTGGATTGGTGCTGGGGGCCTCAGCACATGTGGCTGGATGGCCATTCGCGCGAGGAGGCTCGCAGAAAATCACTGACGCGCTGGCGTCTTATTTCCGTTCGCTCGGCGGAGAAATTGTGACCGGCAAAATGGTCGAGTCGCTCGACGAATTGCCCCAGTCGCGCATCATCTTGTGCGATGTGACGCCGAAGCAGCTTGTGCGCATGGCCGGAAACAGACTGTCGAACGGATTTCGCGCGGAGTTGCAACGTTTTTGTTACGGGCCGGGCGTTTGCAAAATGGACTGGGCGCTGGATGCCCCGATACCGTGGAAAGCTGAGGTATGTAAGCGCGCCGGAACGGTGCACGTCGGCGGAACGCTCGAGGAAATCGAAGCATCGGAACGCGCGCCGTGGCGAGGCGAAATCTGCGAAAAACCTTTTGTGTTGGTGGCGCAGCCCACCCTGTTCGACGCCACACGAGCCCCCGCGGGAAAACACATTGCGTGGGCGTACTGTCACGTGCCGAATGGCTCGAATGCGGACATGTCCGGGAGAATCGAGGCGCAGATCGAACGTTTTGCGCCGGGATTTCGCGAGAGAATCCTGAAGCGAAGCGTGATCACCACATCTCAGATCGAAGCCCGGAATCCAAATCTGATTGGCGGCGACATTACGGGCGGTGCTTCCGACCTGCGACAATTTTATTTGCGTCCAACATGGCGAGGTTACGGCACACCCGACAAAGGTTTGTACCTTTGTTCTGCATCCACCTTCCCCGGCGGCGGAGTGCATGGAATCTGCGGGCACCTCGCTGCTCGGACAGCTCTGCGGGCTATCGCCTAAAGCTCTTCATGTCTATGGTTTACGAGGTTTCGACTGTCAGGCTTTCCTGTTCAGATGCTCCTCTCATTCACTGTTCCTGTACTTACTTCTCATTGACATCGACTGAGCCGCGGTGATATATCGAGGTGTCCCCGCTAGTGTAGCGAACGAGCCACAGGCCCGGAGGCAGATTGCTACCCAGCCCTTTCGCCCAGCGACACTTGGGTTTCGCTGTGTTCGTAATTATTGTGTGCCTATCTCTGTCCTCGCAGCTGGTACGCGCGCAATCGAACGCACAGAGCCGCATAACTCAAGCCATTGATGAAAACAAGCTGACCTTGCTCCAGGGCAATACCCATCCGCTGGCGCGCGCGGAGTTCGACCACGGCGCAGCGCCCGCTAATTTGCCCATGCAGCGCATGCTGCTGGTGCTATCGCGCAGCCCGCAACAAGAAGCCGCGCTTCAGACGCTCCTCGAACAGCAGCAGGCACAATCTTCGCCGAGCTTTCACAAATGGCTGACGCCGGATGAATTTGGACAGCAGTTCGGCCCTTCTGATCAGGACATTCAGACCATCACTTCATGGCTGGAAGCAAACGGATTCCAGGTCAGCAGCGTTTCGCGAGGCCGCGGCGTGATCGAATTTTCTGGAGCTGCGGCGCAGGTGCAAGCCGCATTTCATACGGCAATTCACAGCTATGTGGTGAATGGCGCGCAGCATTGGGCAAATGCAAACGATCCGCAAATCCCCAGCGCGCTCGCACCTGTCGTCCTGGGTGTGGATTCACTGAACAATTTTCCCAAAATGGCGCTGCACTATGTCGTGGGCATATTTGCGAAGTCCAAGACGACAAAACGACTGACGCCGGTGAGCAGAACGCAGCCGGTTAGCGGATCAAATCCGCTTTACACCTACACGTGCGGCTACAATCCGAATACTGGCTCTCCGTTCTACTGCAATGGAGTCACGCCTTACGACTTTGCGACCATCTACAACGTTCTGCCGCTATGGACAGCGACGCCTCCGATCGACGGCGCGGGTCAAACCATCGCCATTGTGGCGCGATCCAACATTAACTTGCAGGACGTAGCGAACTTCCGAAGCCTGTTTGGGCTCCCCGCTAATCCGCCGCAAGTGATTCTGGATGGACCGGATCCGGGCTTGGTGCCTGGCGACGAATCGGAAGCGGATTTAGATGTGGAGTGGTCCGGCGCGGTGGCCAAAGGAGCGACCATCAAGCTGGTGGTTTCGGAATCGACAGAAGCCACGGACGGGGTGGATCTTTCGGCTGAATATATTGTGGACAACGACGTTGCCCCCATTATGAGCGAGAGTTTCGGGGACTGCGAACTCTTCATGGGCACGGCCGGCAACCAATTCTACAAAAGCCTCTGGGAGCAGGCGGCAGCAGAAGGCATCTCAGTTTTTGTTTCTGCCGGAGACGAAGGATCGGCGGCGTGCGATTATTTTCAAGGTAGCACTCCGCAAGCAGCCAAAGATGGGTTGCAGGTGAGCGGAATTGCGTCAACGCCATACAACGTGGCGGTCGGCGGTACGGATTTTAACGATTTCTTCAATCCGCTGACTTACTGGAACGCTACCAGCAATTCGACAACACAGGAATCGGCAAAGGGTACATCCCGGAAACCACCTGGAACGATTCGTGCACCAACGCCATCTTCGGTAATCCGCAACTCGGCTTCAGCACTAATGCGGAGACCAACTGCAACAACTATCAACTGAGCGGAGTCGTTGACACGATTGCCGGAAGCGGCGGAAAAAGCAACTGCATTACAGCCAGCGGCACATCTCCAGGCACATGCTCTGGCGGTTATCTAAAGCCCGCGTGGCAGACCGGCAGCGGCGTTCCCTCAGATAACAAACGGGATCTTCCGGATGTTTCGCTCTTTGCCAGCGATGGATTTTTGAACAATTTCTACGTGATCTGCGAAGCGGATGCGACATACGCGAACGGATATTGCAACAACGCAGGTAATTTCGTGGGCATTGGCGGCACGTCGGCTTCTTCGCCAGCATTTGCGGGCTTGATGGCGCTGATCAATCAGAAGCAGGGAACGGCGCAAGGCAATCCGAACTTTATTTTGTATAAGCTGGCGGCAACCCAGAGCGCGTCGAGTTGCAATTCTACTTCGACCACCGGACCAGCGGGCAGTTGCACGTTCAACGATGTAACTATGGGAACGATTGCCCTGCCGTGCGTCACTTCTTCTCCGAACTGCACCACATCTACGGCTGGTCACCAATACGGCATTCTGAGCGGCTACAACGCCGGAACCGGATACGATTTGGCGACGGGACTCGGTTCGGTGAACGCCAACAATCTAGTCGACAACTGGGGCAACATAAAGTTCACACCATCCATAACCGCTCTGACGCTCAATGACAGCAATGCCGTGAATGTGGCGCACGGCTCGCCGATTAGCGTCAGTGTCTCCGTCACGCCGACTTCTCCGGCGCCCACGGGTGACGTATCGCTGATCGCCAGGCAAGCAAATAACACGTTCGGGTTCGACACGATGACGCTGAACAGCAGTGGCACAGCGTCGAGCAGCACGAATATGCTGCCGGGAGGCTCGTCGTACACGGTTGAGGCGCATTACGAAGGAGACAAGACATATGGCGGAAGTTATTCGAGCCCTGTGACCGTGACGGTAACGCCAGAGGCGAGCGCGACCGCGCTGCGCTTGATCACTTTTGATCCGACGACCGGACAGGTGACGAACGCCAACCTAACAACTTTCGCTTACGGCTCTATTTATTATTACCTGCTGCGCGCGGATGTGACGAATAGTTCAGGAACGACGTGCGTGAACACTACGAATGCGACGCAGTCGTATGCATGTCCCACTGGTAGTGTGGCCATCACAGACAATGGAATCGCGCTGGATGGCGGCCAATTTGGGCTTAACGCTGAAGGCTATACGGAGGATCAGTCAATCCAGCTCACGGGCGGCTCGCATAGCTTGATCGCCAGTTACTCCGGAGATAACAGCTACAAGGCAAGTTCGGCGACGGATGCGGTGACAGTGACGCCCGCCCCTACGACGACCAGGTTGGACTTCAACCCCTCGGGTCCCCCGGCTGTTCTCGGGCAGCAGTTTTCAATTTCGGCCGAGACGGATTCGAACAGCCTGGGAACGGGACCTACAGGGATATACGCTGTCTTTGATGGGACAACGCAGCTTGCTTCGCAATTGGACGAGATTGACTCCGTACCAGGCAGCGCAACGTCGGGTGCGCGGATGTACGTGGTTCTCATCACGAAGCTTTCTGGCGCGGCGGGTCCACACACGCTTAGCGTGAGATACAGCGGGGACACGAATTATGCACCTTCGACGTCGGCAGGGGTAACAGTGAATGCAGTCTATCCTGTCACAATGTCGGCGACCGCCAACCCCAATAGCATTATTTACAGCTCGGGCGCGGCGCTGACTATCACAGCAACGGTAGACACCACCAACCCGGCGAGCAATGCCAGTCTGAAACCTACCGGGTCATTTTCGTTCTATGGGTCCTCCGATGGCTACATCACGAGCTCTATAACAACAAATGCCTCTACGGATTCGAGCGGGAATTGGAAATTGCAGGCAAGTATGACGTTCACGCCACAAAATAGCGAGACCGTATATGTGGACTACAGTGGAGATAGCAATTATGAAGCGTACCAGAACCCCGGTGCTGCTGCCAGCGTGACGGTGATTATTCCGGACTTCAGCGTGTCAGCGGGCTCTGCGCCGCTGGTCATAACAGCGGGGCAGACGGGCACGGAAACGATAACGATTGCGCCGACGACGAGCTACACGAGCACAGTCCAGCTGAGTTGTGGAACGGGACCCTACATCGAAATTGCGGGCGCGACTTGTTCGATTTCTCCTAGCTCGGTGACGCTGAGCAACAGTACATCGGCCACGGCGACGCTGACGATAACTACGCTCGCGCCATCAAGCACGACGAGCGCGAACGCTCCGCCGGTGATTTGGCCCGAGCCCGTCCTTCCGCCTTTCAATCGTGAAGCTTGGTGGAGTTTGAGCTTGCTAGCTGGACTTTTTGCTCTGTTGTTCATTATGCTGCCGGGCCGGAGGCATTCGCTGCGAGCCGCTTGGGGATTTGCATTGGTTTGCCTGTTGAGCTTCGCCATTGGCTGTGGAGGAGGAGCCAGCGCTAACAACGGCGGGGGAGGCGGCGGTGGCGGTGGCGCGGGCCCGGCCCCTACGACAACTGTGCTTTCAGTGGCAAATACGAAGGTGCCTCAATCCGCGGGGCTGACGTTCACAGCAACGGTTACTTCCTCCAAGAATGCGACCGGCTACGTAGATTTCGATTCAGCGAACTGTGAAGCGCACGACGCATTTCCTCTGCAGAACGGCAGCGCGCAAGAGGTTTGGATGCCCGGAAGCCTTCCAGTAGGTACATGCACGTTTACGGCGCTATACCAGGGAGACAGCAACAATTTAACGTCTGAGAGCGGCGGTTTGAGCGTCGCCATAACCGGAACAACAACCCAGTTGCAAGTGATTGGGCAGACAAGCACGCTCACGCACGCGATCCCGGCGACTGTGACGATTCAATAGAAAGCGATGACCCCGCAATCCACTCTTCGTCAATGCTGCGCGAGTTACGGGCGCGGTGGCTGGCCCGCAAAGGCGTTGTACAACCAGGCAAAAACGAGGCCACCGACGGAGCCATCGATGAATGCATAGATTCCGCCGAGAACCGCGTCGCCAAAGCTGCGAGCACCATGAAGCCCGGGTAAACTGAGCTGATGCCCGCAAGGAAAGCGGCTCCGTAACCAGCGTTGGCCAGATGAATCAATCCCAGGCATAGAATCCCGCCGTCCCAAAGAAGTCCCCCAGCAAGCGCCAGCCCTTTAATGGAAAGTCTCATCATTCGCTCCTCCCGACGTTCATCTCGTCAGCGGGTGCTCGCCAAGTTTCGGCCGCGATTTCATCTCGCGCGATGTCCCGCCGCATGAACATAATGGCCCGGATGCGAGGAGCCTATGTTGATTTAGCTGGCTTCGTCGTACATCCACGAATCGGCAGGCTCGTTCGGTGAAGGCTGTATCTCCGGATTCTGCATGATCACGCGGGCGCAGGTATTCCACCGCAGAATGGCATCGTCGTTTCCCGGCGAGGCAAATTTGATGGCCTTCTCATAATGGCTCATTGCTTCGCGCAGCGCGTGATACGCGGCGGGACCTCCTCCGCCGGCCTGGCGAAGGCGCGCATTCCCCAGACGCTCCCAGATGATACCCGCATAGTAGGCTCGCTCGTATTCGCCCTTGATTCGAGCGAGAACCTCCTGGGCCCCTTTTGTGTGCGTGTTCGACTGGAACTGATCCGTTAGCGCGAGGAGCAGTGAAATCAGCGCCTGCTGATGATCGGGCACGATAGCCAGGATATCGAGACAAATGCTTTCCGCGAGACCGGGTTCATTCAAGAGCCTGTACCGCTCCACTTTCGCGAGCGCTTCCGGAATGCTCTGCACTGAAATGGGTTTCAATTCGAACTGCATAAAAGCGCCTCCTGTATTTCCGTTATGCGTCCTTGCCGGCGAATACTCGGAACAATTTCGAGAGCGGGTCGAAGAAGCGATCCACCACGCGCTCCTTGAGCGGGATTATGGCGTTGTCGGTGATGGTGATGCTTTCGGGGCACACTTTAGTGCAGCACTTGGTGATATTGCACAACCCGGCGCCGAATTGCGTTTTCAGCTCTTGAAGGCGATTGCCCACGTCCAACGGGTGCATTTCCAGCGCTGCTGTGTAAACGAGAAATCGTGGGCCGATGAATTGTTCGTGCATGTGATGCTCGCGCAATACGTGGCACACGTCCTGGCAAAGATAGCATTCGATGCACTTCCGAAACTCCTGCACTCTCTCCACATCCTGCTGCGCTATGCGCCAGGTGCCATCGGGCGCGTCGGGAGGCCGCGGCTTGAATTTCGGGATGCGGTGTTTTACCGCGTAATTCCACGACACATCGGTGACCAGATCCTTCATGTGCGGAAAAGCCTTCATCGGTTCGACGGTCACAGGTTTATCAAGCGCGAGCGTGTTCAGCCGCGTCATGCACATCAGTTTCGGCATTCCGTTGATTTCCGCAGAGCACGAGCCGCATTTCCCCGCCTTGCAGTTCCAGCGAACGGCCAGATCGCCCGCCTGTTCCGCTTGGATTTGGTGGACGGCGTCGAGCACCACCATGCCGGCGGCGATCTCCGTGGTGTAGTCCCGAAATTTTCCGTTGCCTTTCTCGCCGCGCCAGATCCGAAACGTTGCCGTCGCCATTACTTCATCTCCTGAATGACTTGCTGCAGCTCTTCACGCATCGGAGGAATCGGTTCCCGCGCGAGCTGTATTCCACCGTCAGCCCGTTTGCGCACCGCAATATTGGAGCCGCTGAACTGCTCGTCCTTGGCTGGAAAATCATCGCGAAAATGGGCGCCGCGGCTCTCTTTTCGCTCGAGTGCGGCTCGCGTGACGATTTCCGCGACGGTCAGCAGATTTCGCAGATCCAGCGCCGTGTGCCAGCCCGCATTGTACTCCCGGTTGCCGCTCACGCTGGCTCTCTCACTCGCGGCCTTCAATTCTCGAATGCGTTCGAGCGCCTGCAGCATCTCCGATTCCTGCCGCACAATCCCCACCAGATTTTGCATCACGTCCTGCAACGCATGCTGCACGGCATACGGATTCGCATCGCCATTGCCCTCGAACGGCTGCAGCGCCCATTTTTCCGCTGACCTGACGTCGTCCGCATTCACCGCGCCTAACGCGCGTCCTTTCGCGAAGGCCGCTGCGTATTCTCCGGCGCGTTTCCCAAAAACCAGCAGGTCGGAAAGTGAATTCCCGCCGAGCCGGTTGGCGCCATGCAAACCCGCCGCGCACTCGCCCGCTGCAAACAGCCCGGGAATGTCCGACATTTGCGAATCGGCGTCAACGCGCACTCCGCCCATCACGTAGTGCGTCGTAGGCCCCACTTCCATCGGCTCTTGGGTAATGTCGATGTCAGCAAGCTGCTTGAACTGGTGATACATGCTGGGCAGCTTTTTCTTTATGTGTTCCGCAGCGTTCGGCAACTTTTCTTTGATCCAGGCGATATCCAAAAACACGCCGCCGTGCGGACTTCCGCGGCCCTCGCGCACTTCGCGCCGTATGCAACGCGCTACGTGGTCGCGCGTCAGCAGTTCCGGCGGACGCTTCGCATTCTTGTCGCCCTGCGTGTATTGCCAGCCTTCTTCCTCTGAACTGGCAGTTTGGTTCACATAGAGCGGCGGAATGTCCTTGAACATGAATCGCTCGCCATTGCGATTCCGCAGCACTCCGCCCTCCCCGCGCACTCCTTCCGTCACCAGAATGCCGCGCACGCTGGGCGGCCAAATCATTCCCGTCGGATGGAATTGCACAAATTCCATATCCATCAGCGCCGCACCCGCATGATAGGCGAGCGAGTGCCCATCGCCCGTATATTCCCAGCTATTGCTGGTAATTTTGTACGCCCTCCCAATTCCTCCCGTCGCCAGTACCACGGCCTTGGCGCGGAACAAATGGAATCTCCCGCGTTCGCGATCGTATCCAAACGCGCCCGCGATGCGCTCGCCATCTTTCAGCAGCGTGACGACGGTATGTTCCATGAAAACGTCCAGGCCGAGATGGATCCCATGGTCTTGAAGCGTGCGAATCATCTCCAAACCAGTGCGGTCGCCCACATGCGCCAGGCGAGGATAGCGATGCCCGCCGAAGTTCCGCTGCAGGATCCGGCCATCTCCAGTGCGATCGAACAGCGCGCCCCATGCTTCGAGTTCGCGCACGCGCGCGGGAGCTTCTTTGGCATGCAGCTCCGCCATGCGCCAATTATTCAGGTACTGGCCGCCGCGCATCGTGTCGGAAAAATGAACGCGCCAGTTATCTCTGTCGTCCACATTCCCCATCGCCGCCGCTATGCCGCCCTCCGCCATGACGGTATGCGCTTTGCCCAAGAGCGATTTCGAAATCACTGCAACCTTCACGCCCGCCGCTGAAGCCTCAACGGCAGCCCGCAGGCCAGCTCCCCCGGCCCCAATAATCAGAACGTCGTGCTCGTGCGTGATGTACTCGCCCACTAAAAAATCCTCCAATCCGTCCACATGCCCATCGAGCACATCCGCACGTACAAATCGCAAAACGCCACCATAAACAGGCTGCACCACGCAAACAGCATGTGCCGCCGGTTCAGGCAACTCACGCAGTCATAGGCCCGCTTGCGAACTGGCGCTCCCGCCAGCCGGTCGCGAAAGCCGCCCACAAGATGCCGAAAAGAGTGGCATCCGAACGTGTAGCACGTCAGCAGCACAAGGTTCGTCAGCAGAACGAGCGTGCCGACACCAATGCCAAACTTGCCGTTGAACCAGAACGCATTCCACGCGTCATGTCCCAGGAAAACCAGAAACACCAGGGCCAGATACAGAAAATACCGGTGGATGTTTTGCAGGGTCAAAGGAAACGAGCGTTCGCCGAGATATTTTTTCCGCGGCTCGCCCACGGTGCAGGAAGGCGGGTCCGCCCAAAAAGCTTTGTAATACGCGCCGCGATAGTAGTAGCACGTCACGCGAAAGCCCCCTGGCGCCCACAGCACCAGCACCGCCGCCGTGACCCACGCAGGCATCCACTTCGGTGCTGCGCCAAACCAGGCGTGATTGGAAGGCCCGATCAATTCCGGCGAATAAAATGGCGAGAGATACGGCCCAAACGTGAAGTGGTTCCCTTGCAGCGCCGCCCACGTGGCGTAAATGATGAACGCAGAGAGACCCAGAAACACAAAAAGCGGCTGCACCCACCAATTATCGGCTCGCCGGGTTTGCCCGAAACGCGCACGCACCAGTGGGACGTCAATCTCAGACATCGAGCCTCCTATTTTGTTCTTGCAGAGATTACCTCGCTCCGCCTGCGAAAGGCCAGCGCGATTGCGATGCAGAATTCTGTGTGCCGAACTCCGCCTCATCCCATAAGCCCGCAATATGGTACTGTTTTGGAGCCGCCAGTTCGAAAACTGGCCATCCGAGTCTGTGTGGGAACTGGCGGTGGTGGGTCAGCCTAAATTTTATTAGTCGTGACAATCGAAATTCAAAACTGACCCACTATCTACCTGGGCGGAACGCGTTCATGAACAAACAGAACAATAAACATAACAAAGGGACAAAAGGGCGGGAGATTCGCTTCTACGACTACGTGAATCATCCCTACGAGCGCGTCCGCTATGCATTGACGCATGATGCGCTCACCGTGTTTCAGTCGGCTACCAAAGCGGCCGCTTCCCGCGCGCAATCCATCGCTGCTGAACTGCACGTCGACTTTGGCGGCATCGGCGTGAAAACGGACATCAACATTTCCGTGAAAAACGTCGAGGAAACCCGCGCGGATGCCGGTTCGACTCCCACCACGCGCTTGTTCCTCGAATGGGAAGCCGCCACCATGCCCCGCCTATTCCCGCTCATGCACGCCGAGCTTTCCATTTATCCGCTGACGCCCACCGAAACGCAGTTGGATTTTCTGGGCCTCTACAAACCGCCGCTGGGTGCCGTAGGAAAAGCCATGAACGCCCTCGCCGGCCACCGCATCGCCGAAGTCTCCGTGCACCGCTTCGTCACCGACGTGGCCACCTACCTCCGCCACTCCCTCACTTAGGTACCGCGCAAGGCTGAAAACCCCACGCCGTTACCTAGACCTGCCGCAGTTTTTGTAAGGGCACGGCTTCAGCCGTGCCAAAAAGAATCTGGAGACAGATCTTCGATCTCGCTGTTTCACCCGCGCGAGCTTGCGCTGGATCACGCAAGGTAACGCATATTCAACGGGACAACGCGGCTGAACCCCGTCGTCGAACCCCAAGCCCGCAAACCCGAAATCCCTACACCGGTCGCCCAAACGTAGGCCTCGTAGCGGCGCTGCTCGCCGCGCGCCTTTACCCTGACGCATCGAGGGTAGCGCGCAGCCGCAGCCCCTGCAGCGCAGAGTCTCGCGTCTCGGAGACTCTGCGGCTTTCGCCTTTTGGTTGTCATCCCGAGGGAGTCCCGATGCGTCTGCTTGTACCTTTGGGCGTCATCCTGAGCGGCCTTTCGCAAAGTCGAAGGATCTGCTTTTGCCCTTGCAAAACTCGATCGGACTTCCCGAGCGCTGCGCCTAGTGCAAGGTATGATTGACGTCTCACCCGTCAACAGCCTTCGCCTTATCTTCGCATCCGCAATTCTAATCGAGTTTCTATGGTAAATTGGAACTTCCCTTAAGTCTCGCAAAATCAGCGACCAAGAAATTTCTAATCGAGTTTTTTCGTCATTTTTTCACTGCAATGTCCATTTTCGGACACCCCAAAATTGCCCACCCACAGGCCCGTGCCCGGCAACGGCCTTTTCTGCTATAATCGTGCTGTTGATGGGCTGCACCCGATTTCAGGGGCGGCACCGGAGGTCAACATGAGCGTTGTTCCCCCTGCAGACAAAAGTGCGGGCAACGGGAAAGTTACCGTGCCTGACATTCTTCGTCGCAAAAGCCCTGTCGCCGGTTCGAGCGTTTCGCATTCGCAAAATTCTGAGACCAAGCAGCAGAAAATCACTTGCCTCACCGCCTATGACTATCCTACGGCGCGGTTGCTCGATGAAGCCGGCGTGGACATTCTGCTCGTCGGCGATTCCCTCGGCATGGTGGTTCTCGGCTACGAAAACACTTTGCCTGTCACCGCCGAAGAAATGCTCCATCATGTGCGCGCCGTTCGCCGCGGCACGCGCCGCGCCCTTCTTGTGGCCGACATGCCCTTCGGCACATTCCACATTTCCGCCGAAGAAACTCTTCGCCACGCGATTCGCCTGGTGAAAGAAGGCGGCGCTGAAGCAGTGAAGATCGAAGGCGGCGAAAAGCGTCTCGAACTGATCGCTCGCCTGGTCGAATCGGAAATTCCGGTGATGGCGCACATCGGGCTCACGCCGCAATCGGTTCTCGAGTTCGGCGGATTCCGCGTACAGGGAAAAACCACCGAAACCGCGGAACGTTTGGTGCGCGACGCTCGCGCCGTGGAAGCCGCGGGCGCATTTTCCGTGGTGCTGGAATCCGTTCCGCACGAACTCGCAGCGCGCATCACGCGCGAATTGCGCATTCCTAGCATCGGCATCGGCGCCGGGTCGGAATGCGACGGCCAAGTGCTCGTTCTTCACGACCTGATCGGCTTGACTCTCGGCGGCGCTCCGAAGTTCGCGCGCCAATACGCGAATGTAAGTGCAGAAATTTCGCGCGCAGCTCGCGAATTTTGCGACGACGTTCATGCCGGCCGCTTTCCATCCGACGCGGAATCGTTTCATTCGCCAAAGGAGATGCTCGAAGCGGCGAGAATGAAGTCGCGCTAGCACATGGAATTGCCATGACTCTCGACAACGTTCGCACTCTTTACTCCTACAATTCCTGGGCCAATCATCGCGTTCTCGACGCGTGCGCGCCGCTTTCTCCCGCGCAATTCACCGAAAACCTTCATTCCAGTTTTGCGTCTGTGCAGGACACGCTAGTTCATATCATGTTAGCCGAATGGCTGTGGCTCGAACGCTGGCTCGACCGCTCGCCCGGCTTTCCTAGAGGCGATTTTGCTGACCTCGCATCCATTCGCGCTCGCTGGCAAAAAATCGAAGCAGATTTGGACGCTTTCATTCAAACATTATCAGGTGCAGATCTCGATCGCGTCGTCGAATACAAGAACACCAAAGGCAACGCGTTTTCGAATCCCATGTGGCAAATGCTGCAGCATTTGGTCAATCACGGGACGTATCATCGCGGACAAATCACTAGCATGCTTCGTCAGCTTGGCGCCACGCCGTTGACCACGGATCTCATCGCCTTCTTTCGAGAGCAAGTTGGCAAGCCGCACAACTGAAAATCAAAACGCCACATGGAAATCATTCGCAGCGTCGATTGGATGAACCACGTTTCGCGTTTCGCCGCATTTTCGCAGCGCATCATTGGCTTCGTTCCCACCATGGGCGCTTTGCACGAAGGCCATCTCTCTCTCGTGCGCGCCGCAAAACAGCAATGCTCGCCGGTGATTGTTTCGATTTTCGTGAATCCCACGCAGTTCGGCCCCGGCGAAGACCTTGAGAAATATCCGCGCAATTTTGAGCATGACTGCGCACTGCTCGAATCGCTTGGCGTGGATTACGTTTTCGCTCCTGAAGCCGCCGAAGTTTATCCGCCTGGATTTCGCACGTCCATTCGCGTGGAAGGCCTGAGCGACAAATTCGAAGGCCGCATTCGCCCCGGCCATTTTCAAGGCGTATGCACCGTCGTCCTTAAGCTTTTCGAAATCGTTCGCCCGAATTTCGCTTATTTCGGGCGCAAAGACGCGCAGCAAGCACGCATCATTCGCCAGATGGTCTGCGATCTGAATCTCGATGCGGAAGTCGTTGTTTGCCCGATTGTGCGTGAAGCGGACGGCCTGGCCATGTCATCGCGCAACGCATATCTCAATCCGGCCGAGCGCCGCGCCGCAACCGCGCTCTACCGTTCACTGGACGCCGCGCGCCGCGGAATCGCTTCCGGCTCGCGTGCTGCGGCGGAAATTCTGAAGGCCGTTCACGCGGTCATCAATGCCGAGCCGCTCGCCAAATTGGACTATGCCGCGCTCGTGAGCGAAGATTCCTTCGATCCGCTCGATTTTGTCCGCGCCCCCTGCCTCCTGCTCGTTGCCGCGCATGTCGGGTCCACCCGGCTGATTGATAATCTGTTTATCGATGGGCGTCAGGAGTTCTCTGTATCTCTTTGATAGCTCGCTTCTTGTATGATTGTTTTTGCCGCCCGTTTTGCTAGGAGACCT
The DNA here is from genome assembly GCA_035933545.1 of Candidatus Acidiferrales bacterium. GTDB lineage: Bacteria > Acidobacteriota > Terriglobia > Acidiferrales > UBA7541 > DAHUXN01. Next base: position 98,537 of record DASYYQ010000146.1, on the reverse strand, counting down.
ACCGCGATGCGAATCCTTCCTTCCTCGCTAGTGATTTTCTCTTGCGCACTCTTGTTTTCAGCTCCGGTGTTTGCGCAAACCATTCCGCCAAATACGGATATCATGATTATTCTTGATCAAGCCATTAGTTCGAAGAACGCGAAACACAATCAACGTGTGAAAGCCAGCGTGGCTAAAGACGTGGTGGTGGACGGAGACGTTTTGCTTCCGAAAGGCGCGCCAGCCGCGGTTTACGTCGCTAAAGCGCAGCCCGGAGGCGATTCGTCCAAGCCGGCCGTGCTCGTCCTGCGTCTCGACGCAATCACCGTAGGAGGACGCGCCTATCCAGTTTCGGCCCACTATGCCGGCGAGCCGCCACAGCCGGAGAACGACACCCCAACAAACGCGGGCGTCGCCGGCGCGACTGGAACGCCAGTAAAAGCAAAAGCCACGGACAGAAGAACTGCTGCTTCGGGAGGCGCTGCGGCTGGAAATGAGAACGCAGATTCAATCTCATCGCAGGGAATAGCCGACGTTTATTACCCGTCGAATACGGTGTTGAGCTTCCGGCTGAAAGCGCCGGTTCAGGTGAAATAAAACCGCGTTTGACGCTCGATGCGGCTTTCAACTCCGGCTGATTTCTTCGAGCACTTCGGCGGCGTGGCCTTTCGACGGCGCTTTATCCCACACGTACTGAATTTTACCCTCAGGACTAATCCAATAAGACATGCGCACGATTCCGAGAAAAGATTTTCCCAGGAAACTTTTCATTCTGCGCGCGCCGTAGGCTTCGATCACCTCGAATTTCGGATCGGAGAGCAGTGCGAAATTTAAATTGTATTTCTCTTTGAATTTTGCCTGGCGCTCGACGGAATCCGCGCTGCACCCCAGAATCACAGTGTTCAGCTTGTCGAACTTCTTCTTCGCGTCGCGAAACTCGGACGCTTCGTTGGTTCAACCAGGGGTCATAGCCTTCGGAAAGAAATACAGCACAACATTTTTACCGCGAAAATCCTTGAGGGCAATGTCTCTTCCATCGTCAGCTTTCAATTTGAAGTCCGGCGCTCGTTCGCCGACCTTGAGTAGCTCGCTCATTTGGTCCTCACCTCTATGTCTGCTGCAACAATCTAGCCAGAATTTCATTCACCGCTTGCGGATTGGCGCGGCCCCTGGTTTCTTTCATCACCTGGCCTACGAAAAATTTGAATACTCCTTCGTTGCCTGCGCGATACTTCGCCACATTGTCAGCATTTTTCGCAATGACCTCACGGCAGACCTTCTCCACGGCGGCCGTATCGCTGATGGGCGAAAGGCCTTCTGTGGTGATAATTTCGCCCGCTGATTTTCCGGTTCCGAACATTTTGGCAAAGACGCGCTTGCCGATGGCTCCGGTGATTTCGCCGCTCTCGACGCGCCGCAACAAATCCGCGAGCTCTTCGGGCTGAACCGGCGAGTGTGAAATACCTTTGTTAGCGTCATTTAAACGGCGCAACAATTCTGTTTGAATCCAGTTGGCCGCGGTTTTCGGCGACGCACCAGCCCGAACAGCTGATTCGAAATAATCCGCAAGCGCTGTGGTTGCGGTTAGCACCCCTGCGTCGTAAGCACTGAGTCCGTATTCGGCCAAAAAGCGGGCACGCTTGGCATCGGAAAGCTCCGGCATGTCACCAAGAATGGTGCGCTTTCGCGCCTCGGTGATTTCCACCGGCAGCAAATCGGGCTCGGGGAAATAGCGATAATCATGCGCAAATTCCTTAGAGCGCATCGGCTCCGTGCGGTCCGTTGCGACGTCCCACAGGCGCGTTTCTTGAGAGACGCTTCCGCCCGATTCGAGAACGCCGATCTGACGGTCAATTTCGTACTCGAATGCATGAGTCAAATAACGGAACGAATTCAGATTCTTTACTTCAACTTTCGTTCCAAACTTATCGGAGCCGTGTAGACGCACGCTGACGTTAGCGTCGCAGCGGAGCGAGCCTGATTCCATATTGCAATCGCTAACCTGGGTATATTCGAGCGCCTGTTTCAAAGTGGTCAAATATGCGTAGGCTTCTTCCGGCGAACGAATGTCGGGCTCGCTGACGATTTCGATGAGCGGCACACCGCAGCGGTTGAAATCAATATGGCTGTATTCGGCAGCGTCGGTGAAGCCTTCGTGTAAATTTTTCGCTGCGTCCTCTTCCATGTGCAGGCGGGTAATGCCGATGCGCTTTTTGGCGCCGCTGATTTCGATTTCGAGCCAGCCTCCCGTAGCAAGCGGCAGCTCATATTGCGAAATTTGATAGCCCTTCGGCAAATCGGGATAAAAATAATTTTTGCGCGCGAACCGCGAACGCTGCTGCACATCGCAATGCAGCGCTAGCGCGGCCTTCGTCGCCAGCTCAAGGGCGCGCCCATTGAGCACAGGTAATGCACCCGGCAAGCCCAAGCAAACGGGGCAGACATTTGTATTTGGCGGATCGCCGAATCGCGTGGAGCACGCACAAAACGCTTTCGTGGCCGTCGCGAGTTGCACGTGTACTTCGAGGCCGGCGACGCATTCGTAGCGGGAACGCAGTTCGGCGGAGACGCGCGACGTGCCTTCCGCGTTTGCCGTTGTCGTTCTTGAGTTCGTCGCGCTCATCGAATCCTCGAATTATAACATCCCGCACGCAGCTGTCGGCTCGCGCGGCAGCGTTGCCCAGCATATGACTGAGGAGCCAATTTGTCTCGTCGAACGCGAACTCGGACTACTTTCCGCCCCAGGCGTATTTCACGCCTGCCAAATAATTCAGGCCGAGAGCGGGATAGCCGACGGCGTCTGAATATCTATGGTCGAGCAGATTTTGCGCGCGCGCGAGGACGACAAATCCGTGCGTCAGCGAGAATTGCGTCCCCAAGTCGAGGCGAAAGTGGCTGGGATTGCTGATGAATCCGAATCCAAGAAAATCGCTGTCTGTTTCGCGGCCTACGAAATATCCGGCCAAATTCCAATCCATGTGGCGGAAGGCGGCATTCAAAATCAAATTCGCGGAATGCAAAGGCCGAAGAAACAGGCGATTTCCTGGGGCCTGCGTAGGATCGAAAAAATTCGGCGCTTTCAGGACGCGCGTATCGTCGTAAGTGTAATTTCCAATAATGTTGAGCCAGGGAAGCGGCTGCGCTTCAATTTGCGCGCTTGCGCCAAAGGCTCGCGCCGCATCCGTATTAAAAAATGTTCCGTAGCCGTCGGCGTTCAGTTCTGCCGCAGGACATCCTGGAGGAACGGGAAAGCCGCACGGTGAGCCGGGAAAACATGATGCGAAGCTGACAACGTCGCGGAATTCGTTGCGGAAAAACGTTGCCGAGAATTTCACCCGCTCTTGCGCAAGAGTCTGATCGATGCCGGCGTTGAAGGTGTTGCTGCGCTCCGGCTTCAAATTTGGATTGCCCGGAAAACAGGGATCGGCCTCGAAGGATTGCGTGAAGGTTGGCTCCTTGATGCCCAAGCCGTAGGAAGAGCGCAGGCGCGTTTCGCCCCAGAAACCGCGACCGAATCGCGCAAGATAGGCGAGCCCGATTCGCGGGACAACGCGCGTACCGAAACTAGCGTTCGCTTCGGCGCGGGCGCCAGCAACGGCGGTTAGGCGGCGGCCAAATGTGTAATGCGTTTCGATGTAGCCACCCTGATTGTTTCTGCGTTCGTGCGGGCCGGCCGAGGATCCATTCTCGACCTCGAAGTTGTAGCCGAGAGAAACAGCGCCCGGGCCGAATAAATATGTGGATTGCTCCTCGAAACCGGCGCGATTGAACTGGTTAATCTCCGTGAATACCGGAATATCGATGATGAAGCCGCGGAAATAGGATTCGGTGCCTGCGAGATGATCCTGCCAATGCGCGCCAGCAGAAAAATCCCAGCTCAAATTCGCAGTGAAATCGTGCAAATCGGAGGACTGGCCGAGATTCGGTGGCAGGAGCAACGTTTGGCCGGGCTGGCCGGCGTCGCTTGCGGCGCTGCGGACGGAAAGGCGGAGCTGATTTGTGCTGTTGAATTTCCAGCCAAAATTTCCGGAAAGCGTGGTGTCGCGGAAGCGGTCGTTGGGGCCCTGACCGTTGCTGTCGTAATAAGAAACTGCCGGCGCATAATCGAAGTGGCCAATGACGCCGCTCAAATCGGCTTGTTCGCGTTGCGCATTGAACGTTCCGCCTTCGGCGAGAAGCGTCAACGCCGGCTTTTGCGTGGTTCCACGGTGAGTAAAGATTTGGACGACGCCGTCCATGGCGTCGGAGCCGAAAAGCGCGCTGGAAGCGCCATGCACGATTTCGATTTTGTCGATGTTGGCCACATCGAGATTCGAAAGATCGATGTCGCCGCCGGGCTCGTTTATGGGAGTACCGTCGACGAGCACTTTGGTGAAATCGGAATTACCGCCATCAAGAAAAAAGGAAGTGATGCCGCCCATAGGGCCGAGACGCGCGATATTTGCGCCCGATGTGGAGGCGAGGAGCGGGGCGAGCCAAATGACCTGGCGCTGGTCGATCTGCTGTTGCGCAAGGACGGTCACAGGAGACGCGACCGTGTTCGCCGGCGCGGGCTCTGCTTCTGCGGATACTACGACTTGTGACGAGAGCGGCGCAAGTTCCATGCGCACGTTCCATTCGCGGCGCTGGCCCGCGCTGAAGGTGAACTCCTCTTCCGCATTTGCCATTTGCGATGCGCTGACGCGGATGCGGTATTTCCCAGGCCCAAGCATGATCGAATATTCGCCATGCGCACCGCTCTGCGCGCGAATTTCTGCTGCGTGTGTGGCGGACAGCGGCTCGGCGATCATTGTCGCGCTGGCGATAGCCGCGCCGCTGCGGTCGGTTACGCGGCCAAAAAGCGTAGCGCTCGATTGTGCGTGGCTGGTTGCGGAGAAACCGAGAAAGGCAACTGCAAGAAAACTGAATCGCAGGAACTGCTGTACGCAGAGTCTCATGGTTTCCTCCGTCTCCCTCTCGCGCGGGAGTGTGAAGGTTGTCCCGAAGGCGAAGCGGCGTTTCGCGCGGGAACTTCCGCGCCGCAGCTTGCGACTTCGGGATAGAAACTCCGCCGGTCTCCTGGCTTGGCGGCATTCTTTCTGGCGCGGCCTTCCCGCAACGGCGCCGCGTCTTTCGACGAAGCGTCCGGCGCAGTGACGTGCGCCCGATTTTTTCCGCCTTACAGTCGCGCAGCGGCGGCGGCTTTGCACCGCCTTCCCGTGCACGGAGTTTCGTGGTGAATTTTTCCAGGGGATGCCGATTCGCTTTTCAGCTAGCCGATCTCCGCCGGTGCTTCAATTGACTGCACCTGCTCAAACCCAAACTTGGTTTGCTATTCGCTTTTTGCTTCTGACAAATCCCCATCCGCGGCGGCGCCTTGCAAAATGACGCGCGGGCGGCCGTTGGCGCTACTTTCGACTTGCAGCGACGTGCTGAAAACCTGCTCGAGCAATTCCGCGCGGTAGACTTCGTCGGGTTTGCCCGCCGCGACGCATTTGCCGCCGTGCAGCAGCACAATGAAATCGAAAAACTGCGCGGCGAGATTCAATTCGTGGGTGACGACGACAGCCGTGTAGCGATTCTGCTCAGTGAGGCGGCGCAAACGCCGCATCAGTTCCACTTTTCCGCCAATATCCAAATGGCGGGTTGGCTCATCAAGGAGCAAAAGCTGCGGCTGTTGCGCGAGAGCGCGCGCTAGCACGACGCGCTGCCGTTCGCCGCCGGAGAGCTGGTCCATGCGGCGCTCGGCCAGAGCTTCCGCGCCGGTCTGTTCGAGAGCATTTTGCGCCATCAGGTGATCCGCTTCATTCTCGAAGCGCAATCGGCGGCCATAAGGATACCTTCCTTGCAGCACGTACTCCCAGACGCTCAGCGGAAAAAGCAGATTGCTTTCCTGATGCACAATGGCGACGCGCTGGGCGCGTTCGCGCAGCGAAAGGGCACAGAGAGATTTTCCATCGAGTTCGACGCGGCCAGAGAGTGCGTTGAATTCTCCCGCCACCATTTGTAGGAGAGTGGATTTTCCGCTGGCGTTGGGCCCGAGAATTCCGACGATCTCGCGCTGACGCGCTGTGAAGCTTACAGGGCCCAGCGTAAATTTTGGGGCCGTTGGAGCGGCAGCCAAATACGCATATTGCGCTTGCTCGACCACCAGGCGCACCGGATGTTCCATCCAGCCTGCCAGAGTGCCCGCGCTCGAATTCATGGTTGTCATTTGCGAAATGCTCAAGCGAGTCTCCGCTTCAGAAGATAGATGAAAACGGGCGCGCCAATCGCCGCGGTCATTGCGCCAACAGGCAGTTCCGTGGGAGCAACAATGGTGCGCGCGAGCGTGTCGGCGAGCGTTACGGCAATGGCGCCGCCGAGCGCTGATGCAGGAATCAGCAGGCGATAATCGGAGCCGAAAATCATGCGAATCACGTGGGGAATCAGCAGTCCAACGTAGCCGATGGCGCCGCTCACGGATACGGCGAGACCCGTCAGCAACGATGCGCCCACGTACACTACCAGCTTCACGCGCGGGACATTCACGCCGAGATGACGCGCCTCCTGCTCGCCGGTCAAAATTAGATTTAGATCGGACGCGGTGGTGTAAATGGCGCCAATGGTCAGAAGCAACACCAAAAACAAGAATCCCAGACGAACCGCCGGCGCGGTGGCAAGATCACCCATCAGCCAAAAAGCCATTCCGCGCAGGTCGCGCCCGCTGAGCGTGGTCATCAGAAACATAATAATTGCTGAAAGAAAAGATGCGGCCACAATTCCCGCGAGTAACAAAGTGGTGCTGTCGAGTTGGCCACCGCGCCGCCCCAGAAAGTAAACGGCGGCGATGGTTACGAGCGCACCTACGAATGCCAAGGCCTGCATGGTCCAGGGCTCGCGCGGAAACCACGCCAGCGAAAAAATCGCGCCAAGCGCTGCGCCGCTGGAGACGCCTAGCACGTACGGATCCGCCAGCGGGTTGCGCAGCAGAGCCTGGAAAGATGCGCCGGACACGGATAATGCAGCGCCGACTAAAATTCCCAGGGCAATGCGCGGCAGGCGCAAACCAAAAACCACTAACCTGTCAGACGAGGGGATGGCATTCCAATGTCCGACGGCGCCGCGCGCCAGGGTCATTACTGCGTCGCCGACGTCGATGGGATAGGCGCCCACTTTCAGCGAAAACACCACAACGACGAACAGGATTCCGGCAAGGGCGGCGCAAATCCATGCAATGCGCCGCGGCGTTAGCGAGCGCAAGGCGTCGCCCCCGGAGAAATGTTTTGGCGGGCACAGGTAAACGCGGGCGTATTGCGCCGCTTTTGCCGGGAATTCCGGAAATTATTGAGCGACGATTGGTTTTCTTTCTGAAAAAGGTGCGGATGCAATTCTTGCGTCAACTGCTCGATGACGTCGATGAGTCCCGGCGCCGGCACGTCGATTTCATCGCTGACCACGGCAATGTGGCCCTCGCGGACGGCGGAAAGGTCGCGCCAATTTGAATCGGCGCGCAGTTGGTTCAGATGCTTGGCGATGGCAGACGGAACATTTGCGAGTTTCGCGGAATCGCCGCCGGAGCCCGCTCCCATATGACTGTCTGCATAGATAATATATTCGGGATTGAGCTTCACGATTTCTTCCATGCTCACCTGCGGCCAGTCTTGTTTGGTGCGAATGACGGATCTCGCACCAGCCAAGCGCAATGCGTCAGTGATGAAAGTGCTTTCTCCAACGGAAATCAATGGATGATCCCAGACAACAAAAAGCGCGGGCACAGGCGAAGAATTCTTCAGTTTTGCTTGCAGGACATTCAGACGCACTTGTAATTTTTGGACGAGTGTTTGCGCCTGTTCACGTGCGCCAATCACTTCGCCAATATCAGTGATGGAGCGCAACATGCCGGCGACCGTGTGTGGATCCGTGGTGTAGACGGCAATCCCCAGGCGCGCCAGCGAGTTGACCGTTTCCCAGGTGTTGACGGCAGTGGCCAGCACAACGTCGGGGTGCGCCCCGACGATAGCTTCGAGGCTGGGATTCACAGGCATGCCGATGCTCGGCTTCGCTCTTGCTGCGACAGGATAATCGGTGAAATTGGAGACGCCTACGAGCCGGTCTTGCACGCCGAGCGCGTACACAATCTCGGCGAGGTTGGGAGCAAGGGTGACGATGCGCCGCACGTTTGCGGGCACCTCAACCTTTCGCCCCGACTCATCAATCACGGTGCGCTTCGCCGCTAGCATTCCGATAGCCTTTTCTGTTCCAGTTTTTTGCGCCACCGCTAATTGGCCTTGCGCGCGCACATTCGCAAAACTGAACGCACTGCAAATCAGCGCCACAATTGCTACGCTCACCGCATGATGTTTTATTCGGCGCATTTCCTTGCGCAATAAAAAAGCCCCACGAGAAATCATGGGGCGACTCGCGGCACTCTTTCTCGCGAAGAGAGCTGCGTCACGCGACTCGCGCAAGTTCCTGACTTTCGGCGCTCGGTTTATGTTTGCGGCGCACTTCTTGATTCGCGCGCAGCAAAATCCTTTGCGAGCTATTTCGCGCTGCTGCCATGTTTGAGCAGCGCCTGCCGATCACAGTGGCGGGACCGTGGCCGATTTTCACGGCCTTCCTTTTTGCCCTGAGGATAGTCCAGTGGACTCTCCGAAGGGTCTGCCCCGCGAGCCGGTTCAATTTTACGTTGCCCTGACGACAGTCCAGTGAACTGTCGAAAGAACGAATGCGAGTCTATGCGCAACGCCGCTTCGAGTCAAATCCCGCATGGACACGGCCGCACGCCTGCGACAACGTTCTGCACCGCGTTTTCTCAGCGATTTTTCCATTTGGGCGAGCGCTTTTCGGCGATGGCGCGCAAGCCTTCGCTGGAATCCTCGAGCGAAGAAAGCTCGTTCAAAAAGACGGCCATGGATTGGCGGACGCCTTCGCGCAAGGAAAGCCCCATGGAGCCCAAGATCGCTTTTTTGGCCATGGTGAGGACAGGTCCAGAGTGCGCGGTCACTTGCTCGCTCATCTCTTTCACCGTGGCTTCGAGTTTGTCTTCGGTCACCACGCGATTGACCAAACCCAAATTGCGGGCTCCTTCGGCGCTGATCACTTCGCCCGTGAGCACAAGCTCGAGAGCACGCTTGGGGCCGACAATGAACGGCAAAATCGCCGCGGCCAACGGGGGGAAAACGCCGAGCTTGATTTCTGGCTGCGCGAATTTCGCGCGCGGCGTTGCCACCACCAAATCTCCCAGCGCCGCAAGTTCCGAGCCGCCTCCGAACGCAGGACCGTTGACGACCACAAGCAAAGGTTTGGCGGTGTCGAGCATGGCAATGAAGGCGCGCTGGAACGCATCCAGCACCTGAAAGGCGCGCCGCGGGGTGTATTCGCCCAATTCGATGCCGCCGCAAAAAGATTGTCCGGCCGAATCCAGGATGATCAGCTTGACGTCGCCGCGCCCCTCGAGAGAATCGATTCCGGCAGCAAGTTCGGCGAGCATGCGCTCGTTCAGCATGTTGTGCTCGGGACGGTCGAGAGTTAGCCGCGCGACTTCACCCTCAATGCGGAAGCGGATGAATTTGAAGTCATCTGCTTTGGGCGCGGCGGCTCCCACGTTTCCCGCCACGGCCACGCGTGACATCTTCGGTTCTGCGACGCGCATGAACAATCCCTCCTGATTCACAAAAAGAATGTGTATCGGAATCGTACGCCGGAAACAGCGTGGAATTAAGCGCGGGTTTTGGTGTGGACGCGGAAGGAGCAACCCTGACCCGAGGTACGGGGGAGCAATCCGTCAAGTGTTGTCGCGTATCGTCGTTTGCCGTCGTGTAGCGGAGCGGCACCAGATAGAATCTCCATATACTGATGGCACGCGTGGAGAGCTACGACGTGGCTGGGCCGCTGAATGCGCATCCAATCGTGTTCTTGCACGGGATGCGAGTCACCCGCCGAATGTGGCAGCCGCAGATGGAGCGGCTGGCCGATGAATTCCGCGTGATAGCGGCGGACCTGGCCGGCCACGGCTGCCTGAAGGGCGAAATGTTCCACGTGGAACGTTGCGCTGACGAATTGGCTGCGGTGATAGACGAGACGGCGAACGGACGCGCGCTGGTGGTTGGGCTTTCGCTCGGCGGCTATATCGCTATGGAATTCGGCGCAAAATACCCGCAAAAAGCGGCTGGGCTGGTGATTGCGAGCGCGTCGGTTGAGCCTCAAGGCTGGTATGCATTTCCCTATGCGGTTCTCTCCGCATTGATGGATAAATTGCCGGAGCCCTGGCTCAACTGGGTGAGCCGCAAGGCCTTCCTACTGGCTTACGGCGAACGGCGGGCGCAACCACTGATCGCTCCGGGATTTTTTATGCGCGGAGGCGCTGCCGGGATTCGCGAAGTGATGCGCCAGAAATTCGTTCCCCGGCTGGCAGCGTTTCCCGGGCCGGTTTTGCTGTTAAATGGAGCCAGGGACCTTGGCTTCCGTCTGCATGAGAAGAAATTCCTTGCGGCGGCGAAAAACGGGCGGCTGAAGGTGATTCCCAAGGCGTTCCATATCTCCAACATCGATCAACCGGAGGTGTTTTCGGAGGCGGTTCGCGAGTTTGCCAGATCCATTCAATGGTAAATGGCTGTTCGATTGCGCTTATTGCCGGGTATGAACAGCAATGGTAGGATTGAAATTCTATGCCTCCATCGGAGAGTTCATCGGGCAAGCCTGCGCAACGAATGCGGGTTGGTATCCCGTACCGGACGCATAAAGAAGAAGTTAGCGGCGTTCGGGAAAAGTACGAGAAGTACGTGCGCGCGGTTGAGAATGCTGGTGGCACCGCGGTTGAGATTTCGCTGGGTTTAGCATCGCCTGAGTTGAAGAAGCTGGCCCGAGGGCTCGATGCGATCGTACTGCCGGGCAGTCCGGCGGACGTGGATCCGGCGCGTTATGGCGCGGCACTGCACCCAAAAACAGCGGAGGCGGACCGGGCGCGCGAGGCGACGGATCTAGCGCTGTTGAGCCACTGCTTCGCCGAAGGCAAACCAGTCCTGGCTATCTGTTACGGCGTGCAGATTTTGAACGTCTACCTTGGAGGCTCGCTGACACAAGACATCGCCAGCGAAGTGCCAGCGAGCATTACACATGCGTGGGAAGGGCGCGAGCGCGGCGTCCCTGAGCCATTTCACGATGTGACGATAGAACCAGAGAGCAAAATAGCAACGGCTGTGGAGAAGATGGAAACAAACGTCAACAGCTCACATCATCAAGCCATCCGCGAGCCGGCGCGGAATTTGCGGGTTGTGGCGCGCGCGAGGGACGGAATTATCGAAGCAGTGGAGTGGATTGGCGACGCAAACTGGATTGTGGGCGTGCAATGGCATCCGGAACGGACGGCCGGCGACGCGTTCGCCCAGGAATTATTTCGAGGGCTGATTGCTGCTGCGCGGCGCAGCGCAGTTCGCGCTTAAAGAGAATTAGGCGCAAAGTTTGGCGGCCGGTACTGGAATCGCTGGGGAGCGCTATGATTTCACTCGCGGGAAAATCTGCGCTGATCACTGGAGGCTCGCGGGGCATTGGAGCCGCTGCCGTGCACCTTTTCGCGCAAGCGGGTGCCGACGTTGTTTTTAATTATCACCGCAATCGCGCGGCTGCTGAACAGGTGGCGCAGGAGTCACGCAGGCATGGGACGCGGATCGAATCGTACAGAGCGGACCTTGGCCGCGCAGCTGACGCGAAAGCGCTTGTGGAATTCGCGCGAGACCGTTTGGGCCACCTGGACATCCTAGTGGCGAATGCGGGCATCTGGAATGTTAAGGATATTGCAATAGAAGACATGTCCGAGCGGCAATGGGACGAAATGATGAGCGTGAATTTGAAAAGCGTCTACTCGATGATTCATTATGCTGTGCCGCAGATGATTGCGCAAAAGGCGGGACGAATTGTCGCGGTGAGCTCGACAGCGGGCCAGCGCGGCGAGGCCATGCATACGCATTATGGCGCATCGAAAGGCGCGATTATTAGTTTTGTGAAGGGATTATCCACAGAGCTCGCGCGGCACAATGTGTTGGTAAATTGCGTGGCGCCTGGCTGGGTGGATACGGAAATGTCGCAGCCTGTTCTAAAGACGAAGGCAGGATTGAAGTTCGCAACGAGCGCGATACCGCTGGGCCGAGTGGGCACGGCCGAAGAAATCGCCTCAGCGATTCTGTTCCTGGCATCGGATCTGGCCAGTTTCATCACCGGCGAAGTTTTGAATGTGAATGGAGGCGCGGTCCTGTGCGGTTGAGGTATCGCTGGGCCTCCATTGTCAGCATGGCAGCGGCGATCCTGATTGCCGCAAGCGTGCCGGCGCGCGCGCAGGATGGCCAGGTGCTGCTGCCGGCGCAGAGCGCCGCCAGGGCCAAGGCTCTTTTGCAGGAAATGATTCAGGCGCTCGGAGGGAGCGCTTACTTAAACGTCAAGGATTCCACATGCAAGGGAATGCTCGGGACTTTCGGGCATTCGGGAGCGTTGAGCAGTTACGAGAGTTTTTGGGACTTTGTTAAGTTGCCGGACAAGGACCGCACGGAATTTTCGAAGAAGCGCAATATCATTCAAATTTCGAACGGAAACCAAGGTTGGACGCTTGATCGCGGCGGAGTGAGCCCGGAACCTGCGAGTGAAATCAAGGACAATCAGCAAGAGTTGCAGCTGGATTTAGATTATATCTTGCGTTTTCGCCTGAATGAACCGGGAATGATTTTTCGCTACATTGGACCGGACGTTGTCGACTTGAAAGAAGCCGATTGGGTGGAAATCGACGATCCCCAGGGGCATCAAATCCGCATTGCCATTGCGAAGCTGACGCATTTGCCGATTCGCAAGGAAGTTGCGATGCGCGATCCGGTGACGCATATGCGCACCGAGGAAGTGGATTACTATTCGGATTTCCACACCGTCGATGGCGTCACGATGTATTTCCAGCAGACGCGCATTCGCAACGGAATGAAAGTTTTTCAAGTGTTTTACGATCCGAATGGATGCAAGTTCAACACTGGTTTATCGGATGCGCTTTTCACGAAAGATTCCCTCGAAGATCGTTGGGCCAAAGTCGGAAAAAAGAGCAAGAAGGAAAAGAAAAGCAAGAAGGACAAAGAGGAAGTCGCCAAGGACAAGGATAAGTCAGGATCATAACCGCTAAGCCGTGCCTCCTACAGTCGTTTTCTGATACACTCCGCGGAAAGTGCTAATGAAAGGGGTGTACCCATGCTTCATCGCCGCGAATTCATTCAGCGTTCCGCAATCGCTGCCGCCCTGCTGGGCATTCCGCTTTCCAGGGCGGCGCAGGCCATCGGGCAAATCACAATCGAGAAACCGCCCATGCCTGCATCGGATCTTTTTGCGTCAGATCCAGCGCGATATTGGGCAGAAATGCGGAGGCAATGGTTGCTGGCCGCGGACCACGTGAACCTGAACTGCGGTTCGGTGGGCTGCACGCCGCTGCCGGTCCTGCGCGCGATGATTGAGCACATTCTGGAATGCGAAGAATTCCGCGAGCCTGCCTATCCTTGGTTCGGCTATGACGAAAATGAGCACCTGCAGAAAACGGTTGCTGCACTGGCGGCTTTCGTGAATGCCAACCCTGATGAAATAGCCCTCCTACGAAATGCAACGGAGGCGAACAATGTCATCGCCAACGGAATCGATATGAAGCCGGGCGAAGAGGTGCTCATGACCGACCAGGAGCATCCGGGAGGCTATTGTCCGTGGGATGTGAAAGCTGCGCGTTACGGAATAAAGATTAACAAAGTTGCGCTGCCGAAACCTCCGCGCTCGACGGAAGAAATTGTGGAGCTTTTCGAGCGCGCGATGACACCAAAAACGCGGATGATCTTTTTCAGCCACATCACAACGGCCACTGGAGTGATCCTGCCCGCTAAGGAAATTTGCGCGGTTGCGCGACGGCATGGCGTGTTGTCGGCAGTGGACGGGGCGCATGCCATCGGGCAAATTCCCCTGAACCTGCACGATATGGGCTGCGATTTCTACGGTTCGAGTCCGCATAAATGGCTAATGGCGCCGAAAGGCACAGGCTTTCTTTATATTCGCAAGGAGCATTTGAAGGATTTATGGCCGCATACAGTGACCGCGAATTGGAACAACTATGACCTGCAGGCTTACCGGTTTTCGTGGATCGGCACTTCGAACTTGTCCATCATGGTTGGCCTTCATGCGGCAATCGATTTCTTCAATCAAGTGGGCCCCAATCGCATCTACAAGCGGCAGCATGAGTTGGCGACGCAAGTGCGCGACCGCTGCTTGAAATATTCGAACCTGAAAACCACGAATGCCAGCGCCGACCAGTTTTTCAACGCACTGGTTAGCATCGAACCGAATCCGCCGCTTCCGGCCGGCACGACCACGGGAGGGTTGAAGAAAGTTGCGGATGAATGCGCCGCGCGAAATATTCGCGTTGTATGCGGCGCGATGAACATGCGCGTCTCGACGAATATTTTCACCCAACCAACCGAGCTCGACCTGTTTTACGACGCGCTGGACGCCGGCATGCGCGCTTGAACTCGCTCCACAAAAGCACTCACAGCCATTGCCGATGCCAGTTCGTTGCTGGCGCTGCTTTTTGTCCCGAAGCCGCGACGGGTTATAATCACTGGATGCAAACGACGCAGAAGAAGCAGCGTATACGCAGCACTACAGTTTTGTGCGTGCGCAAAGACGGACATGTGGTAATGGCCGGCGACGGGCAGGTGACGCTCGGCGAAGGCGTGGTAAAGCACAACGCCAAGAAAATTCGCCGGCTTTTCAGCGACAAGATCCTAGCCGGTTTTGCCGGCAGCACCGCCGATGCGCTTTCGCTTTTCACGCGCTTCGAGAACAAGCTGCAGGAATTCCACGGCAATTTGGCGCGCGCAGCCGTAGAGCTTTCCAAGGAATGGCGAACAGATCGTTCGCTGCGGCACCTCGAAGCTTTGCTCATCGTGGCGGATAGCAAATCGACGTTTCTGCTGTCCGGAAATGGCGATGTGATCGAGCCAGACGACGGCATTTGCGCCATCGGTTCAGGCGGCCCATATGCTCTCTCGGCGGCGCGCGCGCTGGCGAAACACACGAAGCTGAGCTGCAAAGATATTGCGCAGGAGGCGATGCGCATCGCCAGCGAAATCTGCATCTATACAAATGCGACGTTCGTAATTGAGGAACTCTAGAGGTGAGAATCAGTGGGCGAAAAGGGCAAGGATGAAAAGAATATGGTGATTTACCTCAACGGAGAGCATCCGCCGGCGGAACCAGAGGCGCTTCCGTCGTTCGATGAATTGACTCCGCGAGAAATTGTCCTGGAGCTGGACAAATACATTGTGGGCCAGAACGCCGCGAAACGCGCGGTCGCAGTGGCGTTGCGCAACCGAGTTCGCCGGCAAAAATTGCAGCCGGAAATGGCGGAAGATGTGTTGCCAAAAAACATTTTGATGATTGGCCCGACGGGCGTGGGAAAAACGGAAATTGCCCGACGGCTGGCGCGGCTTGCCGGCTGTCCGTTCGTGAAGGTAGAGGCTTCCAAGTACACGGAAGTTGGCTACGTGGGCCGCGACGTCGAATCCATGGTGCGAGACCTGGTAGAAGTGGCTATCGATATGGTGCGCGAAGAGAAGCTGGATGAAGTGGCGGAGCGCGCCGAGCAAGCGGCGGAAGAACGCCTGCTGGATTTGCTGCTGCCGACTTCGCCGACGCCAACTTCGATCGACAGCACCAGCCCAGGTTCGGAAGCGCAGGTTCGCGAAGTGGCGCAGCGCACGCGGGAAAAACTGCGCGCGCAGTTGCGCGAAGGAAAACTCGACCAGCGTATGGTCGAAGTGGAAGTCCGTGAACGGATGACGCCGGCCTTTGAAATCGTGTCCAGCCAGGGCGTCGAAGAAATGGACATCAACGTCAAGGACATGCTCTCCGGCATTTTTGGCCAACAGAAGAAGAAACGCAAAATGATGGTGGCGGAGGCATACGACTACCTGATTCAAGAAGAAGAAAGCAAATTGCTGGACATGGAGCAGGTAACGCGCATCGCGGTTGACCGCGTGGAGCAAATGGGGATTCTGTTCATCGACGAAGTCGACAAAATTGCGGGGCGGGAATCGGGGCATGGCCCGGACGTTTCGCGCGAAGGAGTACAGCGCGACATCCTGCCAATCGTCGAGGGGACAACGGTAAACACGCGTTACGGCATGGTGCGCACAGACCACGTGTTGTTCATCGCGGCCGGGGCGTTTCATACCACCAAGCCTTCTGACTTGATTCCTGAACTTCAGGGGCGTTTTCCGATCCGCGTGGAGCTTAGCTCCCTCAGCGAAGCTGATTTCGTGCGTATTTTGACCGAGCCCAAGAACGCGCTCATCAAGCAATCCATCGCTTTGCTGGATACCGAGGGCCTGAAGATAAGTTTCAGCGAAGATGCTGTGGCGTCTATCGCACGATTCGCAGCGCTGGTGAACGAGCAAACGGAAAATATAGGCGCGCGGCGTTTGCATACGATTCTCGAAAAAGTGCTGGAGGAGATTTCTTTCGAAGCGCCGGAGATGAAAAAGCGTAGCGTCAAAATTGACGCTGCCTACGTGCAGAAACAGCTTGCGGACGTTGTGAAGGATCAGGACCTCAGCCGTTACATCCTCTAGGTGAGTGACCGCAGATAATGGCGCTCACTCGGCAAGAGCCCAATTTTGCGAGGGCGCGCAGCCTTCATTTTTTGAGTCTGCTGATTGTGCTTGAAAGCATGCTGCTTTTTGGATGTGCCGCTCCGGGCGTCCCAGTCACGCGCGAGACGACCAAACCGCGCGTCATCACGAATCTTTCCGCGAAACAAGCGGGCGCGTCAATTGTCCTGTCGTTCGCCCTGCCGACGGAGACGGTCAAAGGCGGCGCGCTCAGCACGAATCTTAAGATCGAGATCTACCGCGTATTTGAAAGCGTCTCAGGAGCGAAGTCGCGGCATCGGGAGAAACTGCGACTAATCACTACAATTCCTCCGCAGATGGTTGACCAATACCTCCAAGCGGGACAGATTGATTTCCCTGATATGCTCACGCCGCAGGATTTGACCGCGCACGCCGGCAAAGATGAGGCCGTATACGAAGTCCGCACGCGAGTCGCCAGAAGCGAATCTGAACCGTCGAATGCGATTCAAATCCCGATCCTGCCTGCGCCGCAGCCAATTCATGATCTGCGCGCGCAAATCGCGAATGACACCGTGGAGCTCTCCTGGAGCGCGCCGGCGATTGTGCCAAGTGGCGTTTCTGAGCCGGTTTCTATTCGCTATCAGGTTTATCGGGCGGAACTTCCTGACGTTAATTCCGCGAGCACGTCCACAGAGCCGTTAGCAGCGCCTGCGACCCCGGCTGCAGCAAGTGCGGGATTCGCGTTGCTCGGAGAGTCACCAGAGCCATCCTATAGCGACACAAAAGTTGAAGCGGGGCGGAGTTACAGGTACAAAGTTCGTAGCATCACGAAATACGTGGCGGGTTCCGTTGAGTCGCAAGATTCCAACGTAATCGAAGTAAAGCTGGCTGCCAATCATCGTCCTGCTGCTCCGAAAAATGTGGTTGCCACCGTGGTTCCTGCCCGTGGAGCTGCTGCGCCATCCGTTGAGCTTTCCTGGGAGATTAGTCCTGACACAGATTTAGCGGGCTACAATGTTTATCGAAGCAATAAAGAGAGCGAGACAGGCACACGCGCGAATACTGCTCCCGTGCTCGTACCTGTTTTCCGGGATACCTCCGTCATGCCGGGAGTGGAGTATTTTTACCGGATCACAGCCATAGGCCGCGCTGGAAACGAAAGCGCGCTCAGTGCTCCGGTTCGGGTCAAGGTGCCATCGTCGAAAATAACAACGCGAACTGTGCGGTTCACCGCAAGAACTTCATTGATTCGAGGACGTAAATGAAAATTTGCCGTTTCCATCCCAAGGCCGCAATTGAAGCCTCCCATGGTCAGTCCGCCGACATAAATTCCGGTGCGGCACGGTACGGAATCATCGAGGATGATCGCGTCGTTGAACTGCCGGATCCGTTTCGATCGCCAGAACGAACAGGCCAAAGTTGGCAACTTTCAGAAATTAAGCTTCTCGCTCCCAGTGCACCCAGCAAGATCGTTTGCGTTGGACGCAATTATGCGGAGCACGCCGCTGAACTCGGGAACGCCGTTCCCAAGGAGCCGCTGATTTTCCTGAAGCCGCCCTCCGCGATTATCGCTCCCGAAGAGCCAATTGTGCTGACGCCTCATTCGGACCGCGTCGATTACGAAGGCGAGTTGGCCATCGTGATTGGAAAACAATGCCGCCGATTAGGAGCCGCCGAAGACGTGCAACCGTACGTTCTTGGATACACGTGCTTGAACGACGTCACCGCCCGCGACCTGCAAAAAAGGGACGTGCAGTTCACGCGCGCGAAAGGTTTCGACACGTTCTGCCCGTTCGGCCCGTGGATTGAAACAGAACTGGATTTGAATCATGCGCGTGTCGAGACGTTTGTCAACAGGGAGCGGCGTCAGTCGGCGAAGTTCACAGAAATGATTTTCCCGGTTGAATTTCTGGTTCGCTGGATTTCGCAGATGATGACTCTCGAAACGGGAGACGTAATCGCCACTGGCACGCCCGCCGGCATTGGCCCTCTTTCCGCTGGGGACATTGTCGAAATCATGGTGACCGGCATCGGCACCCTGCGCAATCCGGTAGTCAAGCCCGCATAGATTCAGCCTTTTTAGCTGAGGAGGGGGATATCTCTTGCGATAGATGGCTGCTCCTTCGCCCACTTGCGAGCCCTTCTCACAGGTATAATCTTTCAGAAAAGCGTGACAGTGGTTCTCCTATTGCGTGAGAGAAATAGTAGAGCCGCGTGCGCCGCAACAAAATCAGATCCCTGGAGTAGCTCGTGATTGTCTTTGGCGCTTTCGCTTTTGTGCGACTGTTCGGCCGGGCCAAGAATTCATTGGAAACGGAGCGCGAGCGGCGCGCGTACCTACATCGCGTTGGCCGTATCGTCGATGGACAGGTTTTGGAAATTGTCGAAAGACCTGTCGGCGAAGCGCCATCGGGCCAAACAGGTCTCTTCGGAAAGCGCGGCCGCGCGGATTTAACGAAATTGCCCAATCACAAAATGCTGCTCTACACCTACTCGATTTCCGGAGTCACCTACGAAGCAGCTCAGGACATCACGGGATTCGAGGAGCAAGCATGCCTGGAACGCGTGGTGGCCGGCCAGCCGGTGGGCGTGAGATATGATCCTGCTAATCCAAGCAATTCCATCCTAATCGCGGATGATTGGTCCGCGCTGCGCTGACAACTCGATTTGCGCTCATAGCGTGGAACTCCCTTCACGATTCAAGATAGTTCGCTCCTTCGCTTGCCGGATGCGCCTCGCTGTGGCACGCTAGCGCTCCAGACATGGCCGCAAAAACGCCGAAGCACGATCGGATTGATGAATTCAAGCTCCGCAGTCAAGAGGCGGAAGCGGGCGGAGGCGCAGAGCGGCGCGAACGCCAGCACAAAGAAGGCAAGCTGAATGCACGAGAGAGAATCGCGCTACTTCTCGACGAGGGCACATTTGAGGAGTTGGACAAGTTCGTTAAACACCGTTGCGTAGATTTTGGAATGTCTGAGCAGCGGCCCTCCGGCGATGGCTTCGTTTCCGGTTTCGGCCGCATCGATGGACGCTTGGTCTACGTTTTCGCGCAGGACTTCACTGTGTTTGGCGGCTCGCTCTCCGAAACAAATGCCGGAAAAATCGAAAAAATCATGAAGCTGGCGATGAGCAATGGCGCTCCGGTAATTGGACTGAACGATTCCGGCGGGGCGCGTATTCAAGAGGGAGTAATGTCGCTGGCGGGCTACGCGGATATTTTTTTGCTGAATACGCTGGCCAGCGGCGTCGTGCCGCAAATCAGCGCCATCATGGGGCCATGCGCGGGCGGCGCGGTTTATTCGCCGGCGATCACGGATTTTATCTTCATGACCGAGAAATCGTCGTACATGTTCGTCACGGGACCCGATGTGATTAAAACAGTGACGCACGAGGAAGTCACCAAGCACGAACTCGGCGGCGCCATGACGCATAACGCGAAAAGCGGCGTCGCTCATTTTATTGCGCGGGATGACCAGGACTGCCTTGCCATGATTCGTGAGCTACTCGGTTTCTTGCCGTCCAATAATCTCGATGATCCGCCGCGCCGCGCTACCGATGACCCTGTCGACCGCGCCGAGTTGTCGCTGAATTCCATCGTTCCGGAAGATCCGATGGTTCCGTACAACGTCAAAGACGTGATCCACGCAGTAGTTGATGATAGGTATTTCTTCGAAGTGCATGAGCATTTCGCGACGAACCTGGTTGTGGGTTTCGCGCGGCTCGCGGGATCTCCGGTGGGCATCGTCGCAAACCAGCCGGCATTCCTTGCCGGCGTTCTGGACATCAATGCGTCGGTAAAAGGGGCGCGATTTGTGCGTTTCTGCGATGCGTTCAACATCCCGCTGATCACGTTTGAAGACGTCCCAGGTTTTCTGCCTGGCACGCAACAGGAATATGGCGGAATCATTAGGCACGGTGCGAAACTGCTCTTTGCTTATGCGGAGGCGACGGTTCCCAAAATCACGGTGATCACACGAAAGGCCTATGGCGGCGCTTACTGCGTGATGTCGTCAAAACACATTCGCACGGACTTCAATTTCGCGTGGCCGAGCGCGGAGATCGCGGTGATGGGGCCGGAGGGAGCTGTGAACATTGTTTACAGGCGCGAAATCGAACGCGCCGCGGAATCGGATCGCGCCGTATTGCGCGCGGAGAAAATCGCGGAGTTTCGCGAACGTTTTGCCAATCCCTATGTTGCCGCCGAGCGCGGCTACATTGATGCGATCATCGTGCCGGCGGAGACGCGCTCGAGACTGATTACAGCCTTGCGCTCGCTTGACAATAAACGCGATACCAATCCTCGAAAAAAACACGGAAACATACCTCTGTAAACGCCGTGCTAGAATTCTTGCCGTTGTTTCGCAACCATTGAGCAGATATGTTCAAGAAAATACTGATCGCAAATCGCGGAGAGATTACAGTTCGCATCGCGCGCGCCTGCCGCGAGATGGGCATTCGCTCCGCGGCCGTTTTCAGCGATGCGGACCGCACTTCTCTTCATGTGCGACTTGCGGATGAAGCGTACCGAATCGGCCCTGCGCCTTCGCGAGAGAGCTATTTAGTCATCGACAAAATCTTGAAAGTTGCAAAATCCGCTCAGTGCGACGCTGTCCACCCGGGCTATGGCTTCCTCGCCGAAAACCCCGATCTTCCTCGCGCCTGTGCGCGCGAAGGCATCACCTTTATCGGCCCTTCAGCCGGGGCTATGGAGCAGTTGGGATCAAAGACCGCCGCGCGGCAGCTCGCGAAGAAAATAGGCGTTCCTACAGTGCCGGGCACAATTGATCCAATCGAGAGCGCACAAAATGCAGCCAAAATTGCGGGCGAAATCGGCTTTCCGGTTGTCTTGAAGGCAGTTGCGGGGGGCGGCGGCAAGGGAATGCGCCTGGTTGAGAGTGCGCAAGAACTTCCGACGGCGTGGCGCGAGGCGTCTTCGGAAGCAACGAATGCATTCGGGGACGGCAGGTTGTACCTCGAGAAATTCTTGATTCGCCCGCGTCATGTAGAGATTCAGGTGCTCGGTGATCACCACGGCCATGTCGTCTATCTTGGTGAACGCGAGTGTTCTGTGCAGCGGCGCTATCAAAAAGTTATCGAAGAGGCCCCGTCGCTCATTGCCACACCCGAATTGCGCCGCGCTATGGGAGAAGCTGCCATTAAGCTCGCTCGCGCTGGAGATTATGCTAACGCCGGGACGATGGAATTTCTCGTTGACGCTGGCCGGAACTTCTATTTCCTCGAAATGAATACGCGTTTGCAGGTCGAGCATCCCGTAACAGAAATGGTCACGACCCTCGACCTGGTAAAGTTGCAAATTCATGTCGCATGCGGTAATGCGCTCCCATTTGCGCAGGAGAATATAGAATTGCGCGGCCATGCTATAGAGTGCCGCATCTATGCCGAGGATCCCGATAATAATTTCTATCCTTCGCCGGGAAAAATACTAAAGCGCCGCGTGCCGTCCGGGCCGGGCATTCGCGTGGACGATGGCGTATATGAGGGCTGGACTGTGCCCCTGGATTACGACCCGATGCTGGACAAAGTCATCGTCTGGGGAGCCAATCGCGACGAGGCCATCGCTCGCATGAACCGCGCGTTGAACGAATACTACGCGACGGGAATCCGAACGAATGTGAGCCTGTTTCGCAGGATTTTGTCAGCGCCCGAATTTTTGCGCGGCGAAATTCATACTAAATGGCTTGACGAGTTCCTGGCCGAGCCCACAGCGGCTCTCGTTGCAAGCAAATCACAGCACGCCCGCGAAATGCTGCTCGAAGATGCGGCAGCACTCGCAGCGGGATTCTGGTTTGCGCAGAGGAGTCAGCCCGAGAATGCGCCCGCGATTCCGTCAGAACGAACCTCGCGATGGAAAACTCAATCGCGTCGCGAGCAGGTTTCCGAACCTCTGGATCAACGATGAATCTTCAGCTGAAAATTAACAGCCGCGTGCGAAATGTAAAAATCAAACGCGCCACATCGCGAAAAGAATTCAGCCTCGATGGACAGGGAGTGGCGGCAGACATCGTAGAGCTGGAATCGGGCGTTTTTTCCGTTCTGCTCGGAGGAACGGTTTTCGAAGTGCGCGTTGCGCCTGCGCAGAGCGGGATACGCATCGCTATCGATGGTCATGAGTATCTTGTGGAATACGAAGATCCGCGTCAGTGGCGGCGCAGCGGAAGCGGATCAGTTGGCGCACAGGGCCGGCAAAATATCACCGCCCCAATGCCGGGCAAAATAGTGCGACTCCTGGTGAAAAATGGCGACAAAGTTGAACGAGGCCAGGGCCTGTTGATCATCGAGGCCATGAAGATGCAAAACGAAATCAAATCGCCGAAAGAAGGAATCGTCGAAAGAGTAGCCGTTGCTGAAAGTCAGCCCGTGAATGCCGGAGAAGTCTTGGCGGTAATCGCGTGAATTAGGATGTCACTCTCCGCAGGTTTCTATGGATTATGCGCGCTCTCATCGGCGGGCAGTTGTCCGGCTGATTCGACGATCTCTTTCGCCAGATAGTTGACAACGTGCGCCTGGTCCCGCGCCATGCTCAAATAGGCAGCGCGAAGCAGTTGCTCGCGCCGATTCTGCAGAGTCTGACGGATGGACTGTTGCACCTGCGGATCCGAAAGCTGTCGCTGGCCGGCCTGCTCCTTGGCAATCAGCTTGATGATGTGATAGCCATCCTTCAGAAGTATCGGCTTGCTCACTTGTCCCGGCTGCAGCGCCAACACCGCGTTCTTTAGCGCAGGTTCCGTCTGGCTCAACGACGATTCTGGGATGAAGCCGAGATCCCCGCCATTCGTTCCGTTGGCGTCCTCGGAGTAGTCCATGGCCAGTTGCGCGAAATCAGCCCCGGCGGCTAGGCGCGATTCCAGCATTTCAACTTTTTTCTTGGCCTGCTCGAGAGTAGTCGCATCGTCATTTTTACGATTGTGGATTCCGGGATCCGGACCAGGAGTCACGACGATCTGCGCCACGTGAAATTGCGGCTCGGCCACATTGAATTGCGCCTGATTCTTTTGGTAGAAGGAGGCGACATCCGCATCCGTCACCTTAATCTTGGTCACCACGTCACGATTAAGGACTTTCTGAATCGAGAGTTCGCGACGAATTTCATTCTTCAGATCATCGACTGTCAGCCCGCTTTCCTGCAGTTTCTTCTGAAATTCGTCCTCGGTAAAAGAGCTCTTGGATTGCGCGAAGCGGCTTTCGACTTCTGCATCTGATGCCACTAGATTCATCGCCTTGGCGCGCTGGAAGAGAATTTCGTTGTTAATCAGCTGATCCAGAATGCTGAGTTTCATGGAAAGAGCTTCGTCATGCGACAGGTCGCCATTCGGCGGCGTGCCCTGCGATTGCTGCCGGCTGCGGTAATATTTCTCCACCTCTGCGCGATCAATGGCCACGCCGTTAACAACCGCCCAGGTATTTTTGCTGGGCGCCTGTTGATTTCGGCACGAGGTCAGCGCTGCGCACACTACTACGGCCGCAAGAATCAGCCTCTTTTTCGGCAAGGGAAAACTCCTTCGACTGTGAGGATATTTTCTGAGGATGGTTTAGGCGGCCTTCCGTACGCGTCCTGCGCGGATGCAAGCGGTACACGCGCGAATGTGCTTACGCACGCCTCCAACAACAGTTTTCACTCGCCGCAAATTCGGATTCCACCGGCGCCGCCGCAAGTTATTCGCGTGACTCACAATGTTGCCATAACTGGGCTTCTTACCGCAGATTTCGCAAATCAGTGCCATTCTTAGCTCCAATAAGTCGCTGGAAACGATGGTTGGAATGTTACCAGAGATTCGTTTCGCGGAAAAGCCGCGTCTTATGGCGGCCACAATCGGTCCCTTACCAAAAGGATTGCGGTCCGGTACGAGAAGGAACGCCCAGCGCGTGGAGTGGCGAACCTGCCATGCCCAGGGGCGGGCAGACATGCTACATTTGAGCGGTGCGACCCGAGATTGAGCGTGCCATCGAACTGGTGCACCGCAAGGACACGAAATCGCTGGACGAAGCGCTTGCGCTGCTGCAAAACACCGTCTTTTCGTTCAGCCTGAAGGTCTGCGGCCAGCGGCAAGACGCCGAAGATACCATGCAGGACGTACTGGTCAAATCGGTTCCTAATCTACCGAAGTTCGACAGCCCCAAAGCGCTCGTGGTCTGGCTCTACAAAGTGGCCAAGAACCGCTGCCTGATGAGCCGCCGCAAGAGCAAATTTGCCCCCAAGGAAAATCTCTCCCTCGAAGAATTGATGCCCGATCGCAAGGAATTGCAAGGCTTTTCGGGAAAAGCCTCTGCGACCCCAGAGGACAGCCTGTTGCGCCGCGAAAATGCGAAGCGGCTTCGTGTAGCGGTACAAAAACTGCCATCAAATTACCGACTGGTTCTGGTGCTGCATGATATGGAAGAGCTGTCCGATGCGGAGGTGGCTGAAATCACCGGGCTTCGGCTCGGAACCATTCGCGTGCGGCTGCACCGGGCGCGGCTGTTCGTGCGAAAGGAACTAGCGAAGCAGGAGGTGCATAGCGTTCAGCAGGCGACGCCGCAGCGCGCACCGCAAAATGCCTCTACCACAATGCCGCGCGAGCGACGCTGCAAGCAAATGTTCGCCGAAATTTCCAACTATCTGGACGATGAGCTCGACGATTCGCTCTGTGAAGAATTGGAAAAGCACATGCAGGGCTGTGAACCTTGCAAGGCGTTTCTGTCCAGTTTGGAACGAACGATTCAGCAATGCCGGACGGCGCCAAATGAGCCTCCCGATGCACGCGTCGCCGCCAAGCTCAGACGCGAACTGCTCTCCGAGTACCACGATGCTCTGGCAAATATCTCCAGCCCGAATCAAACGGGGTAACTTCTACTTAGGGGTTGTCGCCTCTGCACACACAGGTTTCCTCATTTTTCTGTAACAGATTCCGCGCGTCTGCATTCATTCGTGTGGCCCGAAGCACTGGGCCTGCCGAGGTGCACAAATGCCAGAGGCACGAGGAGGGTTCGTACCGAAAATGATCTTATGCCCGCTGGACCTGAGCGCGGCATCGCGAACGGTGCTGAACTGGGCGGGCATGTTTGCGGAGGTCTACCACGCAAAACTGGAGCTTTTGCATGCAGCATGGTTCGAATACCCGCCATACTTTCTGCCGTCGCAGGTGGCGGAATTGGAAGGAACGGTCCAGCAACAGCGCGCCGTGCTGGCCGATAGACTCGCGAAGCTGGTCCGGGAAGCGCTGGGCTCAAAACTCGACCCGGAAATTGCAGTTTTGGAAGGGCATCCCATCGAAAAAATATTGGAACATGCCGCATCTCGAAAACTGGACCTGATCGTTATGGGCAGCCACGGGCGGAGCGGCATCACTCGCCTGCGTTTGGGTTCCGTGGCAGAAAATGTGGTGCGCGCATCGTTGACGCCAACGCTCGTTGTGAGAGCCCGTGAAGCGGAGCAAATGACGCCGAAAATCTCCCGGATTCTGTGCCCAATCAACTTTACCGACGCCGCGCGCGGATGTCTGCGAGTGTCTGCTGAGATAGCGCATTCTTTCGGGGCGCAGCTCGTGATCATGCACGCTGTTGAGGGTGAAAACGCTAATCTTAAGTCAACGGGAGAGCAACTCTGCCAATGGGTGCCTTCAGAAGTACGAAGCCGCTGTGATTTGGTGGAGGTAGTCCGCCACGGCAATGCCGCCGAGCAGGTCCTGCTAGCTGCACGCGAGCACGCGGTTGATTTGATCACGCTCGGCGCGCTGCATCAGCGACTGTTCGAATTCACCATGCTGGGCAGCACCACAGAACGTGTGGTGCGGCACGCGGATTCGGCCGTCCTGGTAGTTCCAGAGACAAGTACAGGTGCGAAATGACCAACATTCTGGAATTTTTAATCGCGCTTCTGGCGTATTTCATTTTGCTCAAGTGGGTGCTTCCACGGCTCGGCGTGCCAACCTGACAATCGCAAACCGGGAACGTCGCGGCGCGACGAAACACGAAAACCGATAAAAATCTGGACGCCACCCGCCCACCGAATCCGTTTCCAAAAAGTGAGGCGTGAAAAAGAATTTGCGGATTCCCTGTAACAAAACTCCTTCCTTTGCATTTATTCGCGTGAACTCGATTCATCGCGGAGAAACGCAAATGGTCACAGCCAAAGTTTTGCTAACTCAACCGCTAAGAGTGGAGCGGCAGTTCGTCGCAACAGCCGGAAGCGAGCACTGCCTGATTCTCGACGATGCCGCCGGAGGCACCGGCCCAAAGCCAATTGAACTAATGGCCGCAGCGCTGGCAGGATGCACTGCTTTCGACGTCATCACCATTCTTCGCCAGAAGTATCACCAAAAGGTCACCGGCTACGAGGTGCGCGTCGAAGCCGATCAAGCCGAGCGCCCGCCACAGGTTTTCACGGCGGTGCGCATCCACCATGTGGTCACCGGGGTCGAAATAGATTCCCGCGCAATCGAACAGGCCATATGCCTTTCCGACGAGAAATACTGCTCGGTATCCGCGATGGTCAAGCACACGGCGCGTCTGGAGACGACCTACGAGATTGTCGAAGAGAAAACGGCGTGGCTTGCTCCAACGACGGCAACCGTGAATGGATGAGCTTCTTATGAAAATGCGCGGACTACAACAACCCACAAAAATGAAGAGCGGATTGTCAAAGCTTCTTTCACGAATCAATGGCGCATTTCGATTTGCCGGGTACGCGTTGATGATTTTCGCGGTTGTGCTGTCCGTTCCTGAATTGCTCTCCGCGCAAGCAACGCAGCAGCCGGCTCCGCTTTCTCTCGGACAAGCCGTCAAAATTGCGCTGGAGAAAAATCCTCAGCGCAAAGCAGCGCTCGCGGACACCAGCGCCGCCGCCGCGGATGTGAGCGAAGCACGGTCTTTTCTTTTGCCACACGCCACTTTTTCTGAAACTGCTACGCGCGGCAACGATCCGGTATACGTCTTCGGCAGCCGATTGCGGCAGCAGCGATTCGCCGCTGCGGATTTCGCGCTGAACAGCCTGAACACGCCGCTTCCCATCGGCAATTTCGCGACGCAATTCGGCGGAACGTGGAATTTGTTCGATTCGCTGGCGAGCTGGCGCGGCGTTGTTCGCGCCCAGCGGGCAAAAGACGCAGCCGGGAATCAGCTCGAGCACACCAACCAGCAAATCGTTTTCCAGGTCATCGATTCCTACTACTCTGTGCTGCTCGGTGAAAAACAACTCGATATCGCCGAGCAAGCATTGAAAACAGCGCAGGCCATTCTCGAGCAAAGCAAGAATCGTTATGAAAGCGGCATCGTCGTGAAATCCGATTTGCTGAGCGCGCAGGTGCGGCTCGCGTCAAGACGACAAGAACTCATTGGCGCTCAGAACGACCTCGCGCTGGCGCAGGCGCAGTTGAACGTCTCGATGGGACTGCCCGCACAAACCGAATTTGACGTAATGGGCACGCTTGTCGAGAAAACTCTGCCTGTGGTTTCCATGGAACAGGCCGAGAAACAGGCGCTCGAGACTCGCCCGGACTTGAAGCAAATTCGTTCCGAAGAGTCAGCGCAACATCAAAGCGTGCTCATCGCGAAGTCGTCCTTCGGCCCGCGCGTCAGCGCCTTCGGAGACTGGGAAGCTGATAACCCAACGTTTCTCGCTGGCGGAGGCGGAAATAACTGGCTCGCTGGAATCGAAGTGCAATTCGACCTTTTCCAGGGCGGAGCAAAACGAGCGCAGCTTGCCCATGAGCGCGCCATGCAAGACAAAGTCGTCGCCGCGAAGGATATGGCCAGCGACGCCGTTCGGCTGGAAGTGCGGAGAGCGTACTATCAAATGGACGCAGCCCAGCGGCAGCTCGAAGTCGCTCGCGCCGCAATCGCCGAATCGCAGGAAAGCCTGCGTATCAATCAGAACCGCTACGACTCCGGCCTTTCGACGATCAGCGATCTGCTCGCTGCTGAAGAAGCTGCGCGGCGCAGCCAGTCAGATTATTATGATGCCATTTATCGCTATCAAACCAGCTACGCCAATCTGCAGCTGGCCACCGGTACGTTGAATCCTCAATCTCCCATGGTGACGCCATGAATCGCAAAACTTACGCAAACACTATCTTGCTCTGCATATTGCTGGCCGTATTGAGCACCGTACTGGCAGGCTGCAGCAGCGAGCGCGGCGCAAAGGCGGCTCCGCTCGAAACGGTGAGCAACGTTTCAGTGACTGTCGCGCAAGACACGCGCGTTCCCGACTGGTTGCGAGTTGTAGGAACTGTGCAGTCCGATCAGACCAGCCAAATTTCCAGCCAAATGATGGGCAACATCGTCGAAATCCGCGCGCATGAAGGCGATCTCGTGAAACGCGGCCAAATCCTCGCCGTCCTAGACGATGCTCAGCCGCGCGCCGCCATGCAGCAGGCCGAAGCTGCCGTAAGCGCCGCACAGAGCGGAGTCACTGCCGCAGACTCGGAGCTTGCGCTGGCTGCGGCGACGCTGAAGCGTTACCAGCAATTGTACAAAAAAAAGTCCGTCAGCCCGCAGGAATTCGACCAAATCAACGCCCGCTATCAATCGGCGCAGGCGCAACGCGCCATCGCGCAGGAGCAGCAGTCGCAAGCGAACGCCGCATCGGCGCAGGCTCGCACTGCGCTTGGCTACGCAATCATTCGCGCGCCCTTTTCCGGTATCCTGACGCAAAAAATGGCTGATGCGGGCACGCTGGCCTCTCCGGGCATGCCTCTCTTCGCAATGGAAGACACGCGAAGTTATCGCCTGGAAGTGAGCGTCGACGAGAGCGATATTCGCCTCGCCCGCATTGGACAAACCGTTCCGGTGACTATCGGCGCGCTTGAAAATCCGGCGCTCGCCGGCAAAGTTGTTCAGATTGTTCCCGCCGCCGATCCGGCCAGTCGCAGCTTCCTGGTGAAAATCGAATTGCCGGCCGACTCGCAGCTCCGCTCCGGCCTCTTTGGGCGTGCGAATTTCCTGCGGGGTGAGCGCGAGGCGTTGCTGATTCCGCGAACCTCGATAATTGGGCGCGGCAATCTTCAAGGAATTTACGTGCTCGGAGCCAATCAGATTGCCGAATTGCGTTACGTCACGTTGGGCCAAACCGAGGGACAAGCGGTCGAAGTTCTCTCCGGTTTGCAAACCGGCGAAGAATTTGTGGCCGCACCCGGCGGCCGTGAACTCGGCGGAAAACGAATCGCAGCGCAGCCATGAGCAACTCCGCCAGCACTACATCCAATTCGCGCCGCGTCCTGCGCCTGGCTGGCCGCATCGCGCACAGCTTCATCGATTCGAAGCTGACACCTCTGCTCATCGTCGGCGCTCTTCTTTTGGGTTTTTTCAGCATTTTGCAGACGCCGCGCGAAGAAGAGCCGCAAATCGTTGTTCCCATGCTGGACGTGTTTGTCCAAATGCCCGGCGCGTCAGCCCAAGAAGTGGAGCAGCGCGCCACGGTGCCCATGGAAAAATTGATTCGCGAAATACCGGGCGTCGAGTACGTCTATTCCATCAGCCACCCCGGCCTGAGCATGCTCATCGTTCGCTTTTATGTCGGCACCAATCAGGATGACGCCATCGTCAAAACCTACAACAAGCTCTATTCGAACTTCGACCGCATACCCCAGGGCGTCTCGCGACCTCTCATCAAGGTCCGGTCGATTGATGATGTGCCCATTCTCGCGCTCACGCTCTGGGGTAAGAATTACGACGCCTACCAATTGCGGCAAATTGCCGACGAGCTTGACCGTTCGCTGAAACAGCTCCGCGACGTTTCTGAGACCACCATCATCGGCGGCCAGCCGCGCGAGCTGCGTGTCGTGCTGGATATCGAGCGGCTCGCCGCCTATGGGCTCACGCCCGGCGCCGTTGTCGCGCAGCTCGGTGCTTCTGACACCCGCGCCCAAGCCGGCAGCTTCGCCCGCAATAATCAGGAATTCCAGGTAGAAGCTGGCAATTTTTTCAAGAGCGCCGAAGATTTACAGCAAGTCGTCGTCGGAGTGCACGCTGGCCGGCCTATCTACCTGCGGGACGTGGCTGAGAAGATCGTTGACGGCCCCGGGGAACCTAAGAATTACGTGATGTTCGCAAGAGCCAAGGGCGCGAGTGGCAACAGCGTGAATCCGGATTATCCCGCCGTGACCATCACTTTGGCTAAGCGCAAAGGGTCGAACGCCACGGTCATCGCTGAAAATGTTCTCAAGAAAGTCGACTCCCTTCGCGGCAACATGCTGCCAAACGACTTGCACGTCACCGTGACGCGAGATTACGGCGCCACCGCCAAGGACAAATCCGACGAATTGCTGGAGCATCTGCTCATTGCTACGCTTTCGGTCACTTTATTGATCGCCTTCGCGCTGGGCTGGCGCGAATCGGGCGTTGTGCTTCTGGCCATCCCCGTGACACTCGCGCTGACGCTCGCCATTTTCTGTCTCTACGGCTACACGCTGAACCGAGTAACTCTGTTCGCATTGATTTTTTCCATCGGCATCCTGGTGGACGACGCCATCGTGGTCATCGAGAATATCGTGCGGCACTTTCGGCTGCCGGAGAACCGCGGCCGTCCTTTGGCAGATGTTGCCGTCGAGGCCGTGGACGAAGTTGGCAACCCCACGATTCTGGCCACGTTCGCGGTGATTGCAGCCATCCTGCCAATGGCTTTTGTGCGAGGCCTGATGGGTCCGTATATGCGCCCCATACCGGTAGGCGCCTCTGCGGCTATGGTTTTCTCGCTGATCGTCGCCTTTGTGGTATCGCCCTGGGCTGCTTTACGCCTGCTCGGCCATCATGCCGGAACTCCGAAGCCCGCGCACGAGTCAGAGGGCTGGACCACGCGCCTTTATCGCCGCCTGATGGTCCCGCTAATTCAGAAGGCGTCGCGAAGATGGGCTTTCCTTTCCACAGTCGTGGTGCTGCTGCTTGCGGCTGTCGCATTGTTCCCGCTGAAGTGGGTGCAGGTCAAAATGTTGCCCTTCGACAACAAGAGCGAGTTCCAGGTGATCATCGACATGCCGGACGGAACCACGCTCGAGCAAACGGCCCGCGTGGAGCAGGCATTGGGAAATTACATTGGCGCGCAGCCGGAGGTCGTCAATTACGAAATCTACGCCGGCACTTCTGGGCCTTACAACTTCAACGGGTTGGTCAGGCATTATTTTCTTCGCAGCCAGCCCAACCAGGGCGATATCCAGGTCAACCTGCTTTCCCGTCACGATCGCAAAGCGCAGAGTCACGACATCGCTCGCAGATTGCGCCCAGAGTTGGACAAAATCGCCGCTTGCTTTGGCGCACGCATCAAAGTAGCCGAAGTTCCTCCTGGGCCGCCTGTGCTCGCAACTCTCGTCGCCGAAGTCTACGGACCGGACTACAAAACTCAGACCGAAATCGCCGCGAAAATCAAAACGATATTTCAGCAGACGCCCGGCGTCGTGGACGTTGACTGGTACGTAGAAGATCCACAGAAGAAATTTGATCTGAAGGTTGATCTCGACAAGGCTGCGCTCCACGGCATTTCTGCGGCAGACGTCACGCGCACCCTCCAGATCGCGCTGAGCGGAGCTTCAGCCGGCCTTCTGCACGACCCCGCTGCCCGCGAAGATGTGCCTATCGAAGTGCGTCTGGCGCGCGCAGATCGCTCCAGCATCGAAGGCCTCGAAAATCTGAAACTGCCCACCCCCTCCGGCGGTGAAGTTTCCCTTCGCGAAGTCACCGACGTTCGCGCGGTCACAATCGACCAGAGCATTTATCGCAAAAACTTGCGTCCCGTCGTTTACGTGACCGGCGACGTGGCCGGACAGATCGAAAGTCCCGTCTACGCTATTCTCAAAATGCGCGACGCCATCGGCAAAATCCAAACGCCGGGCGGCTATGATTTGAAGCAGTATTTCGGCACCATGCTTCCAGAGCGCACCGATCGCTATACCATGAAATGGGATGGCGAGTGGCAGATCACCGTGGAAGTTTTCCGCGACCTCGGCCTGGCGTTCGCCGCAGTCCTGGTGCTCATTTACGTGCTGGTGGTGGGATGGTTCCGCTCGTTCAAAACACCCTTCGTAATCATGGCTCCGATTCCATTGACTCTTGTCGGCATCTTGCCCGCGCATGCAATGTTGGGCGCGTTCTTCACGGCAACTTCCATGATCGGCTTTATTGCCGGCGCCGGGATCATTGTCCGAAACTCGATTATTCTGGTTGACTTCATCGAACTGCGCCGCGCGAATGGAATGTCGCTCGAGGAAGCGGTCGTAGACGCTGGCGCAGTGCGCTTCCGGCCCATCCTGCTCACTGCCGCCGCGGTGGTCGTTGGCGCGAGCGTGATTCTGTCCGACCCGATTTTTCAAGGCTTGGCGATTTCACTGATGGCGGGAGCAGTGGCTGCCACCGCACTCTCGCAAATGGCCATTCCTGTTCTTTATTACCTGAGTGAACGCGGCGCCGCCGCACGTATTGCAGCAGCCGGCGGAAATCGCCATTCCACCGCAGATTGAAATAGGAGGCAACATCATGACGCTAGAACGTTATCTCAGACTCATCGCTGGCGCCTTTGTCGTGATTTCGTTAGCCTTGGGATACTGGGTCAGCCCGTATTGGTACCTCTTTACAGCGTTCGTCGGGCTCAACCTGTTCCAATCGGCCTTCACCAATTGGTGTCCGATGATGGCCATTCTTCGCAGAGCCGGCGTGAAGACTATCTAGTCACAGCAGATCGAAAAGCAATGCTGTAGAATGGTTCTGCGCTCCTGGAAGGCTGCCGTTGCGCGAAGAGCATCTTTGAGCGTCCGAGTGGGCCATCACGTGGCAATTTATTTTTCGCCCAAGCAAAAGTCGCGAGCGCAGAGACGGTGTCGATTAAAAGTTACAAAGAGCTGCTGGCGCTTAAAGAGGTAGGCCGCATTGTGCGCCTTGCGCTTCAAGCAATGTCCGCAAAGGTGCGCGCCGGCGCGACCACCGGCGAA
Organism: Candidatus Acidiferrales bacterium; assembly: GCA_035933545.1. Classification (GTDB taxonomy): domain Bacteria; phylum Acidobacteriota; class Terriglobia; order Acidiferrales; family UBA7541; genus DAHUXN01. Next base: position 65,050 of record DASYYQ010000146.1, on the reverse strand, counting down.
CTAGCGCAAATTGGCGGAAAAATTATGCGCGAGAATGGCGCGCGCTCGGCGCCGCGAATCGTCTATGGATTTCCCGGCGACGTTTTAATCAGCCTGAACGACGAAGCTGTGCATGGCATTCCTTCGAATGCGCGCAAACTGTGCGCGGGCGATTTGGTAAAGCTGGATGTGACCTTCGAAAAAAACGGTTATATGGCCGACGCGGCAATCACCGTGCCGGTCGAGCCGGTGTCCGATGAAGCGCGGCGATTGATGAGCTGCGCGGAGAGCGCGTTTCGCAAGGCGATGCAGTTTGCGCGCGCGAGTCACCGCGTCAACGAAATCGGCCGCGCCGTCGAGCAGGAAGTGCGCCAAAACGGCTTCAACGTGATTCGCGAACTGGGCGGCCACGGCATCGGCCGTACCATTCATGAAGAGCCCAGCGTGCCAAATTTCGATGATCCTCACGCGCGCAGGCGCCTGACCGCAGGAATGGTGCTCACGGTTGAGCCGATTATTGCCGTGGGCTCGGGCCAGCCAATAGACAGTGGTGATGGTTGGACGGTGAAAACAGCGGACGGCGGCCTGTCCGCGCATTACGAACACACCATTGTCATTACCGAAGGTGAACCCATGCTCCTGACCGCAGCACAACTTGAATGAAACGCCTGGTTCAGCGCAGAGGCCCCTTTTCAACGAACGGTTGTTGACCTGATTTGAAGCGCCGCTTAGAATGAACAGGTTCAGCAACCGGAGAAGCCGCCGGAGAATCGCACTAAAAATCGAACGTCGAAAGCGGAGGAAGGAAGAGCATGGCCAGCGTTGAAGAACGCGTGAAGCAGATTATCGTCGAACAACTCGGTGTGGACGAAGGCGAGGTGACGCCGACGGCTTCGTTTGTGGACGATCTGGGCGCGGACTCGCTCGACATCGTCGAACTGGTGATGGCCTTCGAAGAGGCGTTCGGCATCGAAATCCCCGATGAGGACGCGGAAAAGATCGCCACGGTGAAGGACGCCATCGCCTACATCGATAAGCACGCCCAAGGGAAGAAGTAGTTCCAGATCTGGGCTTTCCCGAGGAGAAAAGTTCCCGATTGAAACGCCGAGTTGTCGTTACTGGAGTCGGACTCGTCTGCGCCTGCGGCATTGGCACCGAGGAAGCGTGGAAAAATCTCGTTGCCGCCAAGAGCGGCATTGCGCCGATTACCCAATTTGATGTCACCGGATTTGACTGCACATTCGCCGGCGAAGTGAAGGGGTTCGATCCTTTTCAATGGATCGAGAAAAAAGAAGTAAAAAAGATGGCCCGCTTTATTCACCTGGCCATCGCCGCAACCGACTTTGCCGTAAAAATGGCCGGCCTGCGAATCACCGATGAAAATGCGGACGCAACTGGCGTTTACATTGCTTCCGGCATCGGCGGATTTGACGTCATCGAGCGTGAGCACAGCAAGCTGATTCACGGTGGTCCCGGCAAAATCTCTCCCTTCTTCATTCCTTCCGCGATTATCAACCTCGCGGCCGGCCAAGTTTCCATTCGACTGGGCGCGAAAGGGCCGAATTCCGCGACGGCGACAGCGTGTTCGGCTTCGGCGCATGCTATTGGCGATGCGTTCAAGATTATCCAGCGTTGCGACGCGGAAGTGATGCTTGCGGGAGGCTCGGAAGCGGCGATTACGCCCATGGGCATCGGCGGCTTTGCGGCAATGAAAGCTCTTTCCACGCGCAACGACGAGCCGATGCGAGCCAGCCGTCCATTCGACGCGCAACGCGACGGATTTGTGATGGGCGAAGGCTCGGGCATGCTCATTCTGGAATCGCTCGAGCATGCGCAGCGCCGCGGCGCAAAAATCCTGGCGGAAATTGTCGGCTACGGGATGTCCGCGGACGCGTACCACATGACCCAGCCGTCCGAAGACGGCGACGGCGCCTATCGCGTAATGCGCGCGTCGCTCCATGACGCGGGAGTCGCCCCGGAACAGGTCGGCTACGTAAACGCACACGGCACTTCGACGCCCATCGGTGACGCGCTTGAGACGCTGGCGATTAAGCGCACTTTCGGCGACGCCGCAAAAGATATTCCAGTCAGCTCCACGAAATCGATGACCGGGCACGTGTTGGGTGGCGCGGGCGGCCTCGAAGCAGGCATTTGCGTTCTGGCGCTGCGCGATCAGGTGTTACCGCCGACCATCAACTACGAAAATCCTGATCCGGCGTGCGACCTCGATTACATTCCGAATCAGGCGCGCAAAACGAACGTTCAGTACGCGCTCTCGAATTCATTCGGCTTTGGCGGCACAAACGCATCTCTGGTTTTCAAGCTTTGGGATGGCCGCTGAGCGGTTCTGATTCTGCGGCGCAAGTCTGCGACGGAACTTTTACGGGAGGCTGTCGTTGAAAATTGGCGTTTGCGTGAAGCAGGTTCCGGCGAAAGATGCACCGCTGGTCATTGACTCGAGCGGGTCGTGGATTCGCGAGACGGATATCAGCTTTGAAACGAACGAGCCTGACAGCTTCGCGCTCGAAGAGGCCCTGCGCCTCAAGGAAAAACACGGCGGAGAAGTGGTGGCCATTTCGATGGGTCCAGAGCGCGCCAAGCAAACCATCAAAGAAGCGCTGGCCAAGGGCGCGGAGCGCGGCATTCACGTGGTGGACGACAAATTTCACGGCCTCGATCCTCTCACTTCGGCGCGGTCCCTCGCTGCCGCAATTCAAAAGGAAAATTTCGATCTGATTTTGACCGGCTTGCAGAGCGAGGACCACGGCTTCGGCCAAACCGGAGTGCTGCTCGCAGAATTGCTGGGCCGGCCGCACGCCACGATCATCATGTCCATCGAATTGCAGGGCGATCATCTGCGCCTGAAGCGCGAGCTTGAAGCGGGGTGGTTCCAGTGGGTGGAATTGCCTTTACCTGCCGTGCTGACCATTCAGTCCGGCATCAACAAGCCGCGCTATGCGACGCTCAAGGGCATCATGGCCGCAAAGAAAAAAGAAATTGCCAGTGTGCCGCGCGAGTCGCTGGGCGTGCAATCTTCGCCAACACAAAAAGTGGAGCGGATTTACGTTCCGCAGAAAACGAAAAAAACCGAATTCATCACCGGCTCACCAAAAGAAATCGCCACCAAGCTGGTGGAAAAATTGCAGCACGAGGCGCGAGTGCTTTAGCCTCGGCGAAACAAAATGAAAATTCTACTGATTACCGAGCAGCGCGAAGCAAAGTGGAATAAAGTGAGCTTTGAGGCTTTGGCGGCCGCACAGCAAATCGCCGGGCAGGCAAAAGCGTCTGTAACAGGGTTGGTCATTGGCCAAGGCGTGGCGCCGCTCGCCGACGAACTCGCGGGCTATCAATTGGAAGAAGTAATTTTGGCAGAGAACGCGCTGCTCGAAAAATACACGCCTGACGGGTATTCCATCGCACTCAAGCAAGTGATCGAGCAGGCCAAACCCGATTTGGTGATTCTGCCGCATACCTATCAGGTGCGCGACTTCGCGCCAAAGCTCGCAGCGTCGATGAACAAGGGAATGATTGGCGATTGCGTCGGCTATCGCTACGAAAATGGCAAGCTGATTTTTGTGCGGCAAATGTTTCAAGGACGCACCGCCGCCGACGTGGTTTTTCAGGGCGATGCGCCGTGGATCGCATCGTTCCAGGCCGGCGCCTTTCGCGCGGATATGGCCGCGAAAAACCAGGGCGGCAAAGCGCCCGTAAAACCAGCAGGCTTTGACTTAAAGGCTGAACAGATTCGCACCAAGCCGCTGGAACTCTTCCGCGAAGCAAAGCAAGCCGTAGATCTGACGCAAGCGCCGATTCTGGTTTCCATCGGCCGCGGCATTAAGGCTCCGGAAAATATTCCGCTCGCGGAAAAACTCGCCAAGGCGCTCGGCGCAGAGCTCTCCGCGTCGCGCCCCATTTGTGACGAAGGCTGGCTGCCCATGGATCGCCAAATCGGCAGCTCTGGCCAAACCGTTTCGCCTAAGCTTTATCTGGCGTTGGGCATCAGTGGCGCGATCCAACACGTCGTCGGCATGAAAGGCTCGCGCTGCATCGTGGCTATCAACAAAGATCAAAACGCGCCCATTTTTGAAATCGCCGATTATGGCGTCGTCGGCGACCTCTTCGAGATTGTTCCCGCGCTCACCGAAGCCGTCGAAAAAAGCGCCAGTGTCTAGCCGGGCGGTGGCGGCCACGAACATTGTGATCCTTTATGGCGTATGCGCAATCGATCCGCTGACGTTTACGATGGCCGCGATTGTCCTGGTGGGTGTGGGGCTGCTGGCGTGCTATATCCCCGCGCGGCGCGCGATGAACGTGGATCCCATGGTGGCCTGAGGTACGAATAGTCGAAAGTTGAGAGTTAGAAGTAGCCATTTTACTTTCGACTTTTCAACTATTAACCGTCCGTCGTCTCCTTTCGCCTGGCCAAGCGGCCAGCGAGCCCAGCCTCGATTTCTCTGTAAGATGAATAGTGAAACGGTAAAGACAATGATGTATAACAAGAGGCACGCCGCTCCTGCAGGAATACTAGGCGCACTCCCCGGCGGCTACGACGACGGCATATGGGAAAACTCTGGCAGGATTTGCAGTATGGCGGGCGAATGCTGCGCAGAAGCCCGGGATTCACGCTGGTGGCCATACTCACTTTGGCGCTGGGCATAGGCGCCAACACCGCTATATTCAGCATCGTCGACGCCGTCGTCCTGCGCCCTTTGCCATTTCCAAATCCTCAGCAACTGGTGCTCGTATGGGAAACGGACGCGAATCGTAAAATTATGCGCGGCACGTCGCCGCCTGCCGATTTCCTCGATTGGCGCTCGCAAAATCAGGTTTTTCAGAGCATCGCCGCGTACCAAGTCTGGTTTTTTACTCTCACCGGCGCGGGCGAAGCGGAGCAGCTCTGGGGTGTGCACGTTTCGCCGGATTTCTTCTCAATGCTTGGCGTCAAGCCAGCGCTGGGCCGCAGTTTTCGCCCCGATGAAGAGCAACCCGGCCACGATCAAGTTGTGATTCTGAGCCATGGAATCTGGGTGCGCCATTTTGGCGCCAATCCGAACATCATCAATCGCAGCGTCACTATTGACGGCAAAATGTATACGGTCGTGGGCGTACTGCCCGCAGGTTTCACATTGTGGGGATCCGGCCCATCGCTCGATTTGTGGATGCCGCTTTCTTTTGCACCCAGCGAAATTCGCCGCGACAATCCTTCGCTCATCGTATTCGCGCGCCTGAAAAATGGCGAGACCATCGCGCATGCCAACGCCGATATGAGCGCTATCTCTCATCGGCTCTCCATGGAATATCCCGATACAAATGAGGGGACTGGTACGAACGTCGTTTCGATGCATGAAGACTTCAATCGCGGAATTGGTGACCCTTTGCTTGTACTTCTGGCGGCGGTGGGTTTGGTGCTGCTTATCGCCTGCGCCAATGTAGCAAATCTGACGCTTTCCCGCTCCGCTGGCCGGCAGCGCGAAGTGGCTATCCGTTCCGCGCTGGGCGCGCGGCGCTTTCGGCTAGTACGTCAAATGCTGACGGAAAGCGTGCTGCTCGGACTGCTGGGCGGCGCGGTCGGACTGCTGCTAGCCTACGGTTCCTTGCGCCTCTTGCCTCTGATTGCACCGCCGCCTGGAACGGCCGGTGAAATTCCGCATACGGGATGGATTGGAATCAATTTGCCGGTGCTCTGGTTCACAATCGGTATAGCCGTCTTAACAGGAATTATTTTTGGCCTCGCGCCGGCGTTCCAATCGTCCAAAGCCGATCTGAATGAGGCGCTGAAGGAGAGCAGCCGCAGCTCCACCGGCGGCACGCAAAGCCGCGTAATGCGCGACCTGCTGGTGGTCACCGAAATTGCGCTGTCCCTAATCCTGCTGATCGGCGCGGGCACTTTGCTTCGCGGCCTCGATGGCCTTCTGAACGCAAACATGGGATTCAATCCCCAAAACGTTCTCTCTTTCCAGGTCTGGCTGCCTGATTCAAATTATCCGGCCATGGCGCAAGCGCGCGCCTTTTTCCAGCAGGCAATCGCCAAAATGCGCGCTCTTCCTGGGGTGAAATTCGCCAGCGCGATTGATTTTTTGCCACTCACCGGTTGGACGGATTTCGCGACTTTGGATATTGCCGGCCGGCCGGCGCCTCCGCCGAAAGAGGAATTCGTCGCCCATTACCGCGTGATTGACGGGCAGTACTTTAAGACCATGCAAATTGCTCTGCTTAAGGGGAGATATTTCTCCGACGCAGATACGGAGAATGCGCAAGGTGTTGCCATCATCAATCAGGCGCTCGCAAGCAAGTATTGGCCGAATCAAAATCCCATCGGGCAGCGCATCCGCGCCCACGTTGAGCAATCGAAATCAGCGCCATATCGTCCCGCGGTCAGTGATGGGTGGATTACCATTGTGGGCATGGTTGCCGATGTGCGCGATCGCCAATTTGGCGATAGCCCGCCACCCTTGCTTTATCTGCCCTACACGCAAGCTCCCTCGCGCATCATGCGCATCGTGGCGCGCACCTCCGTTCCGCCCGACTCGCTTGCTCCGTCAGCGCGCCAGGCTATCTTTTCCGTGGATAAAAATCAGCCTGTCACGGAAATGAAATCCATGGATGAATTGCTGTCAAAATCGGTTTCCACGGAGGCACTTGACGCCAAGCTGCTCACTTGTTTCGCGTTGCTGGCCCTGACGCTCGCCGCCATCGGCATCTATGGCGTGATTTCCTACGGAGTGCAGCAGCGCACCCATGAAATCGGCATTCGCATGGCGCTGGGTGCGCAGCCGCGCGATGTGATTCGATTAATTGTTGGCCATGGAGTCCGGCTGGCGCTGATCGGCATTCTCCTGGGAATCGCCGGATCCTATGCGCTGACCACGGTTCTCGCAGGATTGCTCTTCGGCGTGAAGTCAGTTGACATTCCCTCTTCGCTCGCCGCTATCGGGGTGCTCGCGATTGTGGCATTAGCCGCCTGCTACATCCCCGCGCGTCGCGCCACGCGGGTCGATCCACTCAACTCGCTGCGCTACGAATAAATCATGCCGCCTTCAGCGTCACAAACGAACCATGAAAATTTTGTTGAGATGAGGGTATCTTGGAGCACCGCCAAGCGCTGACGGCTGTTCATTCTAGGCAAGCAACTGTCCGAATTCGGACACTGCGCTCGCAAACAAACCTCTCCCCGTTGTGCTAATCTCTCAAAATACGGACTTTGCTGATTTTGGGTTCCGGCAAACAACGTGCCCGATAAATGCTCTTTGGGGTACTCCGCCATGAAAAACCTATGGCAGGACATTCGCTATGGCATTCGCACCTTGGCCCGCCAGCCGGGCTTTGCCGCGGTAGTCGTGCTTACGCTGGCCTTGGGGATCGGCGCGAACACCGCGATATTCAGCGTGGTCTATGGCGTCCTATTGCGACCACTGCCTTATCCTCACCCCGATCGCATTACGCAAATCTCCATCAGCTACAACGGGCAGCTCGATTATTCGGGATTCGGCGCGCGTGAATTTGCTTTTTGGAAGGCTCACAGCGAACCTTTCTCGTACGTCGCCGCGACCACCGGCGTTGGTTTCAATCTTTCCGGCGGCAGTGAGCCGTTGCGCCTGCGTGCGTTGCGCGTTTCCCAGGATTATTTCCGCGTGATGGGCGTGCAGCCAGCCCTGGGCCGCGAATTCAGACCGGATGAAGATAGCCCCAATGGTCCGAACGTGGCCATACTTAGCTATGGCTTGTGGAAATCGCAGTTTGGCAGTGACGCGCACATCGTTGGCAAGAGTATTTCGTTAGATAGCACACCATACACCGTAGTTGGCGTCATGCCGGCCGGCTTCCAGAACGTGAGCTTGCGCGGCAATTCGGACACCTCCATCGAGCTCTGGACAACACTCGGTCAAGTTGACGATTCCATCGGCGGCGGAAGGAACTATATCGTGATTGCCCGCCTCAAGCCCGGCGTGCCACTTGCGCAGGCAGACAGCTACCTTCAAATTGCCGAAGGAATGTTTGCCAAAGATCTGCACTCGAATTTTTTGGTGAAGAATCACGCCTCGTTCAGCGCTCAACCTCTTAGCACGATGGCTTCATTCGGCTATCGCACGCCCTTACTAATTCTTTTCGGCGCCATCGGATTCGTGCTGCTGATTGCCTGCGCCAACGTCGCAAATTTGCTGATGTCTCGCGCCGCGGCACGCGGCAAAGAGATCGCCATTCGCACGGCGCTTGGCGCCAGCCGCGCGCGGCTATTCCGGCAGTTGCTCACGGAAAGCCTTCTGCTCGCCGTGATCGGCGGAGCGTTAGGATTGCTCTTCGCTGATTGGGGACTCAAACTTCTCCTTGCGCTCGCGCCCGCGGATTTGCCGCGCGTCAACGCGATTTCGCTCGACCGCTGGGCGCTGGCGTTCACCGTACTCGTTTCGTTGCTGAGTGGAGTGCTGTTCGGCATGGCTCCGGCGTTTCAATCGTCAAAAGTGGACCTGAACAATTCGCTGAAGGAGAGCGTCGGACGAGCAACGTCAGGCATTGCACGCGGCCGTTCGCGCAGCGCGCTGGTTGTCGGGGAAATTGCACTCTCGCTGGTTCTGCTTACCGGCGCTGCGTTGCTCATCGATACCTTTGCGAATCTGCTGAACACCAATCCCGGATTCAACCCGCATCCCATTCTCACCGTGCAGACGTGGACCACCAACCAAAAATTTCTGCCTTTGCCCGACAACGGCACCCCGCCCCAGCAAAGTGCGCGTTCCGCAGATATCGCCAGGTTCTATCAGGGAATTCTGAATAAAGTTCAGTCTGTTCCTGGAGTTCAAAGCGCCGCCGTTATAGGCGAAGGTTTGCCGCTGGATTATGGCGGGAACAATTTCGTCTGGCTTCCTTCAGAGGGCGAAGCGCATGGCATTTCCGCGGATGTTCGCACTATCACTCCTGATTATTTTCGCACGATGGGAATTCCGTTGCTTCAAGGGCGGTTTTTCTCGAATGCTGACTCCCCGGAATCGGAAAAGGTTGTAATCATCAATCAGGAATTCGCGCGCGAAAAATTTCCGCATCGCAATCCTATCGGGCAGAGCCTCAGGGGACCCACGATCGCGCGAGAAATCGTCGGCGTCGTCGGTGACGTCAAATCCGAGCTAGGCGAACCTGCGCCTGCAACATTCTTCATTCCACTCGCACAGGACCCGGGCGAAATCCAGGGATTTCAGTCGTGGTTCCCTGTTTCTTTTGTGGTGCGCACCGCGCAACCGCCGCTCAGCCTGAGCCACGCTGTCGAAAACGCCATCCGCAGCGCAGACCCGGATATACCCATTGGCCACATCGAATCCATGGAGCAGATTCTCTCCACTTCGCTCTCTTTTCAACGATTTTCGATGACGCTGATGAGCATTTTCGCCGGCCTGGCGCTGATCCTCGCCGCGTTGGGAATTTATGGCGTCATTGCGTATTCTGTGGTGCAGCGCACGCATGAAATCGGCATTCGCATGGCGCTGGGCGCGCATCCGGGAGATGTGCTTGGCCTGGTGATTCGCCAGGGCATGACGCTCGCCGGAATCGGTGTAGTAATTGGAGTGGCGGGCGCGCTGGCGACTACGGGTTTCCTGGCATCGCAACTTTACGGCGTGAAGCCTGCGGATCCTGTCATCCTTACGGCAGTTGCCGTGACGCTTGGCATTGTCGCGCTGCTGGCCTGCTATATTCCTGCACGCCGCGCGGCGCGAGTAGACCCGCTGGTCGCGCTTCGTTATGAATGATTCGCAAATGACTCAGGATAAATGTTCAGCACTCATAAGGGGCTAAATGTCTATAACCGGTTCCAATAATTCACATCGCTGGCGCATTCTCGTCGCCGACGACCAACCCGATGTGCGCGAGGCTTTGCGCTTGCTGCTCAAGGGCGAAGGGTTTGAGATTGACGCTGTCGCATCGCCGAGCGCGCTCCTTGCGTCGCTGGACACGCGGGAGTTCGATGCCATCCTGATGGATCTGAATTATGCTCGCGATACCACGTCAGGACAAGAAGGCCTGGACCTGCTCACCGAAATTCGCACGCGCGATGGCAGTTTGCCGGTGATTGTGATGACTGCGTGGGGCAGCCTCAATCTCGCCGTTGAAGCGATGCGGCGCGGCGCGAAGGATTTCATTCAGAAGCCATGGGAAAATGCGCGCCTGCTTGCCATTTTGCGCACGCAAATCGAACTGGCCCATGCGATTCGTCAGAGCGTCCGACTGGAAGCGGAGAATCGCTTGCTGCGCGCCGATGGGCGTCCGATGCTCATCGCCGAATCAGCGGTCATGCGCCCGGTGCTGGACTTGATTTCGCGCGTTGGCCCGTCCGACGCCAACGTGCTGATTACCGGAGAGCATGGCACAGGGAAAGAGGTGATTGCGCGCACCCTCCAGGCCCTTTCCTCGCGCTCGGGGAAACCACTGGTCACGGTGAATGCCGGCGGATTGCCCGAGGGCGTTTTCGAGAGCGAGCTTTTCGGCCACGTGAAGGGCGCGTTCACCGACGCGAAGGTCGACCGTGTGGGCCGCTTCGAGCTTGCCGATGGCGGCACGCTTTTCCTCGATGAAATTGCTAACGTACCTATGAATTTGCAGGCCAAGCTTCTGCGTGCCTTGGAAACCGGCGAGATCGAACGGGTAGGCTCTTCGAGCACTCGCCGCGTGGACGTGCGCATTCTTTCCGCGACTAATGCTAACGTGCAAAATGAAGTCGAGGCTGGACGCTTCCGCGAAGACTTGCTTTTCCGCTTGAACACTATTGAAATTCATCTGCCGCCGTTACGCGAACGAAAGGAAGACATTCCGCTGCTGGCCATGCATTTTCTGCGGCAGTCCGCGCAACGCTATCGCAAAAATTTGTCTGGATTCGAGTCTACAGCCATGAAACTGTTGCTCGAGCATCCCTGGCCGGGCAATGTTCGCGAACTGGATCATTCCGTTGAACGCGCTGTGCTGATGGCCGAAGGTTCCGAAGTGAGGGCCAGCGACCTGGGATTGCGGCAGGTGCGCGAAGGCAGTTCCCGAATCGAAGATATGAGCCTCGAAGACGTCGAGCGGGCGCTGATTCAAAAAGCCATGGGCCGTTATGGCGGAAACGTCAGCCATGCCAGCAAGACGCTTGGCCTGAGTCGCAGCGCGCTCTATAGGCGGTTGCAAAAATACGGGCTGTGAAGCCTCTCGCTTACGAACGCCGCATCCTCATCCGCGCGCTTCTCGCGGGGCTGTTCGGTTCTGTCACCGCGATCATTCTCCTGTGGACCGGCCAGCACGACGCCAAGACGGCTTGGACGCTCACCATCATCATAGCCGCCGCGTGGCTGGGGTTTGCTTTTAGCGCGCAGAACCGCATCACTTTTCCGTTACGCACGCTCTCCAACATGCTCGCCGCGCTGCACGAGGGAGACTTCTCGATTCGCGCGCGCGGCGCGGAGCATTCCGACGCGCTGGGCGAAGTGATGCGCGAAGTCAACGCTCTCGGGGAAACTCTGCGCCTGCAGCGGCTCGGTGCCTTAGAAGCTACCGCGCTCTTGCGCAAAGTGATGGAGGAAATTGATATCGCTGTGTTCGCGTTCGATTCCTCGAATCGCCTGCGCCTGCTCAACCGCGCTGGCGAACGGATCCTCAATCGTCCCGCCGAACGCGCCATCGGCCGCACCGCGGAAGAGCTTGGCGTCGAATTTTGTCTCACCGTCGAGACTCCGCACGTCGCGCAGATCGCTTTTCCGGGGAAAATGGGTCGCTGGGAAATTCATCGTGGCAGCTTTCGCGAAGGTGGCAAGCCGCATCAGCTCGTTTTGGTTTCCGATCTGAGCCAGGCGCTCCGCGAAGAGGAACGCTTGGCGTGGCAGCGGTTGATTCGGGTGATTGGGCACGAGCTCAACAATTCTCTCGCGCCCATCAAATCCGTCGCTGAAAGCCTTTCCGACATGATCTCGCGTCCGCAGAAGCCTGCGGACTGGGAAGACGACATGAGCCGTGGCCTCGCGGTCATCGCCAATCGCACCGACGGGCTCGCGCGCTTCATGAACGCCTACGCGCGCCTTGCGAGGCTTCCAGCTCCGCAGTTGCGGCCGATGCCCGTCGCGACTTGGGTACAGCGCGCGGCCAGCCTCGATCCGCGTATGCGCATTCCGGTCGAAGCCGGCCCCGAGGTCACTATACAAGCCGATCCCGACCAATTGGATCAGGTACTCATCAACCTTGTTAAGAATGCCGTGGATGCGGCCAGCGAAACGGGCGGTGGCGTGCACGTAGGCTGGGACACCGAGGATAGTTTTCTGGAAGTGTGGGTTCGCGACGAAGGCCCGGGCATACCTAGCGTAGCCAATCTCTTCGTCCCGTTTTTCACCACTAAGCCCGGCGGCTCGGGGATCGGCTTGGTGCTCAGCCGGCAAATCGCGGAAGCGCACGGGGGCAACTTGAGCCTGGAGAACGTCACTTCAGGACACGGATGCGAGGCTCGTTTGCGATTGCCGCTTGTAAGAAATTAACGCGAGACCGCGGAAGTTTGCCGGGCGGGTTCTTCTTTGCGACGCGTCCAGAATTCCGGCGCTGGTTTTACAAACGCGACTCCCACTCGCAACTCTGCCCGTTTGGGCCATTTCGCCAGTGTTACCACGTAGCACTGCTGCTCTTCTTTGGTGAGCCGGTTCAGCACCAGCAGCTTCTGCCCACGACGCACATTCGCGCCAGCGTTAAGGTGCAGCAGGCCTCCGTTCGCGTTCACTTCCAGCGTGTTGGTTTCCTGATAGAAGGGTTCTTGCGTTGAGGTGTACCCATAAACAAACAAAGGTACGTACAGACTAACTCGAGAGCTCCTGCGCCGCTCAGATATCAGCTCGCTCGGGAACTCTGCCATGTCACGTCGCTCGGGAGACTCGGGCTCTTGAACCAAATCCCAAATAATACTCACGGACCACCTTCGCGGGGACGAAGGTACTGCCATTCATGCTACAAAAAAAAGAAGCTCGGCGCAAGGACGTTCTAGTACTGGCACAACATAAAGAGGCATTTTGACTTTGACGGGGTTCTACATCAAAGCCAAGTCACGCTTAACGAAAGGCTTACTTCGCGAAGCTCTGAACCGCCGCCGCCTCGTTATCGTACACATCGAAAACGGTCATGAGCTTAGTGACCTGGAGCACTTCCCTAAACTTCTGCCCGAGGTTGCAAAGCTTCAGCGTGCCGCCCTGCGAGCGCGCGCTATGGAACGTCGCCACCAGCGTGCCCAATCCCGCGCTGTCGATATAGGTTACATTGGCCATGTTCAGCACAATCTTCTTGTGATTGCTGGCGAGCAGCCCCTTCACTCGCTCGCGGAACGAGTTGCTTTCCTCGCCCAGCACAATCCGTCCATCCAAATCCACCACGGTGACTCCACTTACTTCTCGATCCGTCATTCTCAATGCCACGTTATTCGCCTCCTGGCAAATTCGAATTCACTGCCTGAAATTGCGCTCCGCAAAATCTACTGCTGCGAGAAGCCTGTATCCCCAAAATTCAGTAATAATCCGAACAGGACATATAGTAGCCGCATGATTTGCAAATCAATTTACATCGGAGCTGCTCGAGCGCTCGAAAGCACACTGGACAATACATCGAAGCATTTGCCGGCTGGTGTGTTGCATTTTCCGAAACGCTTCTGCATTCCTCTCCCGTCGGCAAGGCAGTGGACAATTTGACGGGTTCTTCCGCTCCCATCGGCCCAATGTTTATAGCATATCCGGTGTTTGCGTCAAAGCGGCGTTCGCGCGAAAAAATCCGAGCCTCGGTGCTTATCAATTTTCCGTAGGTGCAAGGCAGCGCCCGAGAAAGCGAGCAGTGAAAAATGCGCCGACAGGGTGCAAATGCGCTAAAATAGAAACAACCAGCGTCACTGAGGCCGCATCATCCGCTGTAGAAAGCAGGCAAGGCAGCAGGGAACACGCGAGGAGCTTCCAATGATCCGCCGGGCGAGTTTTGAGCTTCTGGTTGTAATCTTCCTGGTCTCCACAACCGCATCTGCGCAAAGTAAATTCAGCCATGTGCGAATCTATTCGCCGGCAGCGCGAATGGCCGCCCCGCGTCCTGCGTTTCGTCCTCCTGCAGTGCGAACCCCGACGCCGGTGATTGTGCGCTTGCCGGGGACCCCGGTGTCGCAAACCATCGCCACTACAACGAGTTCGCACCAGGTCGCGCCGCCTGGTGAAGTATCCTTAAACGGAAATCCCTTCTCTTTCGGTTTCACCGCTGCCGGCGGGGCATCGCTCGACCTCGGCCAGTTGTTGAACAATGTTCCCGGCCTCGGATTCGATTACTCCCATCTTGCCGCGCTGAATCATGATCTCGGCGTGCGCGCAATCATCGATCCGATCACGCAGCACGAACTCGCCATCACCGAACAATTGCTGCGCGACGAGCAGGGCGCTGGAACTTCTGCTTTTGTTCCGTTTTACGGCGAGGGATACTCCGAACCCGCTGTCTATCAGCAGCAGCCTCAAATCATTGTGCTTCAGCAGTCTGCGCCGCAAGCGCAGCCCAGTGCAGAAAGAACGGCTCCGCCGGCGCCCGTTGCAGCCGAACAGCCGCCGCTGCCGCCCGTCGGCGAGTTCGTTTTGGTACTTCGCAGCGGAAAGCAAATCAAGGCCGTGGCCTTCACACGCCAATCCGATTCCATCGTTTACATCACCGGGGATGGAATGCGCGGCTCGTTCCCTGTCGCGGATCTTGACGCTACAGCGACCGAGCAGCTCAATCAGCAGCACGGCACCCCGCTGAAACTTTCACTCTAACTCTACGCCTCCCTAGCCATTGGAGGCGGGTACGTAAAAAAATCTTCTGCGTTTTTCTTTCTTATCGCGGGCCTCACCGACCCGGTGTATTTGCATTGCCCGGCCTTTGCGATTCATTACTGCCTCTTCGAAATGCGAACTGCTCAACGGCGCTCTTGCTTACATCGGCTGTGTTTTTACGTTTCGCATGTCCTCAATAAGTGTAGAATCCCGCACCATGGGAGTTATGACTTTGTGTATGCGCGGAACGGCACGATGATTTTGCTGCTGCGCTTGGGCCGTTATTTCTTCGCGGTTTCGATGGGCGCGTTCGGCGTTCAATACCTCATTTTTGTGCACCGCGCCACTGACTTGGCGAACATCCCGCCCTACACGGTAGCTAGGGTCGTCCCCGCTTATTTAATTGGGGCGGGCTTAATGATCGCAGCTGTAAGCATCGTCAGCGGATTCAAGGCAGCGCTTTCCGTGCGTTTGCTGGGCGCCGCTCTGCTTCTCGATTTTTTGGTTTTTCATGCGGCAAGGATCCTCGCAAATTTGCACAGCGGCAACATTCGCACGCGCGGCTTTGAAACGCTGGCCATGGCTGGCGCCGCCTTTGTCCTGGGCGCCACATTTTCTGCGGAATCATCCGGCGTTTGGAGCGAGCCCATCGACGCCACGGCAAACTTTGGACGGTTGCTTGTCGCCGTTTCGCTGGCCATATTCGGTATCCAGCACTTCATAGGTACCAACTTCATCGCCTCGCTGATTCCTGCGTGGATGCCAGGGCGTTTGTTCTTGGCGTATTTTACCGGCACAGCTTTCGTTGCGGCCGCGCTCAGTTTCGCAACCGGCAAGCTGACGCGCCTCGCAGGCATTCTGCTGGCGCTAATGTTTCTCATCTGGGTCGCGATGCTTCATGCCCCGCTCGTCGCGCACTCTTTGCACAATGGGAATTTGTGGGCCAGCATGTTCGTGGCTTTAAACATGGCAGCGATCGGGCTAATCATCGCCGAAGCCGTTTCAGTGCGTGTTGTGCGCGGATGACGAACTAGCCGGCTATGTCCTGCTTCTCTGGGGCTTCGTTTCTGGTGGCAGTGGCTCGGGCATGAAGTAGCCCGCTTCCGAGGGCAAGCCAGCGCGCTCGAACTGAATGGTCGTATGCGTGATGTGAAAACGGTCCGCCAATCGCTGTCGGATGGCCGCGAGAATTTTCTCGCTTTGCTCCATGTGCATATCCGGAATGCACACATGGCAGGAAAGCGCCTGCAGCTCAAAGCCAATCGTCCAGACGTGAATATCGTGAACTTCCTGCACGTTCTGCACTTCCAGCACGGCATGCGCCACATCTTCCAGCCTCAAGTCCCTCGGTAAGCCTTCCAGCAAAATGTGGCTGCTCTCACGCAGAATTCCGATCGCGCTCCACAGCACCATCAATCCGATGCCCATGCCGATCGCCGGATCCGCCCAATTCACTCCGGCCCAGCGGATGGCCAGCGCTCCAACAATGATGGCCACATTCGAAAGTGCATCACCGAAATTGTGAATCAAAATGCTGCGCAGGTTCAGGTCTTTTCGGTTGCGCACCAGTCCCAGGGTGATGCCGCCGTTCACGATCAGCGCAAAAACCGCGACAACAATCATCAGTTCGGTGCGTACTTTCACTGGCCGCAACAGCCGCTCGTACGATTCAAAAAGAATGTACAGCGCCACCAGCACTAGCAAGATCGCATTTACAAACGCGGCCAGCACGCCGGAGCGCTGATAGCCGTAAGTTTTTTCCGGGGTAGGCGGCCGAACCGACCATCGCGCTGCAATCCACGAAATCAAAATCGTGGGTACGTCTGTGAGGTTATGCACACCATCACTGATCAGCGCGATGGACCTTCCCAGGGTGCCCACGGCGAACTCGACAATTACCAACGCCAGCGTCGCCAGCATCGCGCCGCCCAGGACGCCGGACGAATTCGCGGTATGGCTGTGCGCATGGCCTTCGCCCACGCGGTGCGAGTGGAGATACATAAGCAAATTCTACCTAATAAAAAACTCATCGCACTGGATTTCCGTGCCTCGTTTCGTATTTTCCGTTGCACACCGTACGCTCACCACCACGACACCGCTGCGAACAACATGTTTGACTTCGCGATTTTGCAAAACTACGATTGAAGTGATCGTTTCGCCGCACTGAGGCGGGATTCATTGGAGCAAGGGACTCCAATGAGATCACCTTCGATGCTTCCTAACTGCGCAAAATTATCTTTCTGGGGGGCGCGCGGCTCCATTCCCACGCTCGATCGCGGGATGTGGCGCTACGGCGGCAACACGCCCTGCCTTGATCTGGTTGCGGCGGATGGCACGCGCTTCGTTCTTGATTGCGGCACTGGATTGCGAACGCTGGGCAACCTGTGGGCCAATGTCGAAGGCGACCGCCCCATTCAAGCGCACATTTTCGTCACCCATTATCATTGGGACCACATTCAGGGAATCCCGTTTTTCCGGCCGTTTTATTTACCGCAAAATGATTTTCATTTTTATAGCTTCCAATCGAAGTATCTTGGCCGAGAAAGTTTGAAGCAGGTGCTCGAAGCGCAGCTAGCGCGTCCGTATTTTCCGGTGGACTTGACGCTGATGCCTTCCGGCCGCCAGTTCTCGGAAATTACCGGCGGAGATAAATTCGAAATTAACGGCACAAAAGTTACGGCGCGCTGGCTCAATCATCCGCAAGGCTGCCTGGGTTACCGCTTCGAAACTTCCGCGGGCACAATTGTTTACGCAACGGATAACGAGCCTGGCGTTCCAGAATTCGACGACAATTTGCGGCAGCTCGCCGATGGCGCCGATGTGTTGATCAACGACGCGCAATGTTCTCCAGAACAGCTCGCATCTTCGCGAAAAGGTTGGGGCCACTCGAGCTGGCTCGAAAGCGTGAAACTGGCGCGCGATTGCGGCGCAAAAAACCTAGTGCTATTTCATCACGATCCCGATTCGAACGACCGCACCGTGGATGGCTACTTGTACGCGGCGCGTCAGGAATTTCCGAACACCTGGGCGGCTACCGATGGGATGGCCGTGCAGTTGCGCGATGGCTGCGCGGAAATCAAACTGCGGCCTTCGCGCATTGGGCAGCGGCGGACGGTTCATTTTTCCGCCACGGTGAGCGGGCAGGCCAAAGAGGGCGGGCGCTTCCAGGAGTACGCGGTGCTCAAGGAAATGAATTTGCGTGGCGGCTACCTGTGGCTTTCGCATTTGCCGCAACTGCAATCGCAAATGGATATTCGGGTGGACTGCGGCACACCGGACCGTCCGAATCTTATCGTGCTGCGCGCGGCGGTGATGCACTGCGACGTTGGCCGCGAAAAAGACCGGTGCGGCGTCGGCGTGGTTTTCATCGACGAAACGGATAACGCGTTCCCTCTCGATTGAACTTCGAGAAATGCGCTGCTCCAGTTTGCTCCCAAAACATCCGCGCCGTTCGTCTCGGTCTACGGCTTGAGCGCGGGAATTTCGCGCATGCGCGCAAAGGCGCGGCGCACGTGCGGAATGGCGATCGAGCCTCCCACAATTAGCGCGACGTTGAGCGCGTCAATCACTTCATCGCGCTTCCATCCCTCTTCCGCGCAACGCAACAAATGATAGGTGATGCAATCGTCGCAGCGCAGCACCGCGGAGGCCACCAGTCCCAGCAGCTCTTTCGTTTTTTCGGGCAGCGCCCCCGATTCGTATGCCTGATGGTCCAGCGCGAAAAACCTTTTCATCCCCAGATGGCCGCAGCCGAGAATTTCTTTGTTCATCTCCGCGCGGAATTTTTCGAAATCCGAAATATTGTCCGACATGGCTGCCTCCAGACAGAGAAAACCACCGGATATTATGAGGGCAACGCGCGTGACGCGCCAGAGCTTCAGGGAAACCTCCGCAAGATTCATCCCAGCGAATGATGATTTTTGATGCGCCGCGCGTAGACCAGTAAATTGAGAGCGCACACGATCACCGCCACAGTGATCAGCAACGCCGCCGGTACATTGGGGTAAACGGTCGCGTCCAAATAGTGCAGCAGAAATGGCCCGTGATAGGGCATGACGCCAGCGCGCGCTTCGGACCAATTTTCCGCGGTGGTCAGCGGGCATGGCGCGGGAGTGGTTTCAGTGATAATGCCCCAGATAATTGTGGCGATGTGGAGCGCCCCTAGCAGCGGACGTCCGCGCGTGAAGAGCGCGCCGAAAATCACCCAGGCGATGTACAGCAGATGCGCGAGCAGAACCGCGTCGGCCAGAGCAAGGTAGAATTGCGAATTCACGAAGCGACCTCGGCCGATTATATCCGACGCGCCGGGTCAAAAAATGGCGATGTGAATCTCCAGCGACGCGAAACATGGATGTATTTTTCTTAGCACGAAGCCAAGACATGCGTCGGAGGTTGTGCTAGCTCGGATTGCCATGGATTGCTGGTGTACTGAGGGCTACTCAGGGCCTAGGGGCAAAAAGTACTGGGTGCCTTTGACGGGCTGTTTGAGGCGGCGGAGGAGTTCCTGCAAATCGGCGTTCCGTTCGACGAAGTCAATGTCGGAAGTGTCCACGACGAGAAGATTGGACGCGGAGTAGTGAAAGAAAAAATGCTCATAGGCCTGTGCGATGGTCTCGAGATATTCCGGGGAGATGTTGGACTCTTCGCGAGCGCCTTTTTTGGAGATGCGCTGCTTGAGGACTTCGGGCTTGGCTTGCAGATAGATGACCAGATCGGGGACGGCGAGGGAAGATGCGAGCATTTCGTAATAGCGTTCGTAGAGTTTCAGCTCTTCATTGTCGAGGTTGACGTAGGCGAAGATTTTATCTTTCTCAAAAAGAAAATCGGAAACAATCGGGGAAGGAGAAGCGTCGCGGTCGACTTCGAGAAGGCGCTGGTGGCGTTCCATAAGGAAAAACATTTGGGCGCGGAAGGCAGAGCCAGCTTTTTCCTCGTAGAAATCGGTGAGGAAGGGATTGTCGTCGCAATCGAAGATGCGCCGAGCGTGCAGGCGGTCGGCGAGGATGCGCGCGAGGGTGGATTTGCCGACGCGTATGGGGCCTTCGATGGCGAAATATTTTGGGGGCTTGAATTTGGGCTCAGGCATGGACGCAGAATTATAGCAAAGTGCTCGGCCGCCGATGATGAGGGTTCGGCGACAACATGCGCCGTGACCCTGGTTGAAAGAAGAGATACATCACCCGCCGAGTTGCTCCTGCGGTACCGAATGAGTTACCAACTGTGCGAAAGCGCAGCGACGATGTGCGCCAAAGCGTCCACGTCGTGCAGGCTAATCAATTCGCCCGGAGAATGGGAGTAACGTAGCGGCCAGCCGAGGGCGACGTCAATCGAGCCGTAGCGCAGAAACGCCGAGCCGTCGTTGCCGCCGCCGGTGACTCCATATTGCACGGGAATCTTGTTGGCGCGGGCGATGCGCACCACTTTTTCGACGAGGTTGCGCGGGATGAGGTTGGAATTATCTACGGCACGAACGACAAATCCATCGCCGAGCTTGGCGTCGCCGAAGCGCGGATTTTCCAGCGGCGAATCGGAGCTAACAAAAGTGTCGATGGCGAAAACGTATTGCGGGACTTTTCCCCTGCCTTCAGCGGCCAGACGCGCGGCGAGCTTGCCGGCGCCGACGAGGCCGAGCTCTTCGCCAGTTGACCAGACGAAAGTGACGTTGCGGCCTTTGAAATTGGGACCGAGCGCCCATACCGCCGAAATGAGCGAAGTGTCGCCGACCCGGTCGTCGAAGCTGCGGCAATTGGCGCGGTCGTTGGCGAGGCGGCGATAGCTTTTGGGAATGGTCACAAAATCGCCGACGGCGACGCCCATTTGCGCTGCTTCTTCGGGCGAGCGCGCGCCGACGTCAACGCGATACATCAGCGCGCGGCCGCGCGGCCATTTGAAGCCGGGCTCGTCCGAGCCGTCGGGCAATTCCATCACCCCAGGAATGTCTCTGTGCGCCGTGTGAACGAGGGCGGCGTGTCCGAGATAATAGTCGAGCATGCCGCCGCCTTTGGTCTCCACGGCAAGGCGGCCGTTGGGGAGGATTTCCTTCACTTCGTAGCCGATTTCGTCCATGTGCGCGATGAAAAGCATGCTGGGTGCGTTGGCGGAAGTGGGAGCCGTGCCGAGTTGCAGGATTAAATTTCCAGCGTCGTCGGTTTCGGGCTTGGCCCATTTGGGGAGCAAGCTCTTGACCATCCCGCGGACTGCAGCTTCATGGTCGCTGACACCGTAAGTCTCCGAGAGGCGCGAAAGGATTTGCTCGTTCGTGGGCGGTGCGCCCGACGTGCGACTAACCACGCCGCCGACAACGCCGACAACGCCCATGAGCTCACCTTCCGGTTGCGGGACGGTGACGGAGCCTTGTACGTACGCTTCGAGCAAACTGGTCAGATCGGCAAGATCTTTCGTGCTGATCATTTCGGCGGGCGTATTCGGCCAAGCAATAGGAATGCCGATGTGAACAGTTTTTTCCGGCATCTGCGGCGGGGCGAGATAGCTGAGCGGAATGAGCGGGGCGGAATAATCTTTGGCGAACGGAATGTTGTTTTTATCCGCGAGCTGTTTGAGAGTGGCGGCGAAACCGGACAATTCGTCGCTGGCGGATTGGTCGCCGACGAGGACGCCGGAGCCAAGTTCGCGGCGCGGGGCGCGGCGTAGCGTTGGCTCCGCGGGATTTGGCGGGCTGCCGGTGAGCCGGCCAACGTAAACCATCTCGTCAGGATGAACTTCATCAAGAACGCGCTCAAGGCCGCGCGCGCCCGCCCATTGTTGGGCGACAAAAGCGACAACCAGCGTGCCATCAATTTTGGAAGGATCGATGCGGCGAAGAAGTTCGACGAGAGCGACGTCGCCGAAACGGTCGCCAATGGCGGGAGAAGTTTCGAAGCCGGGACCGAGGTCGTAAAGCGTGCGATCGATGACCATCGGGCTGAGCAGTTTTGCGCCGAGGCGGCTCGCGTCCGCAGCGGAAGTCGCGCCGATGTCCACGTACATGTTGGAAATGTCGTTCGGGTCGGGCGGATGGGCGCGGCCGGGGAGGAGATGGATGGAAAGTCCGGCGACGACTCCGGGAATCCATTTGCCGGAGGGCGTTTGGAGTTCGACTGGCTGCGCGGAATAGAGGTCATTGAAAAGCGGCAAAGCGCCGAACTGCGGAAGCCGTTGAAGCTGGAGATAGCCGTCGGAAGTGATGTTGCTGACGACGTAGCCGGGCTCGTCCATGGGTGCGACGATGAGGCGCACGGGACCGCCGGAGCCGATAGTGACGATGACGTCATCGAGGTTGTCGGTTTTTGGATGAAAGGTGCTGAGGCGTTCACTGATTTTTGCGGCGAGCGCGGATTCATATCCCGGAATCGCGGGAGTTTCGACGAATTCGCGCATGTCCTGCGTCATGGAACCAGAAACTTTGCCGGAACTGGATTGCGCGAAGGCGGACGAAAAGCCGCAAGTGAGAAATACAACAAACATTGCGGCGAGAGTCGAAAAATGAAACTTTTTTATCATGGCTGGCCTTCCTTTGAATTGATTTCTTCGTGGAGCGATTTGGACGAGCGAATTGAATTTGACATGAGAGATGGCGCAATTGCAATAAAAGCGGATGCGCGAAACCGCGAATGTAACGCAGGGGCCCGGCGGCTGCAAGTCTTTAGACGCGTGGAATATTGTGGGCGATGCGCGTTGGCGTAGAATCGGGCACGGAGGGGAGATGAAAAAACTCAGCGGGACGTTCGCGAAGGCGGCGATTCTGAATTTGATGGCAGTGCTGGCCGTTGGAGTTGCGGCGGCGCAAAATTCGCCAAATGCCTCGGAAAATGAGCGGCCGAGGGCGCGGGATCTGGGGGTCTACATCGGCGTTTACGAGCCAGGGCCGCTCGATGCGATTACCGATGTGGCGGGAGTGCGCGTGGGGCAAGTGACGATTATTCGGGGCGACAATGTGCGCACCGGCGTGACGGCGATTTTTCCTCATGCGGGGAATATGTTTCAGCAAAAAGTGGCGGGAGCGGTGTACGTATTCAACGCATTTGGGAAGCTGGCCGGCTCGACACAAGTGAATGAGCTGGGGCAGATTGAAACGCCGATTGTGCTGACGAACACGCTGAGCGTTTGGGACGCGGCTGCGGCGGTGACGGACTGGATGCTGGCGCTGCCAGGGAATGAAGAAGTGCGTTCGATCAATCCGGTGGTGGGCGAGACGAATGATGGATGGCTGAATGACATTCGCGGGCGGCACGTGAAAGCGGCGGACGTGGTGAAGGCGCTGGAGTCGGCGCGCGGCGGGCCGGTGGAAGAAGGAACGGTGGGAGCGGGAACAGGGACGGTGGCGTTTGGCTGGAAGGGCGGAATTGGCACGAGTTCCAGAGTGTTACCGGCGAGCGCGGGCGGATACACAGTGGGAGTGCTGGTGCAAACGAATTTTGGCGGGAACTTGACGATTGCGGGCGTGCCGGTTTACCGGCAATTGCAGCCACCGCGAGAGATGAGTGCAGGCGGGGAGACGCGCAATTCGGCGGATGGCTCTTGCATGATGGTGGTGGCGACTGAGGCGCCGCTCGATGCGCGGCAGTTGCACCGGCTGGCGAAGCGGGCGGTTTTTGGATTGGCGCGGAGCGGGTCTTCGGGGAGCAATGGGAGCGGGGATTTTGTGATTGCGTTTTCGACGACGACGAAAATTGCGGCGGGCGCGCAAGAGAGTGTCGAGGTGAAAGAGTTATCGGAGGAGTCGCTGTCGCCGCTGTTCGAGGCGGCGGGCGAAGCGACCGAAGAGGCCATTGATAATTCGCTGCTGCGCGCGACGACGGTGAAAGGGCGCGATGGGCACGTGATTGAAGCGCTGCCGATTGAGAAGCTGAAGGAAATTCTGGGACGGAAGAACAGTAACTAGGTGGGGCATTTCAAGATGCTGTTCCTTTCGGCGGAGGTGAGAAACTTTTCGACCTATTGCCGAATCTTAAGTAGGCATGGCCGAGAGCGCAGTTCCCAGCAGAATCATTTTGCGACTGAGCGAGCGCGCCGACGCGTGGCTCGAATCGCACATCGGGCTGCTGGCAACGCTGGCGCTTGTTGCAGGATTCATCGTGCGCGTAATAGTGGCGCGCGGCCCCTATCTTATAGGCGATGAAGCGCTGGATTATCTGCTCGTCAATCAGGGCTCGGCGCTTGAGGCCTACCGCGCCAGCCTGACGAACGCGCACCCTCCGCTGTACTACTTCGTGCTGTTCTACTGGCGTTTTCAAATGAGTCAGTTCGACTGCGGGAAGTACGAGATGGCGCGGACGCGCGGATACGAATGGATGTTTACCAGTGAAAACTTTGCGCCGATTCTCGCGCGAATGGAAAAACAGTTCGGCTGGCGCCGGGGACAGCCTATCTGGCTGGCTCAGGTGGCGGAAATGCGACTCGATGCGGCAGTGCTGGCGCGCTTCGGAGCCGACCCCAACAAAGAATTCGGTCAGAATATTTCGGTAACTCGATTGCGCGCTCCTTAGCTATTTCCTGCTGGTGGTTGCGGAGGAAATGAATGGCGGAGTAGAAAGACAGAGCAGCCGGAAAGGCGTTGTCTGTCGACGACTTAGTCGCGTGTGCGTTGGCGACTACTTGTTCTTGGCCCCGTGCTAAGAGCGCATCAATCTGCCTCTCGAGCGTCTTAAGCGCGTCCACGCTGCGTACGTCCGGATGAGCCATGATGCGGCCTTTGGGATCGAGCAGGTAATTTGTGGGATAACCCTGGACGTTATCGTACTTCTTGGCCCATTTGTTGGAGGGAACTTGCAGGCCCATGATGTCGTAATTTTTCAGGACGCCTGGCGCGAGGCTATTTTGGACGGGGATCCCATTGATTGCCAGAATAACGAACCCTTGAGGCTGATACTTTTTTGCGACTTCGTCAAAGTAAGGCATCTCCCCCCGGCACGGCCCGCATAAAGGGAACCAGAAACTGACCAAGATTACTCTGCCGCGAAAATCCGAGAGCTTGATCTTTTTGCCGCTAAGTACCTCCTTCAACTTAAAAGGTTTCATCTTCTTGGCATTTGCGGTCCATTTTTGCCATACATAATCATCTACTTGCTCAGAAGTTTTTCCCAGCTTTGTTCCGCATTTGAGCAACGCCGCTTTCAGTTGCGGATCCGGCGCTTTGATCCATGCCGCGGCCAAAGTGTCGAACGCCTGCTGGATATTGCCATTCCCTGCAAGGGCTTTCGCCTTGGCCAGGTCCATGGGCGTGTGATTGAGCCCACGCGTGACGAGCCAGCCCGTGTACGGCTGCTGCAAGAGTGCTGAGGCCTCTGAGTATTTTGTTAAAGTGATCAACTGTTGCGCCCTCATCAGATTCTGCTGATACGCCACAACCTTCTTCCAGTCCGGGTCAGCCCACGTCCGCTTCTGCATCTCCTGCGCGAGGTCGAAGGCCTCTTGAGGATTGCTCTGCCCGTAGAGGTTGAACAAATCGATCATCGCGTCTTCAAGCCATCCTGTGAAGACGTCCGGCTGGTCCATGCCTACAGTGGATACCGGTTCATCAAGGTAGCTCCGTCGCATGCGCTCAAGAACGGCTAGGCGCGCAGCATTGTGCGGTTCGGCGTTTTCCAACTGATACAACAGGTAAGTGCAATCGCTATCGCGTGGGAATCGTTCAGCGTACCGCTCCGCAAGTTGCCGGAATTCGGTGGGGTCAGTGAACTGAAATGTCTCGGCAAATTCGCGCGCGGCCTCCGCATTCGCGGGGTCAAGCTCCATCACCTGTTGCAGATATTCTCGTTGCTTAACGTAGTCGCCCTTATCGAATTCGATCCCGGCCATCGAGTTGTACGCAGGGGCGAACTTCGGATCGAGGGAAATCGCCTTCCGGAATAGCTCTTCCTTTCCGGTTGGCTTTTCCAGCATCTGCAGGACATAGCCTTCGGCCCAATAAAACACGGCCATTTTCGGGTAGGCGGCGATCCATTGGTCGTAGGTTGCCAACAGCGCGTCGTCACCTGCCTTACTCTCTGCACTGGCCTTCTTCAACTCTGCTTCTATGGCTTTCTTCGCTCGGCCGTGCAATTTGCCTTTTCGCAGCTTTTCATAGTCCGGGTTGTCGTAGAGCTTCTCGAATTCAACTTCTGCCTGGCTCCACGAAGCCATCACAAAACGTTTATGAGCATCGATGTTTTCCGGCTGCATCTCAATGACTCTGCGGTAAGCAGCCATAGCGGTGGCATAATCCTTCTTCGCATCTGCCGCTTCCCCGGCCTTCATTTCTGCTTCGACGCTAACGCTAGTCGTGGTCTGAGGATTCGCAGAACTGAGGGCTGCCCGAATTGGTAATCTCTGCGTGATCCAGAATCCGCAGAGTCCCACCGCGGCGGCAATCCAAGCGCTTGTTCGCATCGCCGTTACGTCCCTGATGTGAGACTGTAGCACAAACGAAGGCGGGCGGGGCAAGTCCCGCTCCTACGAAGGGCTAGTCACAAGCGCGGTGAATCTTGCGATGCGCTGGTGTTCGAGGCTAGGAAATTGCGCGGAGATGCAGTATCTTCAATATTGGATTGCGAATGTTGAGTGGCAGATTGAGTTCGCGGCGGAGGAAATGAATGGCGGACGAGAAAGACAAGGCTGCGGCGGGAGCTGCGAGCGTGCGCATGGTGAAATGCGTGAAATTCGGGCGCGAAATGCCCGGCCTCGAGCGCGTGCCGTGGAAGGGTGAGCTGGGGCAGAGGATCTACGAGAACGTTTCGAAAGAAGCGTGGAAGATGTGGATCGAGTATTCCAAGATGCTGATGAATGAGTACCGGCTGAATCCGTTGGATCCGCAGTCGCAGACGATCATTGGCGAGCAGATGGAAAAGTTTTTCTTCGGCGAGGGCGCGCAACTGCCGCCGGGATACGTCCCGGAGAAGGCAAAAGGCTGATTCAGTTTCTTTCTCTGCGTACTTTACGATCCTTATTCTCCAAACAATTTGGCGCGTGGATTTCTGATGCGCGGCCCGCGTTTACGCAGGGATTTTGCCGGTGACGGGATGCTGCACGGGCAAACGCGGAGAAAAAGTAAAATGCAATCGCGAATGAGCTTCGCGCAATGCGGACTCGACCTGCGCAGGTTCCGCAGCGCGCGCGAAGATGAAACCCAAATAGCTCGCGCCCTGGGGCCACGCGGCCACATAATCTTTCAGGCGCGCGGTGATTTGAATTTCTGTGACGTAACGCTCGCGAACGGCTTCCGGCAATCCGTCGACGCCGTCGAAAATGCCGCTGCGCGGAACGGGAATCATCATTACGCCAGACGATTCCGCCTCACGTTCGATTTCTGTTCCACCTAAATGAAGAGCATGGCGAATCAGCAATTCCTCGAGCGAGATTTTCTGCGGCCCGAATCGCAACGCGCGCGAACATAATCCGCCAATTGGGCGCGGCGCGATTTCGAGCGGCCACGGGCCAGCCTCGTTGATGCGAAATTCGGCGTGAATCGGGCCATGCGCGAGGCCGAGGGCGCGAATTGAGCGTACCGCGCAATCTGCAAGAGCCTTCTGCTCTTCATCGGAGAGGCGCGAGGGCGTGACGTAGATCGCTTCTTCGAAATAGGGGCCTTCGAGAGGGTCGGGCTTGTCGAAAATCGCCAGAATTTTCAGGCGGCCGTTGTCGAGCAGCCCTTCAACGGCGACTTCTCTTCCAGGGATGTAACTTTCCACGAGCAATTTGTCGAGAGAGCTTTCGCGAGTGACTCGAATCGCCGGCGAGGCGAGAAGCCTTGTGATTGTGGCGACGGCTTCGCGAAATTGTCGCGTATCATTGGCGCGAATCACTCCTTGGCTTGCGGCGAGCGACAATGGCTTGAGCACGCAGGGAAATTTCACCCGAGGTAAGACGCCATCGAGCGGCTCAGCGACAGGGAACGATAAAAATTGCGGGACGGGCAGGCCCGCATCGCCAAGAGCTTCACGCTGCGCGAATTTGTTGCGGCAAAGCTCGACGGCGCGCGGACTGTTTCCGCCGAGGCCGAGAGAGTGCGCGGCGTATGCCGCTGCGGGAGTGGGACGATCTCCGAGTGCGAGAATTGCGTCGGGCGGATTCGATTTCGCGCGACGAACGATTTCCGCGGCGGCTTCTTGCGGATTTTCGAAACTGAGGGGCAGCGCGCCATCGCCCCAAGGATCTTCAAGCTTGTGGCAGCGATCAGTAGCGAATTGCACTTCGACTCCGAGGGATGTGGCGGCATCGGCGAATCCGCGCGTCTGGTAACCCAGGTTGCTCGCGAGGATCAGAAGTTTTTTGCGCTGAGAATCCATTGATAAAATCCCACGGTTGATTGCACTGCGTCAGACGAAAGCGTCCGCGTGGCGCAAAGATTTTCTGGCATCGGCGATGGAGGCCAACTGGTCTCCGGTCGGTTCCGCTCAACAATACCAAGGCTCGGTGAGATATGGAATCGTGGCGCGCGAAGCGAGAATGGACTGCTGGCGGTCGCGTGCGGATTCGCTCAAACCGGCGGCGCGGCGGGCGGCCTGTTCGATGAGAGCGAAAGTGCGCGGGCGCGAGCGAGACATTTTTTCGCTGGAATGCACGACGCGCTGAATTTCTTCGCAAAGAGAATCGACGCGCGCATCTGAATGCTCCCAGGGATAAACCATGGCGGCTTCATCGAATGGAGCGGCGCCGTAACGAATTTCGTCGAGTTCGAGCAAGCGCGAACCGGCGGGAATCAAAAGTCGAATGGCCAGTTGAATCGGCGCGACGTTTTCGATGAGATCATGTTCGCGTAGTAGCTCAAGAAGGTCGAGATAACCTGCGAGCGTCGTCCACGGAGTAAAAGGAACGAACGTGGGGTGCAACACCAAACCTTCGGTGCGGAAGCGGCGGACGACTTCGAGAAAATCGGCACGCGTGTGATGCTTTTCTAGCTTTTCGAGGACGGCGTCGTCGACGGATTCCACGGCACTGGTGACGAAAAGGCAGCCAGTTTCGCGAAGGGTGCGGAGACGCTCGGAATGCTGCAGAAGATGCTCGATCTTGATGGTGACGTCGTAGGAGACCGCCGGGAATTCGCGGTGGAAGGCTTGCAGCAGCGGAAGGGCATGGCCGATACCGTTGAAAAAATCGGGATCGCCAAAGGTTATGTGCTGCGCGCCGGCGGCGACTTGCTGGCGAATATCGGCGAGGGCGACCTCGGCGCTGACGATGCGAAAAACGCCATTGTAAACGGGCACGATGGGACAGTGACGGCAAAGATGTTTACAGCCGCGGCTGGCTTCGGTGTACCCGGCGACGAGCTTTTCGCCGTTCGGCATCGCGACGCGGGCGTATTTGTCGAGCGGCGGAAGGCCGGTGCGATCGGGCACTTTGAAATTCTGGCGAGCGAGCGAAATTACCGGCTCGACGTT
This sequence comes from Candidatus Acidiferrales bacterium, assembly GCA_035933545.1. Taxonomy (GTDB): domain Bacteria; phylum Acidobacteriota; class Terriglobia; order Acidiferrales; family UBA7541; genus DAHUXN01. The sequence goes on along the minus strand of DASYYQ010000146.1, from coordinate 35,955 downwards.
GTCGGGAGCGCGTTCGCACGCAGCATTTTCAGGCGCGTGCGGCATTTTGGCGGCGATTGTTTCGGCGAGATGCGCGAGTCGCTGTTCAAATTCACCGCCCAGAATGGTTTGCGCGCCGAGGCGGCGAAGCCAGGATTCGTTCACGGACGCGTAGAGTCCGTAGAAGCAGATGTGCGCTCGCGCATTGAGTTGGCGGACGCGCGGAAGCAATTCGACGGCGAGGCGCGTGGCAGTGTGCATAGGCACGTAAAAAGCGATGAGCGCGGCGCCGCGAGTGGCGTCTTCGGTCAGCGATTCGCGCGAAGTGTCCACGCAAGTAACTTCCGCGCCAGTGCCCCGCAGCCATGCGGCTGGAGAGGAGAGGCCGAAAGGCTGACGGCCGAGTTCGTAGGTGGCGATGAGCAGAACTTTCATCGTTGGGTTTCCGTGTACCTCGTGCTGCTTTTCAGCGTCGGTGGTGACTTCAAAATTATGGCATGCGCGAAGGTGACGCACAAATGGCGGAAGCGCGCCCGCGTGAAAATCAGAAAATGTCAGGGCGCGATGCGCTATCATATAAAGTTAGGAGAGGGAGCGTACAACTCGCATGAGCGCAGCCTCGAATTCCTTCAACGCTCGTTCCACATTGAAAGTTGGCAGCGAGAATTTCGAAATTTTTAGCGTTGCCGCTGCTGGCGAAAGCAAAGTTTCATCGTTCCCTTTTTCTCTGAAAATTCTCCTGGAGAATTTACTGCGTCACGAAGGGACGCCTTTCGTTCACGCGGACGACGTGCGCGCGCTGGCGAATTGGAGGCCGGAAGAAGAGCCGTCGAAGGAAATTTCATTTTTGCCGTCGCGCGTGCTGCTGCAGGATTTTACCGGCGTTCCGGCGATTGTGGATTTGGCGGCAATGCGCGAAGCGATGCGCAAACTCGGCGGCGATCCAGCGAAAATCAATCCGCTGTTTCCGGCGGAGTTGGTGATCGACCATTCGGTGCAAGTGGACCAGTTCGGCACGGCGCAATCGTTCGCTTTCAATTCGGAGATGGAATTCGCGCGCAACATCGAGCGCTACGCGTTTTTGCGCTGGGGGCAGAGCAGCTTCCGGAATTTCCGCGTAGTTCCGCCGGATACGGGGATTTGCCATCAGGTGAATCTGGAATACTTGTCGCGCGTAGTTTTCCGGCGCGAGGAAAACGGCAAACAATTGGCGTATCCGGACTCGCTGGTGGGCACGGATTCACACACCACGATGGTGAACGGACTGGGTGTTTTTGGCTGGGGAGTGGGCGGGATTGAAGCGGAGGCGGCGATGCTGGGGCAGCCGCTCTCGATGCTGATTCCGCAAGTGGTGGGATTCAAGCTGCACGGGCGATTGCACGAAGGCGCGACGGCGACAGACCTGGTGCTGACCGTGACGCAGATGCTGCGTAAAAAAGGCGTGGTGGGGAAATTCGTGGAGTTTTACGGCGCGGGACTGTCGAGCCTCACTCTGCCGGATCGCGCGACCATCGGAAACATGGCTCCGGAATACGGCGCGACCATGGGATTTTTCCCGGTGGACGCGGAGACGCTCGAGTATTTGCGGTTCACAGGGCGCGATGAAGCGCAGGTGAAGCTCGTCGAGGCGTACACGAAAGAGCAAGGGCTTTTCCGCACGGATGCCACGCCGGATCCAAAATTCTCCGACACGTTGGAGCTTGATTTGGCCGACGTGGTGCCAACAATCGCGGGGCCGAAACGCCCGCAGGACAAAGTGCCGCTGACGCAGGCGAAAACGGTGTTCGAAAAATCGCTGACCGCGGCGCCCAAACGCGTGAGCGTCCAGAACAATGGTGACCGCTTCGACATCGCCGACGGCTCCGTAGTGATTGCGGCGATTACCAGCTGCACGAATACGTCGAATCCTTCGCTGATGCTGGGCGCGGGGATTCTGGCGAAGAAGGCGGTCGAGCGCGGGCTGAAATCGAAGCCGTGGGTGAAGACCAGTCTTGCGCCAGGGTCGATGGTGGTGAGCGATTATTTGAAGAAATCAGGATTGATGCCGTTCCTCGATGAGCTGAAATTTAATCTGGTCGGCTACGGATGCACCACGTGCATTGGCAATAGCGGGCCGCTGCCCGAGGCGATCGGCAAGGCCATCAAGGAAAATGACCTGGTGGCGGTATCCGTGTTGAGCGGAAATCGCAATTTCGAGGGGCGCATCAATTCGCTGTGCCGCGCGAATTATCTGGCGTCGCCGCCGCTGGTGGTGGCGTATGCGCTGGCCGGGCGAATGGACTTCGATATGGAGAAGGACGCGCTGGGAACGGACAAAAATGGCAAACCAGTTTACTTGCGCGAAATATGGCCGACGCCACAGGAAGTTGAGACGCTCATGCGCTCGGCGGTTTCGACGGATATGTTCCACAAGGAATATGCCGACGTGTTTACCGGCGACAATCGCTGGCGCGCATTACCGGTACCGAAGGGTGATTTGTACGCTTGGGATGCAAAGTCCACATACATCAAGCTGCCGCCGTTTTTTGAAGGCATGCCGGCAAAGCCTCCGGCACTGCAAGATTTGAAGGGCCTGCGCGTCCTGGCGCTGCTGGGCGACAGCGTAACCACGGACCACATTTCGCCGGCGGGCTCGATTCCTGTGGACAGTCCAGCAGGAAAGTATCTGATTGCCAGCGGCGTGCATCCGAAAGATTTCAATTCATATGGCGCGCGGCGCGGAAATCATGAAGTGATGATGCGCGGAACGTTCGCGAATATCCGGCTGCGGAATCAGCTGGCACCCGGAACGGAAGGCGGTTGGACGCTGCATCAGCCGAGCGGCGAGAAAATGACGATCTTCGACGCGGCCGAGCGCTACCGGAAGGAAAATGTGCCGCTCTTGGTGATTGCCGGGCAGGAATATGGAGCAGGCTCATCGCGCGACTGGGCCGCGAAAGGCACACTGCTGCTCGGTGTACGCGCGGTGCTGGCGCAGAGCTTTGAAAGAATTCACCGCAGCAATCTGATTGGCATGGGCGTGCTGCCGCTGGAATTTCAGAATGAAGACACCGCGAAATCGCTGGGCCTGACCGGCAAAGAAACATTCGCCATAGAAGGATTGGCGAAGGATTTCAAGCCGCGAAAAACGGTGCGCGTGATGGCGCGCGATGATGCCGGCAAAGAGAAAAGCTTTCCCGTGATCGTGCGTATTGATACGCCGGTCGAGGCCGCCTACTACCAGCACGGCGGAATCCTGCATTACGTGCTGCGCCAAATGTCCTAAGCGTGGCGAATCAGAAGTACAAAAGCATAAACTCTAATCCTGCCGCACCTTTCCCGGAAGCAGCGCTATTGCGGATATACGGTGACGGACCTTGAAGTGCCGGAAAGGCCTCCGCCCGGGCCGGGATTATTAACGCTAATGGAGACGGTAACCTGGCTTCCGAGACTAATCGGCGGCGCGTTGCCGCTATTTGAGCAGCCGCCAATCACCAACAGCAGCAAAACCATGCTAACGGTTGCGCCAATAAGGGCGCGGCGCTTCCGCGGGAAAGCAAGCAGCATGGCGATTCCGAGAGCGGCGGCGCAAAGCGCTGCAAGCAGCCAGGGAGACGCCGGGCCTTTAGGGCCGCCTTTCGGCGCGCCGATGGGAGCGACGTTGCCGATGGTCGCGGTGAGCAAACTCGCGGGCGCCGTCACGGTGAATTGGCACGCGCCGTTTGTGCAACCGAGCGAGCCGGCATCTTGGGCGATCGCTGTGCTAACACCCTGATTGGCGCCAGATATCGGCGTCCAAATCACTTCGGAATTCGAAGCGAAATTAGTGCCGGTGATGGTCAACGTGGCGTTGCTCCCGGCGGTAATGGTAGTGGGCGATGCGCCGGTTATCGTCGGCGCGGGTCCTTCGATTCCGAAATTCAGCGGCGGCGTAGACACACCCGCAACGCTCACGGCTACTTCGCCGGACGCAGCCAGCGCGGAGGCGGGAACGGAGACCGTGAGTTGCGTGCCGCCCCCGGAAGAAGCGAGCGGAGTGCTGCCAAAGTTCACAGTAGCGTTGGCGGGCAGGCCCTGACCGCTTAAAGTCAATGTGATTCCTGACGTGCCTGCCGTGGTGCTGGTAGGCGAAATCGCGGTCAATGCGGAAGCAGGCAGGCCGGGCAACTGCAAATCCCAAACGCCGCGGCCATGCGTGCCGACTTGCAGAACGCGCGCAGTATTGTCAAGCTTCAGCGAAGTGCATTCCACATGCGGCAGGCCGCCGGCCAGTTCCGACCAGTTTGCGCCTCCGTTGCCGGTGGCGAAAACGCCGACGTCCGTGGCCACATAAACCGTGCTGTTGGTGAGGTCGTTTGGATCCACCACGACATCGTTTACCGGCGTGTTGGGAAGATCGGTCGCTCCCGGAGTGCCGCAGTTGGAGACGTGGCAACTGATGTCCGTCCACGTTGTGCCGCCGTTGGTGGTTTCGAAAAGATGGCCGGCGGTATCCGTGGTGCTTGTGCCGGGAATGGTGAAGCCGGAGAAGCCGGAAAAAGCGGCAAACGCGGTCTGCGGAGCGGTTGGGCTGACAGCGATTTGCGTGACCACGCGCGAGGGCGTGTTCGACTGATCGATTCGGTTGAAGGTTGGCGTTGCGCTGGTCGCATCGTTCGATGCCCAAATGTATCCGACATCTGAACCAGCATAGAGAATATTCGAACTGCTGGGCGCGACGGCAAGCGTAGTGAGCACACAGTTTCCACTCGCACACAAACTGCTAGGGCCTGAGGCCGACGTTGGCGCGAGAATATTCCAGGAGATGCCGCCGTTTGTGGATTGCCACACCTGGAAAGTCCCAAAATATAGATTTTGTGGGCTGCTAGGATCGAGAACCAACGGTGGAATGAAGTTCGTGTTGTCAACGTCCATAGCCGACGTGTCGAGCGCCAGCCAGTTCACGCCATTGGTGCCGCCTACACCGTCCAACTGGTTTTTATTCACCTCGCCAGTAGCGCCAAAAGCCTCGCACGCCGCGTAAACCGTGCTGGGAATGCTGGGATCGATTGCCGTCCAGCCGCCGTCGCCGCAAGCATCGGTGTCGTTCCAATTCAAGCTGCCGGTGAACATTTGCGTGCCGTTGTCCTGCGCTCCGGCGAACGCGATCTGCGGATTCGAAGGGTGGATGGAATTTCCCGGGTAGAATTGCGTCAGGTTGAGAGTGGTGTTCAGGTCAGACCACGTTTGCGCGCCTGCTGCGCCGCTGATGACGTCAGAGGACGCCCATATGCCGCCATCGTTCCCCGTGTACAGCTTGCCGTTCGGGCTGAAAGCGAAGGCATGAGTGTCCACGTGGATGAATGACCCGCTGGTGTTGTCGCAGGAAACGTCGGCCCAGGAATTCCCGCCATCGGTCGAGCGAATCACCGTAGAGATCCCATTGCCGGCAGAAAAAAGGCCGCAAGGCGCGGTGCTGCCCCCGGCAGCCGCGGGGCCTCCGCCGAGGAAAATCAAATTGGGATTGCTCGGGCTGACGCCGATGGACATGTCGTAAAAGCACTGCTGGTCGCAAAAGCCAGTACCGCTGCCATCGTTCATCAGCAGAGTAAATGTGTTGCCGCCATCGGTGCTCTTGAACACGCCAAGTAAATTGCTCGAGCTATTCAGAATATTGGCGATCGAAACGAGCAGCTCTCCGGGCTTGCCGCTGGCAGCGGGAGGGCCAATGGCGATGGTGATGCGGCCATAATCCGCGGCACCTCCAACGGCATTCGCCGCGGAATCCAGTGCGGAGAGCAGAGTCCAGGTGGCGCCGCCGTCGGTGGATTTGTAAACGCCATTGTCCAATTCTTCAGTGCCGCAGGTGCCCGATGAACTATTGCCGCTCGGGAAAGGAATGCCGAGCGCGGCGTACGCCGTATTCGCGGTGGAGTCAGCCGGATCGAACACCACCCCTGTACCAAAATCGCAGGCGGCCGGGAAATTGGTGGCGTTGCTGGTGGGAATCACGCGCGTCCAAGTTGAGCCGCCGTTGGTCGAGCGGTAGATGCCGGAATTGATTGGGCTGCTTACGCCTTGAACTCCGGCGAGAAGAACCTGATTCGCGCCGCTCGTCGCGGGATCCACCGCAATCGAGCCAATGAATGGGCCCGCCGCGCCGGGGTTTGTCGACGCAATGGTTGACGGTGTTCCCAGCGTGACGTTCACGAAAGTATTGTCCTTCGTCCAGGTGCTGCCGCCATCATGAGAAATCAGCACACCGGCGCCATAAAAACTGTCGTATGCGAAATTCTGTTCGCCGGTTCCGTAGTAAATCGAGCCCGTGTGGCCGCCGGTGCAGTCGGCAAGCACGGGATCCACGGCGATGGAACCGCTGGCAAGCGAGAGCTGGCTATCCGTCATGGCCGTCCAAGTCGTGCCGCCATCGGTGGTCTTCCACAGCCCGCCTTGGGCGCCGCCAGCATAAATCGTATTGCCGCTCGCATCGCAAGGGTCTACAGCGAGCGCCGTCACGCGGCCGGAAGTCAAACCAAAAAAGAAACTGGATGTCGGCTGCGGGCCAATCGGCGTCCAATTGCTCATGTTGATGGCAATTTGCTGAGCGCTTGCCTGAGTGCCGGAATTGATGAAACTAGTGGAATTCTCGAGATTGGCTTTTGCGAGGAAGCGCTGCATAAAAGTGCCGCTCGAGGCGCGCATGCGTTCAAGGTGCTCGACGGCGCGGACTCGCGCGCCCGCCGGAATGTGCTCGAGCGGATAAGCACGCTGATGAAAGAACCACTGCGCGCGCCTGCGGATTAGCTGCGCGGAATCCTTCTCGCGCTCCGAACGCTCCTGCGCGGGCGCTTGCCCGATCAGCGGCATTATGGACAGCGCCAGCGCAAGTCCCGCCAACGGCACGCCGAAACTGAACTTATTCGCAGCAACAAATTTCGAAACGCGCTCAATCGCCGGCCGAATCCGGCCGATATTCTTTGTGCTCAGGAACACTTTTCGTCCTCCTCGCGGAGATCCAAGTTGTGGAGAAATTCTAGCTAGAATGTGATTTTCAGTTGTTTTGCGCAATGTTCAAAACCGCTGCCGATGCGAAAACCGGCAACCCACCGTAAAATGTCAAGAAGAGGCGCAATCGTTCGGCTTAGATTCAAAATTGTCGTCGCGGGATGTAGGGCGGTTCGCGCACGCCCTCCTGCCCCAGTAATTCAACACCAACGGTGCCTCCGAGTTGCAAAAGGTCGGGTTAGATGCGGTGTAGGCTAGGCCCCCCAACAGCGTCGGGATGCAGCGCGTCAAAACCTCCGTTGAGAATTAAGGCTACAGTGTTGCTAAGGGAGGACTATGAAGTCTGGAATGGGATGCCTATGGTGGTGTCCGGTAGTGGGACGAGCGAGTCCCACTATCGGGCGTGCACGAGCAAACAAACAGGAGTAGAATGCATCTAAATTACTCTACTACAGTAAGTTAGGCGCTGGCCGCTATAGGCACAGGAATTGCGGTTATGCACGCCGAGGAGAGCCCAGTTGGATATCGTCCGGCCTGATGTTAAGAGAAAAAAACGCATTCGCAGGATTATTTATATCGTTGCCATTCTGATTCTGCTGCCGCTGGTGACGTATGGGCTTTCGAGGTTGAAGCCGGCGCCTCCCTCCGTGGATGGCTCAGTGATTTACACAGGCACAGTCAAGCGCAGCGACATGATCATTGACGTGCAGGGCCTGGGCACGCTGGTACCAGAGAACATCGTCACCATTCCGGCGCTTACCGAAGGCCGCGTGGTGAAACGCCTGCTTCTTGCGGGTGCCAGGGTGAAGCCCGACACCCTGATTATGGTTTTGACCAACCCCACGCTTACGCAGCAGCTTGCCGCCGCGCAATACAAGTTGAAATCAGATGAAGCCGCGCTGGCCAACCAGAAGGCCGCTGTTGAGAACACACTAGCGGGCCTAGAAACCACTGCGGCGACCGTTCGCTCGAACTATAAGCAAGCGGAAATGCAAGCGGAAGCGGACGCGGTCGGCGAAAAACAAGGCGTGGTAGCCAAAGTCATCGCAGACAAGTCCGCCGTAGGGGCAGCGAATTTAAAGGTCGAGGATGCGCTTGCCCAACAGCAAGTGACCACTTATGCAAATTCCATGAAATCGCAGTTAGCCGTTGATGAAGCGACTGTAGATTCAGACAAAGCTCAGGTCGCTTTGTATCAAACCGAAATGGACGATTTGAATGTGCGCGCCGGCATTGACGGAGTTCTTACCGAACTCGGACCGAATATTGACGTGGGCGCGGAAGTTCAGCCTGGCGCGGAACTTTGCAAAGTGGTTGAGCAAAACAAGCTGAAAGCGTCCTTGCAAATCGCGGAAACGCAGGCGCGAGATATTCAACTGAATCAGAGCGCGCAAGTTGACACCCATAACGGAATTATTCCGGGCCACGTGGAACGCATTGATCCTCAAGCCACCAATGGCACGCGCACGGTGGACGTGCACCTCGATGGACCGCTGCCGCCCGGCGCAGTGCCCAACTTGAGCGTCGAAGGAACGATTCTGATCGAGAAACTCAGCAACGTGCTCAATGTAGGGCGTCCGGTGCACGGAGACGCAAACAGCACCATCAGTCTCTTCAAGGAAATAAATGGCGGCACCGAGGCAGAGCGCGTGCAGGTGGAGATCGGCGCGGTCTCTGTAAGTAATGTGCAAATTCTTCGCGGTCTGAACGAGGGCGACGTTGTTATTCTGTCGGATATGTCCGCGGATGACAATTTCAATCTCGTACGGATTAAATGAGCGTATGATATGGCAATGAAGGAGACAGTATGAACAGCACCCAAGCATTGATTCATCTGGACGGCGTAACCAAAGTGTTCTTCACCGACGAAATCGAAACGCACGCGCTCGCGGGCGTGCATTTGGAGATCAAAGTCGGAGAGTTCCTGGCAATTGCCGGGCCGTCGGGCTGCGGCAAGTCAACGCTGCTCTCCATTCTGGGCTTGCTGGATTCTCCTACCGAAGGCAATTACACGCTGAATAATCAGCCGGTCGCAAATCTCTCGCTCTCGGATCGCACGCGCATTCGTAACCGCGAAATCGGTTTCATTTTTCAGGCGTTCAATTTGATTGGCGACCTGACCGTGTTTGAGAACGTGGAGCTGCCGCTCACCTATCGCAGCATGGCTTCGGCGGAGCGCAAGCAGCGCGTGCAGCAAGTGCTCGAGCGTGTGGGCATGGCGCACCGCATGAAACATTATCCTTCGCAGCTCTCTGGCGGCCAGCAACAGCGTGTCGCTGTGGCGCGCGCGCTGGTCGGGCAGCCCTCCATCCTGCTGGCGGACGAGCCCACTGGAAACCTGGACTCCAAGAACAGCGAAGCGGTGATGGATTTGCTGCGGCAACTGCACGGCGAAGGCGCCACCATTTGCATGGTGACGCACGATCCGCGCTTTGCGGGCGTGGCGGATCGCTCGATTCATTTGTTTGACGGGCGCATCGTGGAAGAGACCATGCACGCGCGCACGCAAACCGTCTAGCAAGAGCTTTTGCGGCACTTGTTCCCCCGGTAGCTTTTTGACCGGCCGGGGGTGTGTCCGCACGAATCTACTGAGGGCGTGAAGATGAATAATTTCTGGCAGGACTTCCGCTTCGGCGTACGAACGCTCGCGAAGAATCCGGGATTCTCTCTCGTCGCCATTTTGATTCTGGCGCTCGGCATGGGCGCCTCGACCGCGATTTTTTCGGTTGTAGATGCGGTGCTGCTGCGCCCGCTGCCCTATCCCCACCCGCAAAAGCTTGTCGCTGTCTATGAGAGGGAAGGAGGCGGCCAGCGTTCCCATTTAGCTGATCCGAACCTCCTTGATTTTCGCAATCAAAATCACACGCTCACCGCGTTGGCCATGTTCAGTTCGGGTCCCGACGCTATTTCCGGCGGCAGCGAACCAGCACGCGTGAATATCGGTATTGTGTCGCAAGGGTTTTTCAAGGTCCTTGGCGTCGAGCTGCTTCGCGGACGCGCCTTTGCGCCCAATGAGCAGGTTGTCCACGGCGCTCCCGCGATGATTGTCAGCTACAACTACTGGCGCGATTTTCTCGGCAGCACGAACGATCTATCAAACGTCCATCTAACCATGGATGAAACCGTCTATCCTGTAGTTGGAGTCATGCCGCAGGGATTCGATTTTCCCGCCGGCGTTTCAGTCTGGGTCCCGTCTGAGCGGTACGGCTGGAACACCAGCCGCACGTCCCACAATGGCGAGGGTATCGGGCGCCTTCGCGATGGCGTGACGGTCGAGCAGGCCCGCGCGGATCTGGATACCATCGCCCGCCGAATCCATGAGCAATATGGGAAGGGCGAAAATCCCAATTTTTTCATTTCCGACGCCGTGGTAATTCCGCTCTCCGAAGACATCATCGGGAAGGTTCGCCCCGCCTTGCTCACACTTTTCGCCGCGGTCATCGTTTTGTTTCTGGTCGCATGCGCAAACGTCGCCGGATTGATGCTGGCGCGCACCTCCGCGCGTCGCAAGGAATTAGCAGTCCGCGCCGCTCTCGGGGCCGGCCGCGGCCGTCTTGTGCAGCAATTACTCGCCGAATCCCTTGTCTTGGCCGTTGCCGGCGGTGTGCTCGGGGTTTTGCTTGCGCTTTGGACAACGAATCTGCTTCCCGCAATTCTTCCCGCGAATCTGCCGCATCAACAGGGCATCACCGTCAATGGAACCGTCCTCTTTTTCACGGTCGCCGCTACTTTAATAGTGGCGATCGGGCTTGGTCTTTTCACTGCATGGCGCGCGGGCAACGTGGACTTGAACGATGCCCTGAGCGCTGGTTCGCGGAGCTACAGCAGCGGCAGCCGAAAAGTGCGCAGCGCGCTGGTCGTCGGCGAAATTGCCGCAACCATGATGTTGCTCGTAGGCGCAGGGCTTCTGGGGCGCAGCTTCCTGGACTTGCTTTCCGTCAATTCCGGCTTTAATGCCCAAAATTTACTGGTCGCGAAGTTCTCACTTCCACTCTCAGAATCTGCGCAGAATTTTGGCATGAGTCAGGCGGAAACGGTGCGCCAGACGCAGTTCCTTGACGAAGCACTGGCGCGCATACGCGCTATACCTGGCGTGCAATCGGAGGGCGTCACAGGCGACCTTCCTATATCGACCGAGAACGAATTTCCCGATGGATTGTTTCTGATTCTCAACGGTCAGCCCTCGCCTGTGAATGCCGATCAGCTCAAGCGCATGTGGCAAAATCCAAAGCAAACCGGCACGGCCGATTATGGCGTCGCCAGCGGCGGCTTTTTCCAGGCTGCAGGAATTCCGCTCATCCGCGGCCGCCTCTTCAATTCACAGGATGGCCCCGGCGCACCGCATGTCGCCTTAATCACGCAAACTCTTGCCCGCGAAAAATGGCCTCATCAAAATCCCATCGGCCAGCAAATTTTCTTCGGCAATATGGACGGCATTATGAAGCCGCTCACCATTGTCGGCGTCGTCGGCGATATTCGCGCGGACGGGCTTGAAAAGCCGCCGAGCTCGGTGATTTTCGTTGATTATCGCCAGCGCGGAATCGGGGAAAACAGTTCCCCGGCAATCGTTTTGCGCACCGCCCTGCCGGAAAGCGCCATCGTCCCTCCCGTCCGCGAGATTTTCCGCCGGCTCAATCCTGATATTCCCGTGGAATTCACCACCTTTGTGCAAGCGCTTGGAGGTTGGTCGGCGCAACAGCGTTTTCTCTTTCTTCTCGCGGGCATTTTCGCCGGCGCGGCGCTTTTGCTCGCCGCTGTTGGCATTTATGGTCTCGTCGCTAATTCAGTGGTGCAGCGTACGCAGGAAATCGGCATTCGCATGGCCCTCGGTGCGCAGCGCAGCGACGTGCTGCGTCTGGTGGTGGGCGAAGCTGCGTGGCTGGCGGTGCTGGGCCTGGTGATTGGCGTTGCGCTGTCGTTCGGAGCAACGCAACTGATATCGAGCTTGCTTTTTGGCGTGAAGGCCACCGATCCGCTCACTTTTTTGATTGTGGCTGTGATTTTATCTGTGGTCGCGCTGCTGGCTTCGTACATTCCCGCGCGGAGGGCCATGCGCCTCGATCCGATGATTGCGCTGCGCTACGAATAAATCAGGGTGCTTCGACCGAACCCAGGAGCCAGTAGTCTTGCCTGATTCTCTCCGTTCATTTTTGCGAGCCGCAGAGCGGCTGAGAGGCGCGACGTCTGCGCTATAGGGGCGACGCCTACTGCAAAGCGGCGGAGGATTTTTTTGCGAAGACGCGGGAGAAAATGGCATCGACGGATTTGAGCTGGCGCTGCAAATCGAAGGTGCGCGCAAGGGCGCGGGCGTCGAGGAATTGGGCGATGTTGAGGTCGGCAGAGACTCGATCCCGGAAACTGGACTCCGACTCCCAGGCGGCCATGGCGTGGGCCTGCACCCATTTGTAAGCATCTTCGCGGCCCGCGCCGTGTTCGACGAGATCCTGCAAAAGCTGGCCGGAGAAAATCAGGCCCTGCGTGGAATCGAGATTGCGCCGCATGCGCTCGGGGAAAACTTTCATGTTGGCGACGATCGCGGCCATGCGATCGAGCATGTAGTCCACCAGTGTGGTGGAATCGGGGAGAATGACGCGCTCGACGGAGCTGTGGGAAATGTCGCGCTCGTGCCATAGGGCGATATTTTCGAACGCGGCGGTGGAATTGGCGCGGACCACGCGAGCGAGTCCGCAAATCTGTTCGCAGCCGACGGGATTGCGCTTGTGCGGCATGGCGGAGCTGCCGCGCTGGCCGCCACCGAAGGATTCTTCGGCTTCACGAACTTCGGTGCGCTGCATGTGGCGAATTTCAAGGGCGATGCGTTCGAGCGACGCAGCGATGATGGCGAGCGTCGAAACGTAATGCGCGTGGCGGTCGCGTTCGATGACCTGAGACGAAATGGGAGCGACGGCGAGGCCGAGGCGCTGGCAGATTTTCTTTTCGATTTCGGGGCCCAGATGCGCGCAGGTGCCGACGGCGCCGGCGATTTTACCTACGGCGATTTCTTTTGCGGCTTCAGCGAAGCGCGCGATGCCGCGGCGATTTTCGTCGTACCAGTTGGCAATTTTCAGGCCGAAGGTGATGGGTTCGGCGTGGACGCCATGCGTGCGGCCGATTTGCGGCGTGTCTTTGAATTCGAAGGCGCGATGCTCGAGGATTTCGCCGAAGCGGGAGAGACCACTCGCGATGTGTTCGGAGGCTTCGTGGAGGAGGAGGGCCTGCGCGGTGTCGACAACATCATTGGACGTGAGGCCGTAGTGCAGCCAGCGCGCGGCTTCTGGGTCATTGATGGATTCGCCGACGGCGACGGTGAAGGCGATGACATCGTGGCGGACTTTCGATTCGATTTCATTGATGCGCGCAACGTCAATGCGGGCGCGTTCGCGGAGGCGGAGCGCAGCTTCACGCGGGACGATACCTGCTTCGGCGAGAACGTCAGCAGCGGCGAGTTCAACGTCCAGCCACTTTTGGAATTTGTTTTCTTCGCCCCAGAGACGGCGCATCTCCGGGCGCGTGTACCTTGGTATCACACGTTTCTCCAGATCGAGCCGGCGAAAAATGAAAAGCTCAGGCTGATGGATTCAATTCAGGGGGAACGCTCCCAAGGACATGATAACCGAAAATGCGCCCGCCGAAAATGAAAGCAGCCAAACAATAGAGCAGGTTCTTGCCCACCGTTCGGCGAGAACCAAAACGCGCCTTCGCCGAAAACGACGGCGAAAGCGCGATCCGGTGCGGAACAATTTTCAGGCGGTGCGGAGCTGTCCACTGCGGAATGGAACAATGCGATTCTGGTGTGCCTGATGTTTCCGGTCTTTTGATTCGCGGGTCGGGCTGATTTCCCGCTGGGAGGAACTGCGGGGCGCCGGAGGAGCGGAACTTGGCGCAGCGTCGCTCTGGACCTTAGCGAAGCTTTCGGCAACCTGTTTGGTGCAGAACATATCGCGCGCCTTTTGAATCAGATCCCAGCGGCTGCCCACCCCAAACTTCGCGAGAAGCGAAGAGACGTGAAATTTCACCGTGCGCACGGAAATGCAGAGGCTGTCCGCAATTTCCTTGTTCACACGATGATTGAGGAGTTCCTTGAGCACTTCGTGCTCGCGAGGGCTGAGCTCAACGCCGGCGGAGAAACTGCGACCGACGTGCAGAAGCTCTTCCGCGTGTTTGGCGATGCGATCAATCAAGGAATTGTCGGCGGGTACAAGCACGGCGTAATCGGCAGGCGATTCTCCGCTGGCCATACAGCCCAACGCAAGCAAGCTCGCGGCGCGGCTTAAGGCTGCTTCCCTGTCGCCGCTCATCTCGATCTGGAACCTTGGGGTTCCGTTGTTTTTGTGGCAAAACACGAGTTTTTCCGCGCCCTGGAGTAGCGTCTGTTCCTGTGTAGAGTCCTTGCATTCCCCAAAAAGCTGCTGGAACTTCTTGGTTTTCCTAAGAATAGCTGCCCCCTTTTGAAGAAAGTTCACGTTCGTAAATCAGACGGGCCGTACTCGTCACAATTCGAAAAACGGAAAAGAACGATTTTAAAATCAGCAGAATTTCTTCGTGAGCAGTTTTATCCGGTTCAGGCAATCTATGCTGTTCCGGCCCCACTACACAGAAAATGCAAGTTATGTGCCGTGATTACAGCGAAATAGTAAAAGTACTAGTATCAGGCCTTTACCGACTTGGCCTAAGGTCATCACTGTAGCGTCCAGCGTGAGGAATTTTCACGGTGACGGTAATTTTTTCGTGTCAAGAAAGCAATGTAGGCAGAAAATAAGTCCATTAAAACTACAGATTTAGTGGGCCGAGAGGAGTGCGTTGAGAGGCGATGAGCAGCTCGCCTTCAAATGGGGACTCTGATGGACGGCGCTTCAGGGCTTCCGCTGCGGAGAGATGGACGAGGTCTGGATTGTTGTTGGTTTCGGAAACGTGGGCGAGCACCAGGAAGCGGGCACGCGCGTCGAAACCCTCACCGTCGGAAAGATATTCGCTGACAATGTGATTGGAGAGGTGGCCGGTGCGGCTCATGACGCGCTGTTTGACGTACCAGGGATACGGGCCGACTTTGAGCATTTCGAGATCGTGATTGGATTCGAGAATCAGGCAATCAGCATCACGAATATGGAATTTTACGAGTTCGGGGAGATAGCCGAGGTCGGTGACAATGGCGACTTTGGTGCCGTTGGCGCGAAAGGAATAGCCGACGGGGTCAGCCGCATCATGCGGAACTGAAAATGGAGAAATTTCGATGTCGCCGATGGTGAATTTTTCGCCGGCGCAGATGTGTTCGATGCGCTCGAGCTTTTTGGTGGAAGCCTCGGGTAGGAAGCGGACGATTTCGGCGTAAGTTCCTTCCGTCAGATACGCAGTCGCTCGCCAATGGCGCAAAAGCTGCGGAAGCCCGCTCGAGTGGTCGGTGTGCTCGTGAGAAATGAGTATGGCGTCAACGTGGCTGGGCGCACGATCGAGGGTGGCGAGGCGGCGAAAGGTTTCTTTACGGCCGAGCCCGGCATCCACGAGGAGGCAAGTGCGCTCGGTTTCAAGCAATGTGGCGTTGCCTGAACTGCCGGAGGCCAAGATGGAAACTCGAAAGCTGATAAGCCCTCGCCAGCCGCGATGAGGAACGCGACTTGCGTGCATGATGACAAAGCGAGGAAAGTTC
Organism: Candidatus Acidiferrales bacterium; assembly: GCA_035933545.1. GTDB lineage: Bacteria > Acidobacteriota > Terriglobia > Acidiferrales > UBA7541 > DAHUXN01. The sequence continues at coordinate 20,369 of DASYYQ010000146.1, read as the reverse complement.
GTCAATAGAATACAGGCGGAAAAATAAACATACTGGGATGCCTGTTAAAAGCAAATTTGCGACGGGGAGAGCTTGAAGCCATTGAGGTTGCCAAGGATGGCGGCGGCGGCTTGCGATGGCTGGAACATTTCCTGAGCGGCGTGCTGGACTTCTTCAAGGGTGACCGCTTCCATGGCGGCGATGCGTTCCGCTGGGGAGATGTAACTGCCGAAGTAAAGATACTGGCGCGCGAGATCGCTCATGCGCGAGCCGGTGGATTCCAAAGAGAGCAGGGTGGCGCCTTTCAGATTAGCTTTGGAACGGCGCAGCTCATCCGCGGTGACTCCATTCGATTTGAGGTTGCACAATTCAGAGGTGACTGAGCCGATTAGTTGTTCGACAGTTTCCAGGCTGGTTCCGGCATAGATGCAGAGCATTCCCGCATCATGATAGTGATTTGTCTCGCTGAAAACGGCGTAGGCCAAGCCTTGCTTTTCGCGGATGTTTTGAAACAGGCGCGAAGACATTCCGCTGCCGAGAATATTATTCAGCAATGCGACGGCATAGCGGCGGGAATCGGTCATCGAGCACGCTGGAACGCCGATGCAGAAGTGAACCTGCTCGAGTTCGCTCTTGGAGCGAGAAATAATTTCGGCGGCAGGAGCGGGAGGCGCGTCTGCATGGCCATTCTGCACAGGCGCGCGGCTGCCAAAACGCGGTTCGACCAAATCGAGCAATTGTTGATGCGAAATGTTGCCCGCAGCGGTGATGACCATGTTATTTGGCGCATACCAGGAGCGGAAGGCAGCGCGGAGCGTGTCGCGATCGAATCTCTCGACGGTTTCCGCGACTCCAAGGATCGGGCGGCCAAGGGCATGTGCGCCCCAAAGATTTCTCGAAAACATTTCATGTACCAGATCTTCCGGATTGTCTTCGACCATGCGAATTTCTTCGAGGACGACGGAGCGTTCGCGATCAATCTCCTCTGCTGGGAATTGCGGATCGATGACCATGTCCGCCAGAACATCGAAGACAGCTTCAAGGTGCTCATCGAGGACTCGCGTATTGAAGCAGACCATTTCTTTGGCAGTGAAAGCGTCAACCATTCCGCCGACGGAATCGACTTCGCGGGCAATGTCTTCGGCCTTGCGCCGTCCGGTGCCCTTGAAAACCATATGCTCGATGAAATGGGAAATTCCGCTGCGCTCGGAAGCTTCAGCGCGCGAGCCGGTGCGTATCCAAATGCCGGCAGAAACGGAATGGACGTTGGCCATCGGCTCGGTGACGACGACAAGGCCGTTGGGCAGGGTGGTTTGTTGCACGGAACGATTTTCGAACGCCATGAATCTCCCTTTAAACAGCGCCTTTCAGGCGCGAAAGTTCAAGATGTAAGTGAAAGGACGAGAGAAATGCTGGCATGAATCCGAAAATCGCAACGCACTTGCTAAAAGAGCTTCTCGTCGGGATTGAGTTTGCCGTATTCGCTGGTGTAGTGCAAGGGCACGTCGGAATATGTTCCTTTATCGAGAGAATAAATTTCGCAGCTCGAATAGGGATGCGAGTAGACATGAATGCTGGTGGCGCGCTGATTGAACTCCGGAAGATTCAGAACCTGATGGACAGGTTCTTCGCGCTGCACAGTGCCAGGATGAGCGCAGTCCATATCGTAAAAAATGCTGGGAGCGAGGCGGCAGGTGCCGCGATCGCGATTTTTTTCCTGCACGCGAAAATTCTGGACCCGCAATTTCCCAATGGGCACGGCCATCCAGCAATTCTGGCCGCGATGATTGTGAATGCGGCTAGCCTGGCCAACTTCCCAGCAAATGGCCATGACTTCGAAAAGATCGCACTTGAAAATCAGGTTCCGCGTGTAATGGCTTTTGGCGTAAAAAAGATACGGCTGCAAAGTGGCGGAGCGAATTTGATGCTGCTGGAGGTAGTTTTCGATATTTTCGAGAGTGAAGTGTTCGCGATGGATGGCGGAGAGGCCGCGAACCCAGTCATCGATGGCTATTTGCTCTACTGTTGTTTGCTCCACAGAACGCTCCTTGTAGCGCGCGGGGTCCGCATAAAGTGGAGTATAGCGCCTGGAAGCCGCTTGCGCGCTGAAAAAAATGGGGCGTTCGCGTAGTATAGATGAAATGAAACCTGCTGCATTGAAATCGCCGCAAGGGGAAGATCGCGCCAGCCTAATCGGAAAATCATTGGACGAATTGCGCGAACTGGCTGCGCAGATGGGCGAGCCGGCGTATCGCGGCGACCAGGTGTATCGCGCGCTTTATGCGGAGCGGCAGACGAGCATCGAAAATATGAGTGTGCTTCCGGCAGAGATGCGCCGGAGGCTGGCGGAAGTTTCGCGAATGGGCTTGCCGGAAATTGTGCGGAGGCATGCTTCGGCGGATGGAACGGTGCGGTACGTTTTGCGATGGGGGGGAGCGCAGCGCGAATCGGGCGACGAATCCGCCGGCAAATCCGGCGCGATGATTGAAACGGTATTCATGCCGGAGGAGAAGCGGCAGACGATTTGCATTTCGACGCAACAGGGCTGCGCCGTGAATTGCCAATTCTGCCTGACGGCGACGCTGGGATTGCTGCGCAATTTGACCGTGGGAGAAATTGCGGGGCAGGTTCTCGTGGCGCTCGAAGACACTCGTGCGGCGCTGAAGCCGCAAACGAATGTGGTGTTGATGGGCCAGGGCGAGCCGCTGCTGAACTACGACGCGACGATGAAGGCGCTGCGGATTATTTTGGACGCGAAAGGAATGGGAATTTCGCCGAAACACGTGACGCTTTCGACCAGCGGTATCGTACCGGGGATTGAGAAGCTGGGGCAGGAAAAAGTGCGGCCGAAGCTGGCGATTTCGCTGAACGCTTCGAGCGACGAGCAGCGCGATAAAATCATGCCGATCAATGGAAAATATCCGATCGCGAAGCTGCTGGAGGCGTGCCGAAATTATCCTTTGCGGCCGTGGGAGCGGCTGACTTTTGAGTATGTGCTGCTCGGCGGATTCAACGATAGCGTCGACGATGCGCGACGATTATCGAAGCTGATTGCGAATTTGCGCGCGAAGGTGAATTTAATTCCGTGGAATCCGGGCGAATTGCCGTATCGGCCACCCGATGCGGAGAGAATTGAGGCATTCCGCAAATTTCTGGCGGACAAAGGACATCTGGTTTTTGTGCGGTATTCGCGGGGACAGGACGTGATGGCAGCGTGCGGGCAATTGGCGCTGGTGGAAAGCATCAGCGGCAGCGCCCTCCCCGAGGCCCCGAGGCGTTTCGCGGAGCCCCATACCACGACCTCGCGTGGATAAAGTGCCCGATAGGAGGCTAAAATGCCTCCTGTTTTTGGCACGCCTAAAAGCCGTGCCTAGCAAAAGCCATTCGTACTGTGGTTCCCTTCGGTTCGGGAAGCGAATCCCCTTTCCGGACACCCGAATTTCAGTCAGCGCGCAATTCCTGCTCGGGAATGTCTTGAGGATTGTGCGGGAGCTCAGGACCCGGCTCCTCCCGGCGCGGACGCGGCTCGGGAGTTTCCCTTTCAGTGGAGGGCGGTTTCTTTTTGCGGCGCTCGGGTTTGCTGGGCTCCGGTTCGTCGATTCGCGATTTGGCGATGGGAAGCTCTTGCGTGGACATGCTGACCTCCTCTTCTCGTTGCCCTTGGGCGGTTGCGGTAATTGGTGAACAGCGCTAGTTTCAGCGGAGCGGCGAAACAGAGCTATCAGGCGCAATCCCTAACAGCAGTAAGTTTTTGGCATACAGAAGAGGTAGGAAGGGGCCGTCTGTCTCAGGTGAACTTAACGGCCCCCTTGTGGAGGGTTGTGCGCAGGAGAGAAGCTAGCGGGGCGAGTTGCAGTGAGCATTACCAGCGCAGAATAGCGGGAGGCGCGAAAGATTACTATCCACTGAGAACTTGAATTCAAGGAGAGATTTTCCCTAGACCGGCCTGGCACCGCGCGAACTCAGCTACGGTGAGTTGCGTACTTAGCGTGTACTTCGGGAACATCCTCGCCGAGCGCGGTTGCCAAATCGATCTGATGCTCCTGCTCGTTAACGAGAATCTTGCGGATCTCTTCGGCCATGGCGTATTCGCCCAGAGTTTCGCACTGGCGAACGCGCTCGCGATAGCTGGCGATAGTTTCGTTTTCCTGCTCGAGATCAAAACGCAGCATTTCTTCGGCTTTTTCGGAAATGCGGACCGGCAGCGGCGTGACGTTGGGCATGCCGCCGAGATAGTCAATTTGCTTGGAAATGATGAGAGCATGGTTCAGTTCTTGCATCGCGTGGTTTTCCAGCTCACCGGCGATGTTCATGTAAGCGGCGCCTTTGAGCACCTGCGAGTAAACAACGTAGGCGATGATGGCTTGATATTCGCGGGCCAAATCATTGTTCAGCAAATCGACAAGTTCGCTCCGTGAAATGGGCTGTTCAGATGGACTGGAAGGCATCGGATTTTCCTTTTCTGGAATCGGGAGGGTTGACGCCAGGACGGGCAGGCGTCAGCCCAGGTTTATCGGTCAAATTTAACGCTGGCTAACGCCTCGTGCTTGCTCTTCTGGCGGAAGGCTTTTGACGAATTCGTCGACCTGTTCCTGCGCCCGCTCTTTGGTAAGGCCATAATATTCCTGGACCTTGCCAACGAGTTGATCGCGATTGCCACTGATCATGGTGAGGTCGTCGTCAGTAAGCTTGCCCCACTTGATTTTCGCCTGGCCTTTATACTGTTTCCACTTGCCCTGTACTTGGTCCCAATTCATAGAGGTCTCCTAAGTTTGGTAACTTCGGCTGGAACTGAGGTTACAAAATCGGGTCTTCTGTGTTCCGCTTACCAGTGAACATGGATTTGGCAGCCTTAAACATAGGGAATAGGCCCGAGGGTGAACGAAAAAATCGAGTAGCTCGGTGAAAACCCAGCTTAAGCGACCCATGGTCTTGGCTTTTGCCCTTACAGAGAATTCCGCAGGGGATACCGAATGGGACGTATTGTGAGAATTGTCGGAAGTGCTAAAAAAGGTTGTCAAGCGGGCGTGAATGCCCAAGAGGAGGCGACATGCTGGGATGGGCGGTGGTATTCCTGATCGTAGCGATCATCGCGGCGATATTCGGGTTCTTTGGGATTGCTGCTGCAGCCGCAGGAATCGCCAAGATCATCTTCATTATCTTCATCATTCTGTTCCTGATCTCTCTGGTCGGCGGATTGATGCGGCGGACTTAGAGTGAATGGGGGGCGAGCCCCGGTGCGCGTGAAAGTTCAAGTTCAGGTTCGCGAGGAGCTACGATGAAGGCTCCGCTGATTGCGGGCGTCGCTCTCACTGTTCTGGGGATCATTGCGCTCGCATATCAAGGCATCACGTACACTACCCACAAAAAAGTGCTGGACGTGGGGCCGGTTCAAGCTTCCACCACGGAGCACAAGACGATTCCCCTCTCACCGGTTCTTGGCGCGATTTTGCTCGTCGGAGGAATCGTGCTGATCGCGGTGGGTAGCAAAAAGAAGGCGTAGCGCCGATTTGTTGCCTGCTCAGTTGGAGGCGGCGGCCGGAGTACGCGACGTAGTTTGCTTTAATTCCGCAATTTCGGTAACCACTCTCTTCCATTCTTTTTTGTTGCGCTTGGTATGGAATGGAGCGTTCAAATTGCTGTAATAGGAGAGCAGCGCGGCACGGAGCTGCGGAGAGATAGTCTTGAAATGATCTTTGTCCAGACGGTCAACAAGCTCGGCGTAGGTATTATCGGCGAGAGGATACTGGCCGGGGCCGGTGACACTTCCAGTGTCGAAATTGTCGTTTGAAATTGTGAGATGGCCTAAGTCACCCTGCTCTTTGGCGATTTGCCGATAGTCGTAGATAGTCGCATTGAAACTGACCATAAAGAGCTGCTCGGCTTCTGGAGTGGGCGTGCGGAAGGACAGCGCGCGGAAGGGCCCCACTTTCGGAATTATGCGAATTAGAAACGCCAAAATGCGCGTGCCGATGCCAGGCGACCTGTATCTCTCGCTCCAGCGTTTGCGGTAACTGGCGCGAGAAAGATTGAAGATGAATTTGCGCTCGGTGATGCCAGGCTGGTCTTTCTGAATTTCATTTTTCTTTTCCTGCCAGGCGACTTTGGTCATTTCCGGAATAACATTGCTGACCGAACGGCGAAACGTGCCGATGGCCAGATCGTAGTTCGTAAAAATGGATTTGAGATCGAGGCAATAGGTGTCTTTGAAGGCTTTTTCGAGCAAATCGTTGGCAACCTGAAAGCCGATATAGTCGCGAAAATTGTCGGGCGCATAGTGCGCTTTAGCCACTTGCAAGACATCGTAGCCAAATTCGGTTTTCAAATGGGCGGCTGGGTCTTCGTCATAGACAACGACGTCACCGAATTTACGGCGAAGCTTGGGATAAAGAAGCGGCACAGAATGATTGACGGCGATACGATGGCCGTCGTTGTCGCCCACATAATGAGCGAGCGCGCCGAGAGCAAAGGCATAGTCGTCGACGTTCTGCGAGTCACGGATGAGGGCGCGAATGAAATCGGCGCTGCGGACATAGTGAGTAAGATCGCTGAAGAACTTGTTGCCAAACGGATAGTAGCCCATATCTTGAATGATGGCCCCGCCGTAAGCGAAGGCGTGCGCCTTTTTCAAGTCAGACTTCGTGGAATCCGGATAGCGCTCCAAGAGGAGCGGCTTAATGACGCCGTCCCATTCGGAATCAATGACGGCTTCATGGGTGAGGACGGAGTAGGCGTCGGAGGTGGGGGACAGACACAACAGCAACGCGGTGATAAAGACGAGCACTTTTGATTTAGTAAAGAAGTCAGGCCTCACTTTTTAGCCTCACTAAAATTTGCCGGAGCGGTGCCCGCATAAATTTAACTCCTCTGGCCGTTTCCTTCCGCGCGGGTGAGGACGGCAAAAGGAAAATGGCGAAATAAGTCCGACACGGACACTGTTCCACGCTGGCCGCGATCGCACAAATCGATTCGTTCACCGGTGAGAATGTTGTTCCAGGAAGGGGGAGCCGCAGAAGGGATATCAACGAAGGTGGCGTTCCAAACGGCCTTCGGCAGCGGGAAATCGGCGCGCGTGGCGATGCGCTTGAGCAGACGGGGGACGGCGACGACGAGCCATTCATCGTCCAGATGGCGCGCAAATGCAAAAACGGATTGGGAACGGGCGCCGCGGACTTCAAGAGGCAAGTAATCGCCCTGGGCAAAGAGTTCGGGACGTTCACGGCGAAAACTCAACAAGCGAGTGGTCAGATAAAGTTTCAAGCGACCGTCACGCCAGCCACGCAAGAGATCCGCGAGCCAATCGTTTGAAGGGTGCGCATTGTGCGATTTCAACTCGTCCAAGGCGGTCTGACGGCGAAAATCGATGGAGCGGCGATTATCCGGATCGGTGAGGCAGAAATTCCACGTCTCGCTGCCCTGATAGAAATCGGGCACGCCGGGAGCGGTCATTTTCAGGATAGATTGCGAATAAGAATTGCAAGCACCGAGAAAAGCAATCTGCCGATGGAGGCGCAGAAAGTCAGAAATAAAGGGATCCTTGGGAGAAGCGCCGGCGATTTCTAATACAAAGCGGCGAAGAGCCGCTTCATGAGCTTCATTTGGCTGGAGCCAGTTGGTTTCGGTTTTTGCTTCTTTTGCGGCTTTGATGAAAAAAGTTTCGAGTCGCGAGCGCAGGCATTCTCTCTCGAGATTTTCGAAATCGCTGAATGGCCAGATGCCCAGCAGGGCTTGATAAAAGATGACTTCCTCGTTGGCGGTCGGAACCAACTGGCCATCAACGCGCGTTTTTTTGTGCTTATTCAGCCGCGACCAGCGGCGAAGGCACTTGGCCCATTCCTGCGGCATTTCTGAAAGCACGTTGAGACGAGCGCGGACGTCTTCGCTCCATTTCGTATCGTGAGTAGCGGTCGCTGCGAGAGAGTGCGGATAATTGGCGAGTGTAGCGGCGTTAAATCTGTGGAAAGCGTCGACGCCGAAGGGAATCTGATCGTGAAATGGATTATTGCCGACTTCATTGACGGAAATGAGGCTGTGGTGCGCGAACAGCGCTGTGTCTTCAAGTCCCTTGGCCATGATGGCGCCGGTGAATTGCTGCCACCGCAAAATAAAACTAAGCCACAACGCTCGAATCTCGCCGGATTCGAATGGCAGCTCCGCGAGAAAGACGCGGCGTAGAAAATGAAAGGTCTCCTCACTGAGCGAAGGAGCGCGGCGGTGGGCATCCGCGAGAGCGAGCTCCAGAAATGGCTTGTCGCGCGGCGATAATACTGGGCTGCGATAGTAGGTCCGGTACACCGGCAACGAGGCGGTGATTTCCTCAAGGCCGAGGACGAGCTCAGATACGGGGGCATCCCTTCCATACAGGTCGGCGGCGGCTAGCCGGCCAAGGCGGTGGCTCAACAAGTCCAAATCAGTCATGAAAAGCTCTTCGATGACCTGTTTCTTGCGTTCATACCACGTGTCGGCGAAGGATTTATCAATGGACGCAAATCTGCGGTAGCTCTCTTCAAGTTGACGATACCCTTCGGGATTGATGAAAAGCGCATTGAGCGCGTTGAGGAAATCGTAGCCTGTGGTGCCGGAGCAAGGCCACGCAGCGGGAAGAGACTCTTCACCCGAGGTGATTTTTTCGACGACGGTGTAAATGGCAAGGTCGTCCGGATTTTCGTGGTTGCCAGAAACGGGAATGGATTTGAGGCGCTCAAGGTATTCCAGGGGATCAAGAAGCCCATCGATATGGTCGACGCGCAAGCCGGAAACTTTTCCTTCCTGGACCAGGCGCATGATGGCGGCGTGGCGAGCAGAAAAGACAAGAGGATCTTCGATACGCAGGCCGACCAGCTCGTTGACGTCAAAGAACCTTCGATAATTGATTTCCTTCGTCGCGAGGCGCCAATGGGCGAGGCGATAGGACTGCATTGCCAGGAGGGAATCAAGGGCGCGGAAGGATTGTGCGTCGCCTGGAAAACCGTTGAAAATGCGCAAGGCATTGTCCATGCTGCGGCGAATTGCGTCGTCGTTGTGATGCAAACGCCACAGCGCGCATTTCATTTCTTCGACGGCGCGGTCGCGGTCGTTGAAGGAAACGCCGCCCTCCTCGCGTTGTGGCAAAGAAGCCGAGATACGCCGGAGATCTTCGAGCGAGGACATTGAGGCGTCAGAGATTTGCTGCTCCTCCTGCAGATTATTCATGCAAACCTGAAGAACCTCGCCATAGGTGGAAGGATTCAAAGGGAAGCGATTGTCTTCGTATTGAAAGAAAAGACCGCGGTCATCGAAGCGCAGGCGAATGCCCTGGTTCAAAAGAATTTCAGGATAGGGAGCGGCAAGGATAGGGAGAATGACGCGGCCTTTTTCGACTGCAGAGACTTTGATCCCTTCAGGCTCCCAGTCGATGTCGAAGAAATTCGCGTAACGCGAAGCGCGGCCATTTTCGAGCACGTTCATCCACCAGGGATTCTCGGAACTTGCGGCCATATGATTCGGAACGATATCGAGCAGGAGGCCCATACCGTATTGGTGCAGGCGCCTGGCGAGGCGATCGAATTCTTCTTCGGTGCCGAGCTCCGAGTTGATGCGCATCGGATCGGCCACGTCATATCCATGCGAACTGCCCTTGCGCGCCTTAAAACGCGGGGAAGCATAGAGGTGCGAAATTCCGAGAGCATGCAGGTAAGGGACCAGCGCCTCTGCATCGGCGAAGCGAAAATTGAGATTAAACTGAACGCGATAAGTGGAAGAAGGAATTTGCACGCTAGACATGCCGTCTTAGGAATTTCGCAACGTTCACGCAACGCTCAAGTTATGAACGGCGCGGAAGAAGATAGCTAACCGGGCCTCCTTCGCCGAGGCGAAATAGAGCGAATGAACGCCTCTGTAGTTTTAGATTCAAGCGATTGCTTCCGTGGAGCAAGTCAGGCGCAAGTTCGCCGGGCCCGTTCCATTTGTCGCTGCTTGATTCGAGTTCCTTTTTCCAAGCGCCCGGCGCGAGCGAACTGCTCAGAGAAACCGTAGAGTCCTGAAAATTAAAGAAAACTACCGTGCGGTCGTGCTCGTGCCAGCGCTCAACAACAAGAGCGCCGGGTTCGGAAACCACGATTCTGCTTTCTTCTTTGGCTGCAAGACACAGCGATGGGCTTATTTTACGAATTTTCAGCAAATCAGTGTAGAAAAACTTCAATTTTTGATGCTGGCCCTGCTCGCGAAGCTCCCAATGCAATTTAGAACGCAGGAATGTTTCCGGTGACTGCGGGTCGGGGACATCAGGCTGCCATTCAAACTTCTCGAATTCGCTGCGTCGGCCACGGCGAACGTTCTCGACCAGCTCTTCGTCGCCGTGGCTGACGAAGTATTGGAATGGAGCGGTCTCGCCATATTCTTCGCCCATAAACAGCAGCGGAACAAAAGGGGAGAGCAACATGATGCCTGCGGCGAGCTTTGAGGATTCAAAACAGACAAGCTGAGGAAGGCGCTCACCCTCAGCGCGATTGCCGACCTGATCGTGGTTCTGAATGAAAACGACGAAATGCTGCGGCGAGGTTTCCTGGCACGAATTTCCCTGGCGGCGACGCCGGAACTGAGAATATTGGCCCGAGTAGACGAATCCTTTGCGGCAGGCCGTGGCGACGTCATGGATGCTGCCAAAATCGCAATAATAGCCCTGACGCTCACCGGTCAGAAGAGCGTGAACGGAGTGGTGGAAATCGTCATCCCACTGGGAAGCGAAACCCAAGCCTCCGGATTGACGCGCGAGCACAACACGAGCATCGTTGCGGTCGTTCTCGGCGATGAGGTGAATTTTTCGTCTTAGTTGGAGGGACAAGGCGTCCACGCGCTCGGCCAGTTCCTCAAGGAATCGTCTTGCGGATAAGTCCACGATGGCGTGAATAGCGTCGAGACGCAAGGTGTCGATATGAAATTCGCAAAACCAGTACAAAGCATTCTCGATGAAGAAACGGCGCACCTCGTCGCTGTAAGCGCGATCGAAATTTACAGCTTGGCCCCATGGCGTTTTGTAGATGTCGGTGAAATAGGGGCCGAAATCGTTCAGGTAATTGCCTTCCGGACCAAGATGGTTGTAGACAACGTCGAGAGCGACAGCCAAGCCAGCCTGATGGCAAGCGTTTACCAGGCGCTTTAGTCCTTCTCTGCCACCATAGGAATTTTGAACAGCGAAGGGATAGACGCCGTCGTAGCCCCAGTTTCGTTCGCCGGGAAACTGAGCGACCGGCATCAGTTCGATAGTAGTTGCGCCGAGAGATTTGAGGTCCGTGAGCCGCGGAATGATGGCGTCGAACGTTCCTTCCGGCGTGAACGCACCTGCGTGCAGTTCGTAAAAAATATTCTCGCGAAGAGGCAGGCCTTGCCAGGCCGAATCGCTCCACGCGAATGAATCAGAGCACACCTGAGAAGGCCCGTGAACTCCCTGTGGCTGGGACTTTGACGCGGGGTCAGGGCGCTTCTTTTCATTGTCCAAAATATAAGAATACAAGGAACCAGCAGCAAGCCCAGGAATGTTGCAGTGAAAATAGCCTTTTTCCAAGGGTCTCATTTCGACTTGCGCGGGAGCGGGAGAGCGGAGACCGAGCGTTACCGTCTTGGAGTGTGGACTCCAGACCAGGAACGAGCAGGAGCCGTCGCTCAGTAAATTGGCGCCGAGGCGCAATTCAGAAGCAAGCATCGGTGTCTCAAGAAATCCGTTTGGCAAAAACGCGAAGCGGGAGAATCAAAAGCAATCCTGGAAATAGCAGTCGAACCACTCTGGCCCAAACCACAAACCGGTAAGCTAAGAATTTCTTCTGCCGCCGGGATGCGTGTGGCGCCTGGTGCGTGCAGCGTGACGCGCTGACCTGCGACGGGCCGCCGGTCCTCTGCGTCGCGCAGCGCGGCGCGCTTGGCGAGAAAGCGCCTTTCTTGACGCTGTGCCGGAAGACTCCCGGCGGAGAGCTTTCGAGATTGCGCGCGAACGGGCCTTGGAAGGCTTTCGCGCACTGCGGCCGCGACGGCGATCTTGCGCGGCTTTTTTCCGTACTTGGAGAGAAGATTTTGAGCCTGGAGGAGGCAGATTTACGCCGGCGCGGCGCGCTTTGGATAATCCAATGGCAATAGCCTGCTTCGGATTGCGAGCCCCGTGCTTGCCCTCTCTGACGTGCTCGATTTCTTCACGCACAAATTCGCCCGCTTGCGTGGAAGGGGACTTGCCTTCTCGGGCGTCTTCGCGAGCCCGCGCTCGCGCTACTGCATCATCGTCTTCAGGCATACGTGCCTCCCGTGTCCCTGTTCCTATTGAACCATACAAGTAAACATTCGGAATACAGGGAAGTGAGTATGAGAAGGAATTAGTTTCTGGAGCAAGAACGAAAATTTCGGCTTAGAAATGGCGGCTTAGAGTCATGCGATGAAACGGAATGAGCGCCGAGCCGAGAATCCGTTCGACTTCGCCCTTTTGATAGGGATAGCAGAGGAAGTCGAATGCGCCAGTATTCATGGCGGCCAAATATTCGCGATATTCGTTGGGGCAATCAGGCGTGGAGACAATGATGACGGGGACTTCCGCGCTTTGCCGCTTGGCATGCTTCACAACGTCGCGGTACGAGCCGTCCTCAACGCTAAAGCCGCAGAGGCACGCGGCAACTCTCCCGCGATCAAAAAGCCGTTTGGCGGCTTCGGCACCTCTGACCCACTCGACATTGGTCCGGTGTCCTTCGAGAATTTCAGCGAGGCTGTCGCGCACTTCTGCATCCGCGCTGACAATCAGCACGGTCGGAGTTTCATCCTCGCCGAGTGCAATCGCGTTGCTTCCCAAAACAGTTTCCACTTGGTTCGAGACTGATGCCAGAGTACTCATGGGAATCCTTTCGTTCGGCGAGTGTCATGAAAGAAGAAGAGGGAAGCCGGCCCAGCCCTTCTGGCCTTGATCTCTCAAGGCGCCTCGACTCCCCATCCTCTTCTTCCAATCGAACGGAATTTTGCATTCCGCACGAGCATCATCGCTGCGGGTGAGGATTGGAGCAATACCGTCGATGCGTTAGTACGAGACCGGAATGTCCTGTATCTTTCGACTCAGGTAATTCCGGAAGAGCCCACTTCAGGGCTCAATGATCTGGTTGCGAACGGCGTAGCGAACGAGTTCGCTGACGGTGTGCAACTGCAACTTGCGCATAATGTTAGCGCGATGCGTCTCAGCAGTCTTGACGCTTATGCACAGCGAAGAGGCCACTTCTTTGCTGCTCTTGCCCTCCGCGAGCAGCTGTACGATTTCGCGCTCACGGGAAGTGAGACGGTCACCGACCAGTTCCAAAGGCTCAGAATGAGCGGCAGCTGCGCTGAAATTGCTAAGGATGACTTCAGTGGCCCGCGGAGTGAAGAACGGTTTATGGCTTGCCAGGGTTTCGACTGCGACAATGAGTTCGCGGTCAGAATCGGATTTGACCATGTACCCGCGAACGCCCGCATCGAGAATCTCGCGAATCAGCTGATCAGAATAATGCACGGACAATATAAGGACTTCGGAATTGGGCGACACCTTGCGAATGCGGCGTGCGGCCTCAACGCCATTGAGCTCGGGCATGCTGATGTCCATTATCACGATGTCCGGCTTCAGCTCTTCTGCTTTGGACACCGCTTCGCGGCCAGTGTGAGCCTCTGCGCAAATTTCCCAGCCGGGGTGCGCTTGCAACAAGGACTTCACGCCGCGGCGCATCAAGTCATGATCATCAGCGATCAATATACGAAGCGTCTTCATTGTAACCTCTACTATCATGAGCCGAATAACCTTCGAACGGGCAATGGGCCGATTTATCTGAAAGGAGTCATTTCAATTGCGAATGAATGGGATGGCGACGGAACAGGAAAAAGAATAATTCGAGGCGACCATATCCCATTCACTGATGCGAAGCTTCAATAACACTACAGCAAGCATAACACCCCCGTTCAAAAATGACCAAAATTTATGGAAAACGACTCCCGCCCATCGACTGGGAGAACCGCCCCAGTCAAAAGCGGATGCTCGGGCCGAACGTAACAGCCAGATTGTTGTGAGCGCCGTTAAGAAAATAGATCTCGTCGCCTACGTCCAAGCGCAAGCCAACAGGGCCTAGAAACGCTTCAAAGCCGCCTCCCGGATAGAGGACGCCTCGGACATTGTCGTCGCGCAGGCCTTGGACGCTGCTTTTTAAACCTGAAAAAATCCCAGGAGTAGGATCAAATCGAAAATTGATGATGCCGCCTTTCACTGTGGCGAACAGTTTGACAGGACCAGAGCTCTGGAGTTTGGGCCCGACGAGCGCATGCAGGACTCGAAGGTTGGAGCGCGTCGAAGTTACGGTGCCACTGGTATCCGTGTAGCGTTCGGTAAAAACCCGGTTGAAATCATAGGACGCTTCAGCCTCAAGCTGCACATTGCGTGAAAAATTCACGCCCAACCGGGCTCCGGCGCCGAGGAAATTTGTATCCGGCGGATTCAAACGAAAATAGTGAGCAAACACACCGACCTCAACATGATCTAGCCTGGGCTCCTGAGCGAAAGCGAAAGGCGCCGCGAACAAGACCATAGCGGCCATGCATAAAATGCGTTTCATGACAGTTCTCCCTTGGTGGGTACACCTTGAAAATGTGTCGAGATGTGGGCTGGAAATATACCGTGCGGAACCACTGCTACGTCCTTCTACAGTCCTACAGTATGGCGGGCGTTGGGCGCTGATGTGCGTGGGCCGTCTTGCAAAAAGAAAACACCGAATCCCGCGCGCGCTGCTGGGCCTGCATAATGGGCTTCACTGGCACATCGCATTGGGGGCTTTCGCCCGCGGCGTGGCACCGGCAGGCCACTAGGCAACAATCCGTGCGATTACGGTGGAGCTGGGCGTGCTTTCCGCCGAGCTTTTGGCGCGCTGCCGAACTTTCCATGACGTTTTCCCTCTTTGCGCTGCATGGGCGCGCTGGTTTAGTTGATGCGTTCCGCGAGGCAATCGCGAAGCTGCTGCCGCGCACGCAAGAAGCGCGTCTTTACCGCCGATTCCGAGAGATTCAAAATTTTCGCCGCCTCTTTGGTCTGACGCTCCTGAAGCCCAAGCAACCACACGACAACGCGCGATGAACTGCGCAAGCCGTCAATGGCTTCTCTGAGAACGCGGCGCTTCTCGCTTCTGGAATAAACCGCTTCGGGGTGAGAAGACTCGCCGGCGCATAGCATTTCGAGAGGACTTATTCCCTTGCCGGGAGCTATGTCATAACAAAGATAGAAATCCTCGGAGCGGCGTTTGCGAACCTTCATTCGGGCTTCGTTGATGGCGATTCGAGTCAGCCAGCTGGAAAAACGAGCGTCACCGTGGAACTGGTCAATGTGAGCGTAGGCTTTGAGCAAGGTTTGCTGAGCGGCATCCTCTGCATCTTCGCGATTACCGGTAATTTTCAGAGCGACATGGAACGCTTTCCTCATATAGGGAGTGACAAGCTTAGAGAAAGCAGCATTGTCACCATTACGCGCCTGAGAAACCAGAAGCGACTCATCGCGGGGCAGTCCAGCGAATGCTTCGGAGGCCGGCAGAGCTTTGTTTGTTACAGCATCTCTTCTTTCGATCTTTTCAGTTTGCACGGGCACACCTCATCTCCTTGAAATGGAAGAAATGGAATTTGCGTTTTCTGTACGGGAGTCGCTTTGAGATTGGCGCTTACCTTGAGATGGGAACTTGCGGCGGAGATCGAGCTCGCCCGAAGTCAAAGGCTGTCGTGGCCGAGCCACTGAGTGACGGCCCTCCGACGAAGTAAGACCCATTTCCATGACCATTGAAAAGCTCATGCTTCTCCTGAGACCTGCCCAAACACCAAAACGCACCGTAAACGATGCAAAAGAAATGTTGTATCCGAGGCATGCTGTACCTTTTTAGGGGGCTTGCTGTACGCGAGGGAGCGTTCTGCCCATATATGGTGTCCTGTGATCCCCTGATATTTCCATGGCTTGGCGAGCCATATGTACATGAAAGTGCCGATTGTCCGCCCATAGCGTGTGCCTTAATCTGCACAGACTTGCAGACGGACAGGGCCGCCTCTAGGAGGCTAGTGTTGAGTTCTGCTTTCGGGGCCGGACACCAGATTACTTGCTCCGGGGATTCCCTGTGAAAAGGAGGGGAGAATGGTGAAATC
The DNA here is from genome assembly GCA_035933545.1 of Candidatus Acidiferrales bacterium. GTDB lineage: Bacteria > Acidobacteriota > Terriglobia > Acidiferrales > UBA7541 > DAHUXN01. The sequence continues at coordinate 4,250 of DASYYQ010000146.1, read as the reverse complement.
ACTTTTTCGATTGTTTGTCGCGGTGGCATTGGTAGCCACGACAGTTTCGATTTGTTTCGCCGATGCGAATACAAAAGCGACCGAAGAAAAGCGGCTGCGAAATTCCGGGGAGGTGCTCGGCGAAATCATGAATATCCCGGATGATGTTCCGCAGGACCTGATGAATAAAGCGCGGTGCGTGATCGTGATACCTTCGGTGATAAAAGCGGCGTTTGGCATCGGAGGAAGCTACGGGCGAGGCGCGATGGTGTGCCGGACGGGCCATAACTTCTCAGGTTCGTGGGGAGCGCCCTCGATGATGGTGCTGGAAGCCGGCAGCATTGGCTTTCAAATTGGAGGCCAAGCCACGGATTATGTGCTGCTGGTAATGAACAATCGGGGAGCGAGCAGCCTGCTTCACAGCAAGGTCAAACTTGGCGCGGGCGTTTCGGTGGCAGCCGGACCAGTGGGAAGGTCAGCGGCGGCGTCAACGGACGCATATATGCGAGCCGAAGTATTGACCTACTCACGTTCACGCGGTGCTTTCGCAGGCGTGTCACTGAGCGGCGCGACGCTGCATCCCGATAACGAAGGGAACGAGGCGCTGTACGGGCATAAGGTCAGTGCGGAAGACATCGTGTTCAACCGAGCGGTGCAAACACCGGAAGCCGGAGAGCAACTTGATCACATACTGCAGAAGGCTTCTCCTCACGAAGTGGCAGAGGCACACTAGCTGAAAGCGCTTTTCGCAAGTTGGCTGGGGCTAGGCAGGTTGAATTTCAAACCTGGTTAGCCCTTGCCGTTTATGTGTTGCTACCAAACCAATTCTATGGCGTTTTGAATGAAGCAAGCCAGGAGACCATTTCAATTCGTTGATGCATTCTACCCACATCGTATTCCAGCGATTTTGCGCAATGGACCATGGCAGCCTGCAATGAAAATGAGCTAGCCGAGCAACTGGGCGCCATTGATGTGAGGGCATTCGTGGACCTGGAAGATTTGCGTTCCGAACCTGGTTTGGGAATTATTTTTCAAGCGGGCTGACGCAAAACGCTATGCCGTTTCGCTAAGCGCCAATTGTTTATAGGAATGGGGATTCGCATTTTTGCCTAGATGCTTGCGGGAGGTCTGAGACAAGAAGGAAATCGATCGAGTGATGCGCAAATCCACGATTGTGGCAAATGAGAAAGCCGGAAGTGGCGAGGCTCGTGACCCCGCCGAACATGAGTACCTCGGTTCGCTAATTGCGCTGCAGCCTCATCCAGCTGAATGGTTCGTTGCGCAAGGCCGAACGGTGCTGCGGACAGAGAGGAACGGGTTTATCGAGCAAGATTCGCCGCGGGGGCTTTTTGTCTGTGAGACACGCTTACTCTCGAAGTACGAGCTACGGATCAATGAAGAAGCGCCCATCCCGGTGGCGCTCTCAAACGTGAATCAGCATAGTTGGATTGGATACTACGTGATTTTGCCTCCGGGCATTGATCCCGGTCCGGCGGATAAGGGAAGCGGCGATGTGCAGGCCTACTCGGAGAACACCCTGGAGATTCGAATTACCCGCTCGGCCAATGACGGGATTCACGAAGACATTGATCTGGTGAACTATTCGCTTAAAGCGACGTCTTTCCAGCTTCACTTTTGGTTCGACGCAGATTTTGCCTCGGTGACCGAAGCGGAATCCAAGAGACGGAAGATAAGGCGAAAAAAAGAGGTGCGCTGGTCCTGCGAACCTTTGGAACAGCCGGCGCTTTGCTTTCACTATTCTGAGACGCACCCATATAGCCATCAAGGAGCCGAGAGAGGAGTAGCGCAAATAGACCGCGGACTCCGCATTCGCGTCTCTGCTGGCCAGTGCCACCCCAAATACCGCAAAGGGAGAATCTCAATTCCCATTCGCCTGGCGCCGCGCGAAAAGTGGCATGGCTGTCTGGATTTTATTCCATCCATCGAGCAGTGGAAATTTCACCACGAGGATTCCTGCTATTCCTTTCGCGATGAGAAAAGCAGGTTCACACGGCGGCAGCTGGATTTTATGGAATCAGCCACCCATTTTACGTCGCCGACGGACCATCACCTGAATTCGGTGGTGACGCGGTGCGTGAAACAGGCTGTGCGTGACCTGGCCGCTCTGCGTCTCTATGACTTGGACGTGGGCCAAGATGGCTGGACAGTTGCCGCCGGCCTGCCCATCTATTTAGCTCTTTATGGACGCGATACTTTGACTGTGTCTTGGCAAGCGGCAGTCCTCAGCACGGCGATATTGCGCGGGACGCTGACGCAACTAGCGCAGTGGCAAGGGACTGAAGTGAATGACTGGAGAGATGAACAGCCCGGGCGCATGATTCACGAATCGCACACGGATCCTCTCTCCATGCTGGATTACATTCCGCGTTCGCGCTACTACGGCGCTACCACAACTTCGGTTTTCTACCCTGTTGCTGTAGCTCTTCTATGGCATTGGACAGGAGACAAATCGCTGGTTGCGCCCTGCGTCGAACCGTCGCTCAAGGCATTCAAATGGCTGAAGGATTATGGCGACTGCAATAACGACGGTTTTTACGATTACAAGACGCGCTCGAAGATGGGAGTCCGAAATCAGGGCTGGAAGGATTCGAGTGACGCCATCGTTTATCCAGACGGAAAACAGGTATCGCCGGCAATTGCCACGTGCGAAGAGCAAGCGTTCGCATATTTTGCCAAAACCTTTTTCGCGGAAGTGCTGTGGTGGTTTGATCGAAAAGATGAAGCGAAAAGATTGTACAAAGAAGCGAAAGAATTTAAGAAACGCTTCAACGATGCGTTTTGGATGGGCAAAGAGGGATACTTCGCTATGGGTCTCGACGCGAAGTCGCGCCCGATTCGCTCGATCGGTTCGGATCCCGGCCATTGCATCGGCTCAGGAATTGTCGACGATTCGCTTGTCAAAGAAACCGCCGAACGAATGTTTGCTCCGGATCTGTTCACCGGATGGGGTATCCGCACGCTTTCATCGCAAAATCCGGCCTACGATCCGTTCAGCTATCATCGAGGCTCGGTATGGCCGGTCGAGCACGGGCCGTTTGCATTAGGATTCGCGCGATATGGGCTTTACGATCACGTGGAGCGAATTTGCCGCGCGATCTTCGAGGCTGCATCGCTTTTTCAGTATTACCGGCTTCCTGAGCTTTTCAGCGGCCATCCGCGGGATCATCAACACCCGTTTCCGGCAATTTATCCGAACGCGAATTCACCGCAAGCATGGTCGGCCTCCACTGTGTTCTCGCTGCTGCAAAGCATGGTAGGAATTTATCCCTACGCTCCGCTCAATTTGCTGTTCGTGGACCCGCATCTTCCTGAGTGGCTTCCGGAAATCACGCTGGCAAATCTCAGGGTTGCGAAGGCAGTTTTGACCATTCGTTTCTTCCGCAAGGACAATGGCGCGAGCGATTACCAAATCGAAGAACAACAAGGGAAAGTGCACGTCATCCGGCAACCGAGCCCATGGTCGCTGACGGCGCATTTTCCAGAACGCATGATAGACGTTCTCAAAAGTTTCTTACCGGGGAAATAAAATGAAAGCTTGGCAGTAACGTTCACGTGACATGGTGCAGCTTCCCGCCATGAATACTCCGCAATTCAGCCGGTGCCGCACGCGTTTGCCTCGTCATCCGCAGCCTGCCCCGCCGATTTATCAGCCGGAGGTGGCTGCCGAAGCGATTGTGTGGGCCGTGCAACACCGGCGGCGCGAGGTCAATGTGGGCGTGTCAACGGACAAAGCCATCTGGGCCAACAAGGTTGCACCGGGAGCGTTGGACTGGTATCTCGGTCGAACGGGTACGACGCTCAGCAAACGGACGAAAAAATTAGCGTCAGCCGACCGGACAATCTGTTTGAGCCGGTTCCAGGAGACTTCGGAACCCATGGCACCTTTGACCGTGAGGCAAGCGACCACTCCCTGCAGGTTGTGGGGGACAACTCATCGCGGGTGGATTAGCGTGGCGGCGAGTCTGCTGACCAGCACGGTGATTGAACTCCTCAAAACGCGGAAAATATAGCTCGCCCCACCAGCGTAAATTGGACACTTCTTCGCAGTCCTACAATCCCTCATTGACACAGCATACGGCAATGGCCGGATTGCCGCCTTTCGAACGGTCTCTCACACTGGGATTATGTTGCAGCAGTATGACCAATTGGAGGTACTCGGCATGGCAGACCAAGCAAATCAGCACAGGTGTAGTGAGTGTGGCAAGTCGTTCAATTCATCCAGCGAGCTGAGAGAGCACGAGAAGAACTGC
>DASYYQ010000014.1:0-6794 GCA_035933545.1 Candidatus Acidiferrales bacterium | reverse complement strand
GAAACTCCGTTTCATCAGAGGATAGCAGTCCCCGCGCATAAGAGTCTCCGGTTAGGCACCTTGAATGCGATTTTGAAAGCAGTTGCCAAGCACAAAGGTGTTGAGCGGGCAGAGATTCTTCGGCGGTATTAGTTTAGGGCAAGGGCCAGGAGGGACTGATGGAGTCGATTTCGGACATGATGCGGATGGTTTCGGCGAGGGCGACGACGATTTTCTGGTAATGGTCAATGTCGTCGGAGGAGAGCTTGCGCCTTTGCGGTCCTTGAGCCACCTTTCGCAGACCTGGTAGCCGCCAATGTGAAATTCCCAGACTTCCTTGGGCACGCCCTCGAAGTATTGCGCGTCGTTGATGTAGACGCGGCCCGCCTTGATGCCCGCCTTCGGATTCGGCTCGGCATAGCGCACTTTCTTGACTTCATGGTCGCCGGGCTGCTCGTATTTGGTGATGAAGTTCGATAGTGCGGGCGATTCCATTAGATGTAGCGAGATCAATTCCGAACCTTTTTCCACGAGTGCGGCGAAAAGCTTCTTGTCGGATGTGAGCGGCCCGCGCGGAAAGTCGATCCGAAGGGCATCGGCGTGACGGATTCGATAGGCCGGGGAGTGAAATATCGAATAAATGAAATTGAAAACGTCTTCCGGCCCGACGCTGCTGCTCGGGTCTGCACTGTCTGACTCGCACCAGTCGAGCCCGAGCCTGCTTGTCAAATCGGCAGCGAACTTCGCCGAGATGTTGCACGTCCGCGACCCGTCTCCAAAGAGCGGGCTCGTGCTGTCGTGCCCCGCGACGTACCGATACAGGGGAAAGAGGAAGCTGCGATCGTATACGGTGACTATCTTATGGGTCATCAGCGAATTGCAGGCAAGGGCCGCGAACGGCTCCTTCGATTGGCGAGCCGCGACAATGCCGAGATTCTTCCGTGTCATGCCGGCCATCAGGTCGCCTCTATCTCTGGCCAGAATGATTTTGCTGTAGATAATCCAACGGTGGTCAAAGGGGCGGTAGAGACATGGAAAGAAGGATTTAGCCCACGCCGGTCCTTTCCTGAGTTCCTCGATGGCTTCAGCGACGTTCCACTCGTTATCCCGTAGTTGGAACCGCTCCTTTTTGTCGAGGACGGAGTCGGTATTCTCAACGAACTCGTGAATTCGTCTTTCCAGCGTTTCCCGCTCGAACGCCATTGCGAAGTGATCTCGTTTGGTCTCTATGCCGCAAACTCCTTCGATTACATCGTTCAGTTTCCACCAGTGCTGGTAGTCGGCAGGCTGAGTCTTTGGCTGCGTGCCGAAGAACCACTACGGCCCAGTTATGGGCTGCCCGGTCCAAGCCACCGAGTTGACGTCATTCCTATCTAGGAACTCGTATTTTGAAGCTCGGTCGCCCCATAGGTCGTGATAACGCAGTTTGGGAGTTTTCTGATGCTCTGGTTTTGAGTAAATGCCAATAGCGACACCCTGCATAATGTCAAAGACATTTTCGTCGCCTTCACCTGTAGGGGTGGTTTCCTTCTTTCGCTTATCCCCGTGCAGGTTGAGGATGGTGATGTCGTGAAAGCTGTCTAGGAGCGACTTGCGCATGATCCTGTGTGTAAGCCCGTCTACATAGGTGTTGTTGGATATGAAGGCCAAAAGACCGTGTCCCGTTTTATCCAGGCGCCATTGGGCAAATCGGATAAATTTTATGAAGTCGTCATCAAGGTTGTGCTTTCTCTCCTTCAATCCCCGCTTGTAGTCCTCCAGCAAGTTAAGGATCCATTTACTGCGGTTCATTCGTCCGAAATTGGAATAGGGAGGGTTCCCTAGAACGACCATGATTGGTTTGTCGCGCTTGATCTCGCTTGCGGCATTTGACTCGTCCGCTATCCATTGACCGAAAAAAAGCTCCGACTTTTTCGCGGCCTCCTCGAGAGTGTTGGTGAGATAGACGCCGAGGCGTTCGTCGGATTCGAATTTGTAGCCGAGTTCCTGCAAAAGCAAGCCGAGTTTCAAGTGCGCGACTGCATAAGGAGCCATGAGCAGCTCGAATCCGAAAATGCGCTTGAGGAGATGCTCGGAGACGTAGCTGTTCCATTGGCCTTTTTGTCCGTTTGCGCAGAGCGTGGCGTAGATGTGGCGAATGACGTAGTAAAGAAACGTGCCGGTGCCGCACGCGGGATCAAGAATCAGCACGTCTTTGTCGGCGAGGCCGAGCGGCTTTGAGAATTGGTTTTTCAGGATGTAATCAATGGAGCGGACGATATAAGAGACGACTGGCTCGGGCGTGTAGTAGACGCCGCGAAGCTCGCGCAGCTTTGGGTCGTAGGCTTGCAGGAAATCTTCGTAGAAGTGGACGACCGGATCTTCTTTGGCGGTGCGCTTGCCGAAGTCGGCCATGATTGCGCCGATGTCCGTGTCGCGGAGAAGGGCGACAAGATCGTCCATATACGGAAGAATTTGCTCGGGCAGATCCGGGCCGGCGATGACGGAGAATAATTTGCGAAGGAAAGGATTCGTTTTCGGAATGAGGTAGGCGGCGTGTTCGCGGGTGAATTTCTCGCCGGGCTGAGGCGGCTGGCAGCGGGCTGCGAAGAGGCCGTAGGCGATGGTTTGAGAGTACATATCGGCGAATTGCTCGGCGTCGAGATCAGGAATGAGCGCTTCGCGGAACGCCTCCACTTGCTGATGAAGGAGACCGGTTTCCGGCTCGCGTTCGAGGGCAATGAGGATTGCTTCACGAATGAAATGCGCGAGCTGGGCCATGCGGCGGGCGAGATCGCGTGAGTCTTTGGCGGGCGGAGTTTTGTGCGCGAGGAATCCGCGAAGCAGTTCTTCGACTTTGGCTTGGCCGTCCGCCGCGAATTTGCACTTTTCGTTGGCGAGAGCGCCGAGACTTGCGCTGAGGCGCTCCTTGCCGTCGGTGTACCAGCGGAATTCGAGGAAGTCGGTGAGGATGAGATTGGGCAGATGGTAGTAGCGCTTGAGTTGGTCGGAGCGGGCGATTTTGTCGAGATCTTCGCCGGGGAGTTTGGCTTCGATCCAGCCGACGGGGAATTCGATGGTGCGTTTGCGCGCGAGGCGGAAGTCAGGTGAGCCGTGTTCGGTCTTTTTCGGATTTTGCAGGACGGAGATTGAGGAATCGAGGCCTTCGAGAAGCGATTTGAGCGCGGGATAGTAGGTTGGCTCAGTGGCGTGTCCGCTTTTCAGATTGCGCTGGAGTTCGGCCTCGTATTCCTTGAAGGGCATCGGGCGGGATTATATATAAAAAATGGAGATGCGCGAGTAGTGATTAGTAATGAGTTGAGAAACGAATACCTTGCGCGGGTGAGGCGCACCGACTGAAAGCGGCGGTGCAGGCGCGATAGGAAGAACGACGCGAAGGCGCTGTTACGGCTGAGCTGAAGCTCAGCCCTCCTGTGCGGCAAAAGCGGAACAGTCACGCGGTGCGCGGGGCGGGCAGGGCAAGCCCCGCCCCTACGAAGAGCCCGCCCTTCGCGAGAGGCGCTCAGGACGGGGCACCCGGCCGCCACGAAAGGCAACGGCGGCAAAGAGGGCGGGGCGATGAAAAAAGTCGGCCCCTACAAAAGCAAAAGAGAGGAGTAGAAAGTTCAACGAAGAGAGTGGTCTAGGGCTTAGATTCCGAGTCGTTGGTTTGCGCTGCTGAAGCTCTTTTTGCCCTTTTTTTGCGCCGAGTGGTGTAGGAGGAGCCCCAGTTGATTCCGGGATGCGTGGCGTCGTTTGTGCCGGTTTGGATGTCCTGATTTGCTTCCTTCTGTAACGTAACCTCGTGCTCGTGGCGATTTTCGTCGCGCTCCTCGAATTCCGTTTCCAACTCTTCGGCGGGCTTAGATTTGGGTTCTTGGGCGTCGCTCATGGTTACCTCCTGGAATGGCAAACGCTTCCTGGTAATGCGGTAAAGCGGAAGCTCGGTCTTATTCGTCTTCCTCGAAAGCTGTGTCAATGGTAAGCGCATTGCAGGCGCTCGCGCAGTGGGGTAAAGACCTGAGAGGCGGTGACGAGCGACGAGTAACAAACGCTGAAGGATGTGGCTTTGTCGGGGCAGCGGCGCTGTCCGCATTCGCTAATTTCGTCCCGCAAGCGGACAGGCTGCGGGCTGCATCTCACCCGTCAAAATATCGAAGTATTTGATTCTGCAGTATTTTGTTTGACGCGAATTGGGCATAGAATCTGCGTGTAAAAAGGCGATTCCCGTCAGCAGAGGAGCGCCACGTGAATACGATTCTGCAAGATATTCGCTATGGTCTGCGGATGCTCGTCAAAGCGCCGGGGTTCACGGCGGTGGCGGTGCTGTCGCTGACGCTGGGGATTGGCGCGAACACGACCATTTTTACGCTGGCGAAGGCGGTTTTTCTGCATTCGATTCCGGTGAAGGATCCTTCGCGGGTGATGATGCTTTATTCGACTGCGCAAGACCGCAGCGGGCCGCTTCAGGAATATCTCGGCACGCCGTATCCCAACGCGCAGGATTATCAGAAAGATCTGAACTCCTTCTCAGGAATTTCGATCGCGTTTGGCAATGGATTTGGGCTGGTTATCTCAGGGCAGAAGACGCAGGTGCCTGGACAGCTGGTCAGCGCGAACTTCTTCGATGTACTCGGAGTTCAGCCGGTCATCGGCCGCGGCTTTTCGCCGGGCGACGAGTCTTCGAGGCGATCTGTGGCCGTGCTTAGCTACGCACTGTGGAAGACGCGCTTTGGAGGAGATCCCAAAACAATTGGTAAGACGATTCAGCTGGACCAGATGGAATATTCCGTGATCGGCGTGGCGCCACGCAGTTTTCGAGGCGTCGGCCAACTCGGCAGCCCTGACGTTTGGATTCCCATTTCGCTGGCTGATGAGGTTTTAGCGCCGCCGGAAAAAGCTCTCTTTTTCAATCGCGGTTTCCGCGCGGTGAACATGGTGGGGCGGCTCAAGCCTGGCGTCACGGTCGCACAGGCCAGCGGCGAAGTTCATGCTCTCGCCGCGCAACTGCAACGCGAATATCCTAACGATAATGCCGGGCGCGGGGAGATGGTGGTGCCCATCAATTACACTTCGATTCCGCCGCAAGCGCACAGGATCTTTGCGCTGGCGGGCGCGTTGTTGATGATTATCGTGGGACTGGTTTTGCTGATTGCGTGCGCCAACGTCGCCAATTTGCTGCTGGCGCGCGCCACGCAGCGGCAGCGCGAAATCGCGGTGCGGCTGGCGCTGGGAGCGTCGCGCACGCGGCTCATTCGGCAATTGCTGACGGAAAGTTTGATGCTGGGGCTGCTCGCGGGCGCGCTGGGAATTTTCTGCGCATACTGGGCCAAGTCGGCGCTGGTTTCGTTCATGCCGCCATTCTTAACGAGGAATCTGGACTTCAGCCTTGACGGGCGCGTTTTGTTTTACACATTTGCGCTGGCCGTTGTGGCAACGCTGCTTTTTGGACTTGTGCCGGCGTTGCAGGCTTCACGGGGCGATAGCATCGTGGCGCTGAAGGACCGCACGGGCGCGCCTACCGGAAGCGCTCGGTGGTATGGCCTGCGCGGCATTTTGGTGATGGTCCAGGTGGCGCTTTCGATGATTGCGCTGGTGGGCGCAGGGCTTTTCGTTCACAGCCTGAGTAACGCGGAGCAGATCGATCCTGGATTCGAAGTGCAGCATGAAATGGTCATGTTCCTGAACCCGGGCGCGCAGCATTATCAGCAAGCGCAGGCTGAAGCTCTTTATCGCGATCTTGTGCAGCGGCTTGACGGCCTTCCGATGATTTCGGCGGCGGCGCTTTCCGATAATTTTCCGCTCGGTGGCGGCCTGCAACGCACCACGTTTACCGACGGGGTGAACACAAAGGATCCGCGCAACGGCAAGCTCACGCCTATTGCCAATGTCTCGCCGGGCTTTTTTGATGCGGCCGGCATTCCGTTGCTGGAAGGCAGAGGTTTTACCGAATCCGATGACGCCTCGGCCAGGCAGGTGGCGGTTGTGAATCAGGCTGCTGCACAGACTTTCTGGCCGGGAAAAGATCCCATCGGCCAGCATTTGCATTTTCTCGGCGAGACGTGGGTTCCCACAGTGGTCGGAGTGGTGAAGACCGTCAAATATGGGACGCTGGGCGAGCCGCCGCAGCCGATCGTGTACCTGCCTCTCAAACAATACTATCAGGATGCCGTGATTCTCTATGTTCGCACCAAGGGCGATCCCGCGAAGGCCGTTCCCGCCGTGCGCAGCGCGTTGCATTCGCTTGCGCCTTCGGTTCCGCCACTCTTCGTGCAAACTATGCCGCAGGTGCTAGTTGACTCGCTGCAAGCGCCGCGCATGGGAGCCGAATTGCTGGGCACGTTTGGCTTGCTGGCGCTGATTCTGGCGGCCATCGGGACTTTTGGCGTGATGTCGTATTCCGTGAGCCAGCGCACCAATGAAATCGGGATTCGCATGGCGCTGGGCGCTGAGCCGGGCAATGTGATGCGCTTGGTTCTTGCGAATGGCATGGCCATGGTCATCGCGGGAATTGCTGCGGGGCTGGCCCTGTCGATGCTTTTGGCGAAGAGCATGGGCGCGCTGCTGTACGGCATTGGCATGTTCGACGCGCCCAGTTTTCTCTCGACGGCCGCGCTGCTTATTCTGGTGGCGCTGGGCGCTTGTTACATTCCCGCGCGGCGGGCCATGAGGGTGGATCCCATCGTGGCCTTGCGTTATGAGTGAGCCATCGTCCCTGCGGGACGACAACGAAGGATGAAAATGGGGTCGAGAAGGCATAACGTTGTGCCGTCGCATCGGCGACAGAGGCCGAACTACTCTGGCGCTGTTGAGCCCGCGTATGAGTGTGGCCGGGA
>DASYYQ010000110.1:0-6355 GCA_035933545.1 Candidatus Acidiferrales bacterium | reverse complement strand
GGATTCTTCGAAGTGAAAAATGGCCTGGCCGCCGCGGCTGTGGCTTAGCCAGCAACCGCGAATGGCCGCTTCGCGCGGCGAATGCTTCCCGTCCCACAGCAGCGCCGATTTCAATTTCGTCAGACGCTCGGGAAAATCAGTGAGAATTTCAGCGGCCACTTCGCCGCGCCGCCCCTGTGGGCGCAGGATTCTGGCGAGCGTGACGCGACTGGCTGAAGAGTCGGCCACGATGCTATTCGAGTATTTCCAGCGTAAACCGCTTCTTCAGCTTCATTCCGGCGGCTCCCAAAAGGGTGCGGATGGACTTGGCGGTGCGCCCCTGTCGCCCGATCACTTTTCCCAGATCGTCGGGCGCCACGCGCAATTCAAGCACGGTCACCTGTTCGCCTTCAACGGATTTCACAGAAACTTGCTCGGGATGATCCACAAGAGCTTTGGCGATGGATTCGACCAACTCGTTCATCATGAGAAAACCTCCGGAAGTGGGAAATTCCGCTGGGAGTGTGTTTCGCGTGTTGGGAATCCGGCGATCTTACGAGTGCGGCGCTTTAGGCGATCTTCTGATGACGCAAAAAGCTGCGGACGGTGTCGCTGGGCTGGGCGCCGCATCCGAGCCAATACTTGATTCGCTCGGCGTCCAATTTTACCACTGCAGGTTTCTTCAATGGATCGTACGTCCCCACAATTTCAACGAAGCGGCCGTCGCGAGGGCGGGTTTTCTCGATCACAACGACGCGGTAGGCTGGCTGCTTCTTTTTGCCAATGCGGGACAGGCGGATCATCAACACTCGCTATTCCTCCTAAAATTGCACTCTTGAGTATAGCCTAGGAGCGCCGAATTTCAAACGAACCAATGCGCGCAAAGCAACCTTACAAGAAAGATCCTCGATTGTAGGGTTTTGGGCGACTTCGGTTGCCGCCTGAACCCAGAAATGGACGAATCGCCTAATCTCGGTAGACGAGTTCCATTTCGACGCCCGCGACTTCAATCACGTCTCCCGCAGAGAGTTTTGTGGGATGCACGGCGGGGGCGCCGTTGACCGTCGGCGTGCGGTCCGCTGCGCCAATGTAATAGGAGTTGTCTTCGCGGCGATTGATCTGCGCGGCGGCCTTGGGCGCGAACCATCCTTTCAGTTTCACGGTTGCCATGGGCGATTTTCCAATTACCGTGAGCTTGTCGCTCAGCGCGTATTCGCGCTTGTCCGTGCTGCCTTTGCGTACTACCAGCGTCGCTACTTTCACGCGCGCCGGGGCGGGCTGCGAACTTTCACCGACTGCCGCGACTTTCTGCAAGAATTCGCGCCGTTCTTTCGTATCCAGCATCACCGTCTCGTTGATTTTCGGCGCCGCTGGTTTCTGCATGCCGCCCCTCCAGAAAGGATCAGCGGCTTCGCGCGAATCTGACACGATGATTGTGTGCTTTCCAATCGCCACGGAGTCGCCCGGCTTAAGCGAGACCATTTTCACGCGCTGGCCGTTCACGAAAGTGCCATTGAGGCTGCCAAAATCCTCGAGCATCAGGCGGCCCTCTTCATTGAACACGCGCGCGTGATAATGCGACACCGCTGGATTGTCAATCACCAGGCCATTATCCGGCGAGCGGCCAATGCTGACTTCCTTGGGCCCTACGGCCACTTCATTGAGCACCGCGTTCTCGAACTTGAGCGTCAGTTTAGACATTGCCATCCTCCGCAGCGAATCTCAGGATCCCTTGAACCATCGGCCGATTTTTTGGAAAGCTCCAACCAATCGCGGCGCATTGCGCAAGACGATCACCGTGATATTGTCGCCGCCGCCGGCCTCATTGGCCATGTCTACGAGCTGATCGGCAGCCTCTTGGGGGTCGTCTGTCTGCGCTAGTACCGCCGCGATTTGTGAGTCAGGAAGCTCTTTTGTAAGTCCGTCGGAGCACAGCAGCAAAGTGTCGCCTTCGGCGAACAGCTCTTCGTTTACTTCCACTTGAACTTCTGCGTCGGCTCCTACGGCTCGCAGAAGCACATTTTGCAAATGGCTGCCGCTGGCCTCTTCCTCGCTCATCAACCCCTGACGCACCTGCTCCCCAACGAAGGAATGATCCTGCGTCAATTGCTGCAGTTCGCCGTTTCGCAGCCGGTAAATGCGGCTATCGCCGACGTGCGCGATACTGGCGCGCTCGTTCGTGAGCATCACCGCAACGACCGTCGCGCCCATGCCCGATAGCGCTGCATTTTCGTGCGCTGCTGCGCGGACTGCGGAGTTCGCTAGTCGAATAGCGCCTGCCAGCCGATTGGCCGCGTCAGAGATTCCCTCATCGCGCAACCCAGCAATCGCTAGAGACGGATTCGCCGACGCCGCGCGGCAGTGCGCAATAATCGTTTCCGATGCCAGCCGACTGGCCACTTCGCCCGACGATTGCCCGCCCATGCCGTCCGACAACACGAATAAATTAATTTCCGGCGCTGCGCGGAAGCAGTCCTCATTATTTCCGCGCGCGCGGCCCACATCGGTGCGCGCGCCAAATTCGATTTCCATTCCCGCCTCAGTGTTCATAGGCATTCAGCGTCAGTTCTGGCGAAAAGGCCCATTGCGCTGCCGATTTTGGTCCTTATTTTGCCCCACGTGAACCGCCCTCGCATTTGCGAATCCAATGTCATGCAGCCACTGCAACGCCTGTTGCGCGGGACCTTTCTCGTATGGACCCGAGAAGACAACAAAAAAGCTCTGCCCCTGAGGATTTTGCCGCGGCTGAATGGCTACCGGAAGATTCTGATCTTCTATCCTCTTGGCGACTTCCTGCGCGCGTTGCTCCTTTTCAAATCTTCCGACCCAAATAAACGTTTCTGGGGTAGAGCGCGCCTGCCACGGCTGCAGCGTGCGATTTCCCCACTCCACTCGCGGAAAAACTTCTGGAGATGCTGGTTTTGTGGCCTCCCGAACAGCAGATCTCGGGCGTGTTGTTTGAGCAACGCTTTTCGCAGGCGTGGTGCTCGCAGCTTTTGCAGGCGGGGGCTGCGGAGGAGGAGCAAACGATTTCGCTGGCGGATTCGGCGCCGCAGCAACGGCCGGCGGTGCGATTTGCGCCGCTTTTTTAGTGACGTTCATGGCCCGCAACACGACCACAGCCAGCAGAATTGCCGCTGCAGCGAGCGCTATGGGCAATGTTCGCGATTTGCGTTTTGGTTTCGCGGTGAGCGGCATGGGATAGGAAGGCGCTGACGCGCGGTTTGCCTCCATCGCCGACACTCTGGCTACGGCTAATGGCGCTGGCACCGTCGCTGCTCCGGTGACGCGAGTTGAACGCAACGCGCTCTCCAACTCCGCAATCGATTGAAAGCGTTTCGCGGGGTCTTTCTCAAGGCATTTCAGAATGGCGCGTTCGATGTATACGGGAATCGTAGGTTCAATGTCGTGCGGCGGCGCGGGCGCTTCCTGCATTTGTTTGAGCGCGACAGCCACCGGCGTGTCAGCGCGAAATGTCTCCGAGCCCGTAAACATTTCGTAAAGCACCAGCCCCAGCGCATAAATGTCTGTGCGATAGTCCACTGGCTTGCCGGAAACTTGCTCTGGCGCCATGTAAGCCGGCGTGCCAATCATGGCGCCGGTTAAGCGCGTGCCGCCTTCCATCGAACGGGCGATGCCGAAGTCCATGATTTTGACGTTCCCTTGCGCATCGATCATCACGTTTTCTGGCTTCAAATCGCGGTGCACGATGCCCTGCGCGTGGGCTTCTTTCAGCCCTGAGCAAATTTGCAACGCGAGGTCCGCGCCCTTGCGCACCGGCAGCCCGCCGAAGCGGCTAAGCACTGAGCGCAAGCTTTCGCCCTCGACGAATTCCATCGAGGTGTACGCAATCCCGCCGATGCGGTTGAACTCATACACGCGGCAGACATTTTTGTGCGTAATTTTCCGCGCGAAGAGCAATTCGTTCTTGAAACGCTCGGTCATCGCCTGATCCGACGCGATTTCCGGCTTGATCAGCTTCAGCGCTACGGTTTCGCCGGTCTCGCGGTCGCGAGCTTTGTAGACGTTGCCCATGTTGCCGTGGCCTGCTTCGCTCAAAATATCGTAGCGCTGCGAAAGGGCGGCCAAGCTGCTTGAACTTAAATTCAAATTAGGCGGCGCGGCACTGCCGGTTCCCGAAGAGCGCCTCGATGAAGAAGCTGGATGGGAGCTCGCGGGCACTGAAGGTGTGTCTGCCACGCCGCTCATCAAGACGGTTTTCTGATATTCGATTTGACCTGAAGGCGCGCTCCTACCCGAACCTCGACTTGAGTTCGGCGCGTCGCTCCCGCGCGCGTCCTCTGCTGCGCCATTCATGGGCACAGGTGTAGCCTTCGTTTTGGTCATCTGGTCCATAAGGGCCCTATCTACAATAAACACGAAAACAGGCTGAAATGGGGCGCCTTGCAGCGCGTCTGTAGAGAAAAAGTATCTGGTACTAAAGTACTTACGCGCGGAATGCTGGGTAGTGTCATATTCTGACATTCCAGCCGGATCATGAGGGTTTCGTGGCTATAATTAGGTTTAACGTCCGCCGAGGGTGAAGATGGTCAGTATCTTGGATCACGTCACGCTTATTTTGATCCTTGTTCTCATGGGCGTACTCTCTATCTACAAGTTGGTTGGGATTTACCGCCACAGGAACGACCCAGCGAAGCGTGGGCGGTTCATAAACAACACCGAAGTCTATCCCCCGAAGATTAGTAAGTGGATGGTCGATGCGAGGTATAACGAGAAGCACGGAATTGGTCGGGCTCCTAATCAAGGCCGCAAATGACCCAGTAGTCGAGCCAGCTGGGCAAAGCCCAAACCGGGCCGAAGAAGAAACCGCTGAGAAGATTGGAATACCGCCAAACTAGGAACACGGCCAAATCCTGTTTTCACAACGGTTCCGCGCCCGCAAAATTTTCAGTGCTCGCCGGTTTCGGCCTCGCCTCTGCATTCAACGGCAATCCTTGCTGCGTGGCATTTACGGCCCAGCACGTGGATTCGCGCACCGGCGCATACGAAAAGCGGTGCAGCGGCGTTGGGCCGTAGCGACGCAGCGCCTCCAGATGATCCGGCGTGCCGTAACCGCGATTGCTTGCCAGGCCATATTGCGGATAGAGCTGGTCGAAATTGTCCATTAGCTGGTCGCGCTCGACCTTAGCCAAAATGGAGGCCGCGGCAATCGAAACCGAGCGCGCGTCGCCATGAATCAGCGCCTTTTGCTCAATCGGGGCGTCCGGCAGGCCAAACGCGTCGAGCAGCAGATAATCCGGCGCCGGGCGAATGCTCGCCAGCGCTGCCATCATTGCTTGTCGGCTGGCCTGATGGATATTCCACGCGTCAATGCGGCTGGCGGCAATTTCCGCCACGGCCCAGGCCAGCGCGTGCTCGCGAATCCGCGGAGCCAAGTCCGCGCGCCTGTCCGCCGTGAGTTTTTTGGAGTCGTCGAGCCCGACGATGCGCCTGCGAGGATTCAGCACCACTGCTGCGGCCACCACTGGGCCAAACAGCGAGCCGCGGCCCGCTTCGTCGAGTCCGCAGATGCGCATCCATCCCTGTTTACGCGCCAGTAGCTCGTAACGTGTGCAGCAAAGCCGCGCCATCGCGCGGGATTCTATCACAGCGGAATTCCTGGACATCGCGAAAACCTGCGCATTCACGCTATCACAAGGAAAATTTCTGTGGAAATCGTGAGCGGCGCGCAATTTGCGTGGAGCACCGCGCAACCCTGTGATATGACATTCAGGCTGCTGACCGTGAAAATCCTCAACGAAATCCTGCGCTACATTGATGCCATCTTGTTCACCGTTTTCATTGTGGCCTTAATTGCGCGCCATGACTATAGCCTCAGGTTTTTCATAGGAATGGCCGTCGCGACCTTCGGAATCGCGCTCTGGGGGGTTGCGCGCGTGCAGCTTGGTTCTTCCTTCGCGGTGAAGGCGGAGGCGAAGAAGCTGGTCACCACGGGTCTTTATTCACGCATTCGCAATCCGGTGTATCTGTTTGGCGGGATTGGCTATCTGGGGCTGTTCATGGCTTGGGGCAGCTGGATTGCTGTAATCATCTTTCTGATTTTCTACAGTTACCAGATTCCCCGCATCAAGAAAGAGGAGCAAGTGCTCGAGCAAGCGTTCGGCGAAGAATACCGGCGCTATAAAGCCAGCACCTGGTTTTGAAAGAATTCCCCTACTCGGCGGCTTTTGTTTCTATCGGCTCCTCGGGTCGCGCCGCGCGCTTAATTCTTGCCGACTTGCCTTTCAGCCCTCGCAAATAATACAGTTTCGCGCGGCGCACGTTGCCCTTTTGCACGATCTCAATCGAGGAAATCATGGGCGAGTGCAGGGGGAAAATGCGTTCCACGCCGATGCCAAAACTCACGCGGCGGACA
>DASYYQ010000061.1:0-4048 GCA_035933545.1 Candidatus Acidiferrales bacterium | reverse complement strand
CTACCGTGTCAAGGTAGCGCTCTAACCAACTGAGCTACGGGCCTGATGAACAATAGACATTTTAGCACAGGCGGAGCGGGAGAATTCCGAACGAGACGAACCAAGCGAAATTTCTGAGCGCGTTTGAAAGGCCTTCATCGGCCGAGCAAAAGGCGCTCGGCGGGATCTGAGCTGTAGAAAAGCGGCTTTCGCCGGATCAGCTAGACGTCAATCTTGCTAGTGGCAAGAACCGGAGCCGGAATCGCTGAAGGTCTGACCGGCAATCGGAATGAATTGCCAGTCGTAGCTATGCGCGCGAAGAGTGAGCTTCAGCACGCCAAATGTAAAGGCCTTGCGAACCTGGCTATTGGGCTTCGGAGGGCCAAACGGGCGCGGATGGTTTCCGCCGGTGCCGACGACGAATTCGCGAATGCCATGAGCAGGGTCGGCTTTGCCGTCAGGAGTTTGCGGAGCGAAGCGCTCATAATCATGATCATGACCATTTAGCACAATCGTTGCGTGAGCCGCATACAGATCACGCCAGAAATCGCGGTAATGATAATTGTTGTCGTGTTCGGCGCCAGAGCTGAAAAGCGGCTCATGCCAGTACGCGAGCGTGCAGGCGGCTGGGTGGGCGCGCAAATCGGCGCGCAGCCATTTTTCTTCCGGCGAGCCGGTCTGGCAGCCGCCAATGTCTTTGCATTCGCCGTTCATGGAGATGATGTGCCAGGAGCCGAGCTGATAGCTGTAGTAGCCCTTTTTCGAATCGCCGGCGGCAGCGCCAAAATAATCGAAATAAGGTGTCGCGCCGGAAGAATGGAATTCATGATTGCCGGGCGCGGGGCGCGTGCGGGATTTGAAAGCGCCCCAAGTCTTGTCATAGCAATTCGCGAATTCGGCGGCGGAGCCGTTTTTCAAAGCAAGGTCGCCGAGAGCTGCGACCGTTGCGTTGGGGATGGACTCGATGATTTTGGCGGTGGCTTCGGCGCCGGAGAGCGCTTGACAATTGGCGATGTCGCCTGCGGCGAGTAAGACAACGGCATCTTTTTTCGCGGGGACCTTCGCATCTCGCGCGTGCGTGCCGGCCCAAAAGAAAATCAGAGAGAACAAGGCAATGGATGAGTTGCGCGCAAAATTCAACGGATGGATCCTTTCTGTGGCATTGTAGGCCACGGTGGCGCCGACCTGAACAGGGAAATCACGGCAAAGAGGTGCAGGTTCGCACTCAAAGCCGTGGCGCGAAGATTGACTTCACGCCACGCCACGCGCGTCCTGCCTAAAACTTGAGCCGTACCATGAACTGGAGCTGGCGCGGCAAGCCCGTGCCCGTGTTTGGCGACGCGTCGTTGTCATTGTTGTTGTTGAAATTCACCGTCGTATCGATGATGCCAAAGTTTCCCCGCGGTGTGAGAAAGCCGGTGGAGGAAGCAGTCGGGTCATAATTCAGTTGCAACTGACTAGGATCCCCTAGTTGAGCGTGATTGAAAATATTGAAGGCTTGGACGCCGAATTCAAGAGTGAAGCGCTCGGTGAGTACAGTGTCCTTCTGCAAGGCCAGATCCACTTGCCACGATGGAAGAGCGCGGATCAGGCCATTTCCTGCGTTTCCATAGCGAGTGAAGAAGCCGTTCGCGTCGACCGGCGGTGCCTGGAACGCCGCGGCATTGATGAGCGGAATGCCATTGTGTCCGCCGCCGGGCAACGTGAGAGGCACTCCGGGAACAAGATCGGGGCGCACATTGGTTTGGTCATTGCCATCGGGAAGCAGATAAGTGTCTGGGAAGCCGTTGAAGGGGTCATTCGGATTGTTGACATCGTTGATGCTCTGGTCAGCGACGTCCATGAGCACGGTCAAGGGATGGCCGGTATGATACGTGCCAACGCTGCTGATCTGCCAGCCGCCAAGGATTTTGCTCAGAGCGCCAGCATTATTGAGATAGGTGCCGCCCTCGCCGAGCGGAACGGCGTAGATAACGTCTGCAACAAAGTTGTGACGGATGTCGAAGACGCTGGGGCCTTTGTCACAAGCCAGGCAGTTAATGTTCTCCGGCCCGTTGGACTCACCTCCGCCGACTGAGCCGTCGTTGATCGAGTGCGAGAAAGTGTAGCGGGCTAGAAGCGAAAGGCCGTTGTCCATATGCCGCTCCAAAGAGATACCGAACGCGTTATAGGTGCTTGAGCCGATGTCGCTCTTGTAGTCCACCGAGCCATAGGGATCAGGGTTGTTTGGATCGGTGAAGTATTGGTCCAATGGGCGCACGCAATCCTGCGTAACGGGGTTGAAAGTCACAGGAATCGAGCAGAGATTTACGGCCGTGCGGGAGAATAAACGGACTCCGTGGCTTCCCAGATACGAAGTGGATAGTGTAAACCGGCCGGGGAATTCGTGCTCGACAGTCAATCCCCACTCTTCGACGTACAGATTGCGGCGATCTTCGCGTTGCAGCGCCCGCGGATGCGCCGCTGTCTTATTCAATCCTGCCAAACTGGAAAGGTCCGGAATGGCTTGCATATAGGCCGGCTGGGCGACGCCCGGATTGGCCACACTTACGCGATAGGTATCGCTTTCCAAGCCGGCGTTCAAGTCGTCGTTCTGCGCCGCACCGTGGTAAATGCCGAAGCCAGCGCGAAAGACCGTCTTGCCGTGCAAAGCGCTAGGTGCCCAGGCGATGCTCATGCGCGGATCGAAATCTCGATAGTCAGGATTGGTGAGCGCCGGATTTGCGGGGCATGGCGGCGTGTTAATCGGCGTAGGGAAGGGTGTGTTGCTTGAACCGGTGCCAAGGCAAGCCCCGTGAAACGTGAAGGCGTCAAAAACGGTGGTGCGGTTGGTGGCTTCATGAGGGACACCGTAGTATTCCCAGCGGATGCCGGCGGTCACCGTGAATGTGGGCGTCATTTTGTACGAGTCCTGGAAATAGGGCATAAAAAAATTCCGGCGCAGACCGTGGCAGCACCATGGCGCATTGAACTGAATGTTAGTAAGCGTCCCCGAGATCAAACTCTGGTCGTCTGAGAAGGTGAGGTTGTTATCCGCAGTTTGGCCCTGATTGAGACGGACGCGGCGGTATTCCATGCCCATCTTGAAAGCATTGCGCCCGTGGGTCCACGTTAAGTTGTCAACCACGCCATAGGTGGTGCCGACTTCAATGTCCGCGCTTTGATTGGGGATGCCGATGAACTCGTCGGTGTTAACAGCGAACGTGAGCGGGCTTCCCACGGGATTGTGGAAAGGCGAGCGGTTGATGTACACCTTGGCTTCGTTAAAAATATTGGAAGTAAAGACGTGCTGAAGAGCGAGCAGATAGTTCGCAGGATGATTGAAAGTTTCGTTACTGTCGAATCCATCTGTTACCCCGATTTGAGAATAGGACAAGCTGACATCGCGCTGGGCGCGGCCATAAAGAGTGGTTTTGTCGCTGAACTTATGATCGATGCGCACGAGCCAGGTGTCTTCATGGATAGTCGTTTGAATTTGGTGGGTGAAATTATCGATATCCGTGGGCAAATCTGTGCCGTCGGCTAGGCAGCTAGGGCAAGGGCTAAAGAAGCTATCGGGAAAGACAATCTTGGGTGCGCAGCCTCCCACGGTGCCGGTGGAAGCGCGCCACGGAAGCCTTGAAGGATGGCACACATTTGCGGCGATGGGCCCTGTCCGTTCCTGCCGTTAACAAGAATGTCCTGCACCAAACTGGCGCTGGGTATCGTAATTGGGTTTGACGTTGCCGCCTGCAGTTGACGCAAACCTTCGTAGCTGAGGAAGAAAAAAGTCTTGTCTTTTTGTATCGGCCCGCCAAACGTCAAACCGTACTGGCCCATGCGAAACGGAAGAACAGGAGCTGGGGTCACGCCATCAGCCTGGAGATCGTTGAAATTGCGGGCATCGAAGATCGAGTTCCTGAAGTAGCCAAAGACCGTGCCGTGATAGTCGTTCGTGCCGGACTTAGTGACGACGTTAATCTGCCCACCGGACTGGGTTCCGTATTCGACGTCGTACAGGGCGCTGTTCACGCGATATTCAGCTACCGCATCCGGGGAAACTTGCAGGCGAACCGAGGATTTCTGGGCT
>DASYYQ010000059.1:0-47214 GCA_035933545.1 Candidatus Acidiferrales bacterium | reverse complement strand
TTCCCGCGCAAATCGACGCGAGGAAAATCCTCGAAGCGGTCGATCCCGCGAAGGACGTCGACGGTTTCCATCCCATGAATCTCGGCAGACTTGTGGAAGGCAACCCCGGCATGGTCGCTTGCACTCCGCTGGGCGTGCTGGAAATTCTGCGCCGCAGCGGCATTTCTGTGGAAGGCGCGAACGCTGTGGTCCTCGGCCGCAGCAACATCGTCGGCAAGCCTATGGCCCTGCTCTTGATGCACGCTAATGCTACGGTCACCGTTTGCCATTCCAAAACCCGCGACATGCGCAAATTCACGCGCGAAGCCGATATCCTCGTCGCCGCCATGGGCCGTCCTGCCCTTGTCCGACCAGACGACGTCAAGCCCGGAGCCACAGTCATAGACGTAGGCACATCTCGCATTACCGATCCGCGAGAGGCAGAGGAGATTTTCAAGAATCTGCCAGAACGGATCGAGAAATTTCGCAAAAACGGCTCGACCATCGCAGGGGATGTTCATCCCGACGTCGCGCAAGTTGCCGGCGCGCTTACTCCGGTTCCCGGCGGCGTAGGGCCGCTCACCATCGCCATGTTGATGAGCAACACGGTGAAAGCGGCGCGCCTTCGCCGCAGCTTGCGCACTCCGGTCACCGTTGCTTCTCCGCGTTAATCTCCGATGCTGATCATTGGTCTCACCGGAGGAATCGCCAGCGGCAAATCCGTAGTCGCGCGAATGCTGCAGCAGTTGGGCTGCGCCGTAATCGAGGCGGATCTTGTTGCTCACGAATTGCTCAAGTCCTCGAGCCCCGTTTCGCAGAAAATCATCGCCGAATTTGGGAGAGAAATTCTCGGCGCGAATGATGAAATCGACCGCGGTAAACTTGGCGACATTGTTTTTGCTGATCCGCAAAAGTTATCGCGTCTCAATGCGCTTACGCACCCGCCCGTGCTGCAACAAATCGCTACGCGGCTTGCTGATTTGGCGAAGCAGGGGACCAGCATCGCAGTCGTGGTCGCCGCGTTGCACATCGAAACGGGCTACTACAACACTTTTGATCGCCTGGCGGTCGCATGGTGTACGCGCGAACAGCAACTTACGCGGCTGATGAATCGCGGTTGCACGCGCGAGCAAGCCGAGCTTCGCATCAGTTCGCAAATGCCTCTCGATGAAAAGCGCCACCTTGCGAATGACGTCATCGATTGCTCGCAAACCATGGAACGCACGCAACAGCAGGTGCGCGAGCTTTTCGCGCGGTGGCAGAAGCTCGCCTGAAAATCGAAGCGGCCCATCGGTCAACGCTCAGCCGGCGCGCTAAACCGCGTTCCATTCGCGGCGAATGCGCTCGCGTTCCGCTTCGCTCAGCGTGAACCACTGCTCGGCAATGTCGCGCACTTTTTCGAGCGAGGCTTGCATCTCCGCGTGTTTTTCCTCCATCAATTCGCGCGAGGCATCGGGCGGCACATAAATCAGCGGCGCAATCACGGCAATAGCGCGCGTGAAGAAATGCGGAACTTGGAATAGGTCCCACGATTTCTTGAACGTCGTCGCGCGCTCCAATCCCACGTGGAACATGAAAATTGGCTGGCCTGTCTTGCGCGCCAGCATCACTGGGCCCGGCTTCGCCACGTAGCGCGGCCCCCGCGGCCCATCAATCGTGAACGCCACGTCGTGCCCTTCCTTGAGCTGCTGCGCCATCACTACGAGGCCCTTCAATCCGCCGCGCGACGAACTTCCCTGCGCTGTGCCAAATCCCAGCCGCTCGATAACTCTCCGCGTCCACTGGCCGTCAAAATTCGTGGTATTCATCACCACCACGCCTCGATTTCGCCACCACCACGTCGCTGAAAATATCGAGCGATGCCAGAAAGTCCCGATTAAATGCTCGCCGCGGTCGTAGGCGCGCTGCGCGTGCTGCCAGCCAAGAATTTTGAAGTGCATGGTCGGGCCAATCGCGCGAATGGCCGCGTATACAGCCCATGCAATCAGCGGAATCTGCATCCGCCGCCATCGCGAAAGCTCCGGCAATCGCGTGTCGAAGTGGATGCTGACCGATTCCTCCGGAGAATCCGCCGGCTTTGTGGCTGGCTCGCTCATCGCGGTATAGTATAGCAATCGAAAATGGCTGGCTTCAGCGAAGGTGGCATGCGTGTGGGTAAACGAGTGAAGCTGCGCGCAGCGCCTTGCTTTTTCGCCTGCTTATTTCTGTCGTTTTGCGGAATTCTTTCTGCGCAATCTCCGCCGCAACTTCCCGCCTCCGCTGTTCTCGGGCAAATTATCGGCGACGATATTTCCGTAATCGGTCCGTCAAGCGCCGTCAATGATGGCGGAGCGCAAACCATTGCGTTCAGCAATGGCAGCGTCATTGTCGTTCATTCCGGCAAAGCGCGCGTCGATTTTTCTGGCGGAGGCGCGCTGGACGTTTGCGGCCCGGCGAAATTCACGATTCTTTCTTCCGGCGAAGCTCTTACTGTTGCACTCAGTTTTGGGCGCGTGCATCTGCGTTTCGACGCGACGCGTCCCATCACAATTTACACGCCCATGATTCTCGCCACTCCAGTGTCGATTAGCGAACAGCCGCGGAACGCCACGGTGGGTCTCACCACCACGGGCGCGATGTGCGTCCTTGCAACGCATGGCGCCGTCCGTCTGCAGAATCAGCTCAGCGGCGAATCCGTCATCGTCCCGCAGCCGGGCGAAGTGCTCTTGCAAGGCGCGTCGTTCGGAAATTTACCGCCTGCAGCAGGGCAATGCCGCTGCGATTTCGATGAGTCTGTCGCGAAGAATGCAAATTCTGCTCCGCCACCAAGTGCCTCTTCCGCATCGAAGGCCACTCTGCTAAATCGGAGTTCGCCGCCTTCAGTACAAGATTTTCAGGTGCCGCGCCGAGTCACGCAAGCGACGGCCGCGCCATCTTTGTCCGGCCCGAGTCAAACGCAAACTGCTTCGTCGCAAAAATCTGCCGAGTCAGAATTGGCCCCAATCGCCACGCCTCGTCAGCGAATTGCGCCGCCCTCGGCGGAAACTGCGACATCACAGCCCACCTTGAAAATCACGCTCCCGCCCATTGGTTACGACGTGAAAAGCGGCATTCAGGCGACAGAGCCTTTGAGCGTTGCGACTTTGATACTTGCTAAAGAGACTGTGGTGCAGCCGGAGTGGATATTTCATGGAACGGTGATCGCACCGGCACAACGCGACCATTCCGCTCTCGTTGGCGCAACTTCCGCTGAATCGCCGGCGCGCACCGCAAAATCCCAGAAGGGAACCTTCTGGGCGAACTTGCGGAATTTCTTTTTTGGACGAAGAGCGCGGTGTGAAGGCGTGGGCTGCGGCTAGTTCAGTGAGGAACTACATTCCTTCATAATTCGGGCCACCGCCACCTTCGGGCGGAACCCAATCCACGATCTGATATGGATCTGCAATGTCGCAGGTTTTGCAGTGCACGCAATTCGACGCGTTGATTTTCAATTTCGGCTGGCCACTTTCGAGAACCATTTCGTACACCGCCGCGGGGCAATAATACTGGCACGGATTTCCGTACTCGCGAACGCAGCGGTCCGCGCAAATGCTCGTGTCCCGCACGATCAAATGGCACGGTTGATCTTCTTCGTGCCGCGTCCCTGAGTGATACACATCCGTCAGCCGGTCGAACGTAAGCACGCCATCGCCCTTGAATCGCGCGGACTGGTCGACGATTTCGCGCGGGCGATTCAGCTTCCGAAAATCCTCATAGCCCGGCGGGCAGCGCATCGGATCCACCAAACCGCGCCCGCCGCTGACAAATTGCATTCCTGCATGAAAAAGCCCGGGCCACAATCCGTCGTGAAAACCTTGATGAAAATTGCGCACCGCCCACAATTCTTTTTTCACCCAGCTTGCTTCCAGTTTTCTCTGGAATGCGCTAAGCGATTGCGCGGAATTGTCGCCCGCCGCCAAAGATTCGGAAATCGTTTCCGCCGCCAGCATTCCGCTCTTGATCGCGGTATGAATCCCTTTAAGCCGCTGCGCGTTCAGCAAGCTGGCGGAGTCTCCGATAATCAGGCCGCCTTTCAGGTAAGAGCGCGGCATCGAATACCAGCCGCCATACGGCACAGTCTTTGCGCCGTAGCGCACCAGTTTGCCGCCTTCGAGAATCCGCCGCACGAATGGATGCGCCTTGAATTTCTGAAACGCCTCATGCGGATCGAATAGTGAGTCCTTGTACTCGAGCCCAACGACCATCCCCAGCGAAACGCGATTGTCGCGCATTCCATAGACCCAGCCGCCGCCATATTTTTGAGAATCCAGCGGCCAGCCTAGAGTGTGAGCCACAAAGCCAGTCTCGATGCGCCCCGGCTGCACGTCCCACAATTCTTTGATTCCGATTCCGTAAACCTGCGGATTCAATCCGTCCAGCTGAAAATGATTCACCAGGCTTTTTGTCAGCGAGCCCCGCGGGCCTTCCGCGAGCACTGTAATTTTCGAGCGCAGCTCATATCCCGGCGTGAAGTTGTCCTTCGGCTTGCCATTTTTGTCGACGCCTTTATCGCCGGTGATAACGCCGGCGATTCCATCGCCTTCATAAATCAGCGAGGCGCCTGCGAATTGCGTGAATACGTTGACCCCAGATTTTTCCACGAGGCCGCCCAGCCACTTCACCAGCCGGTTGAGCGAAACAACATAATTTCCGTGATTTTGCAACGGCGGCGGAGTGACCGGCAGTTTCCACGCGCCGCTGGCGGTCAGAAAATATGCCGCATCTCCCGTCACCGGAGTGTCCAGCGGCGCCGATTTTTCGAAATCCGGAATTAATTCGCGCAGCGCGCAGGGGTCTAGTATCGCGCCGGAAAGCTGATGGGCGCCCAGTTCTCGCGCTTTTTCCAGAACGTAGACGTTTTCAGCGGAGAGTGCAGGGGATTTCCCAGCGGCTTTATGCTGTTCGATGAGGCGGGAGAGATGCAGCGCGCACGCCAGACCTGCAGGCCCAGCACCAACAATCAGGACATCCGCTTCCAGCGTTTCGCGCTCGACAGGCATAAGCGCTCATTGTAGCAGAACGCTTTGTGCCAAATTCCGGGGATGGTGTCAAAACTTCAGCAGAAACCTCCACGGCCGACACGCGCTCGGGCTCTCCCTGGCCAGGCAGGTTGAAACACCGGAATGATTTGTAGGCCGCGAGCGAGGAGAAAGTGCGGTTCTCGCGCGTCCGGTCATTAAAATCGGGATAGGAGATGGACGCTGATATCCTGAAACAACGCATTCATCGTTTATCCCCTCTTCCGCGGGCTCGGAGAGGCGCTCGCTAGCCCACTGCCAAAACGATCAGCGTTGCATCATCTTGAAATTTGTCGCCAGTGAATTTCGCAACCCGCGCCAGCACCGAACTTTGAATGTTCGCGGCTCCCAGGGCCCGGCTCTCGCGAAGAATTTCCAGCAAACGCTCTTCGCCGAATTCTTCCTCGTCCCGTGAATCGGCCGCTTCGGTGATTCCGTCGGTGAAGAGAATCAGCCGGTCGCCTTCTGCGAGTTCGACTGCATCTTGCTCGTACGACTGTCGCGCGGAAATTCCCATCGCTTGCCCGCCGCACACAAGACGCGCAATCTTTCCATCTCGGCCCAGCACGATCGGCGCATTGTGTCCCGCATTCGTGTATACCAGTCGACGCGTTTGAGCGTCGAAAACTCCGTAGAAAAATGTAATAAAGCGGTCCGGCGCCGTGTTATTGCGAATGAAGCGGTTGACGCGCTCGGTCAGCTCCGCCGGGGCGAGATTCTGCGCCGCCAGGTTGCGCACTGTGGCTTGCAAATTGGACATCAGCAGCGCCGCGGCGATTCCTTTGCCGGCTACGTCCGCGATGCAAATGGCAAATTGCTCGGCGTCTACCCGGAAAACGTCGAAATAGTCTCCGCCGATTCCGTGAACGGGAAGCCATGCGCCAGAAAATTCGCAGCCGGGAATCTGCGGAATTTCCTTGGGCAAAAACCCAAGTTGCGTGCGCTGCGCTTCTTCCCAATCGCCATCGCCGCGAGCGATCTCGTGCGCGCGATTTTCCGCCTGCATTTTCCGCTCTTTGCGCGCGAGTCTTCCCTTTGCGATTTCCATTCGCACAATGCGCAGCAATCGCGTGTTGTCCCACGGCTTGAGCACGAAGTCGCGAACACCTTCGCGCATGATTTCGACCGCCAGCTCGATGCTGCCCCACGCCGTCATCGCCACAATCGGAAGCAGCCCGTCGATTTCGTGAATTTGCGAAAGCAGGTCGAGACCTTCGCGTCCGGAAGTTGTGTCGCGCGCATAGTTCAGGTCCATCAGGACAAGGTCAAATGATCGTCGAGACAAAGCCGCAAGCAACGCCGCGGGAGAATTCACTAACTCCAGTTCGTAGCCCTCATTTTTCAGCAGCAGACGAAGCGCCTCCAGCACATCTGTCTGGTCGTCAGCAATCAGCACTCGTAGCTGGCTCGAAGGCTGCCAGTCTTCCCTTGAATCCGCTTGCACTTGGGCTTTCGATTGCGCTGCAATTTCCCAAACCACTGTTTTACCTCGTCCCTTCTTGCGCTGCGTTCGGTTTGCGCGGTCGGGCGCAACGCAGCCCAATGCGCAAGCTCTGCATCGCAGCTAGAGCGCCATTCCTATTCTCGTTAAGTGTTGTTGTAACTGTGGTTTAGATCGACAAACGGCTCCTGGCGGGATTCTTTACGCCCGATTGCGGGATATGCTGTTGCGATTTCGGACACTCATGCTTTGCTCGCCTGGGCCGCGCCTTCGACAATCCAACCGTCCGCGAGCTGGATAATGCGATTACCGTAGGCTGCCCACGCTTCATTGTGCGTGACCTGGATAATCGTAGTGCCTTCGTCATTTAGCTTTTTCAGCAGGTCCATGATCATTTTGCCCTGGCTGGAATGCAAGCTTCCCGTAGGCTCGTCTGCGAGAATCAGTTTCGGATTTCCAATCACTGCGCGCGCCACCGCGACGAGTTGCTGCTGTCCACCGGAAAGTTGATTGGGATACAGTCCCTTTTTTCCGACAATTTGGAAGCGGTCGAGAACGTCCGCGACCATGCCTTCGCGCTCGGACTTTTTAATGTCGCGATAGGAAAGCGGCAAATCGAGATTTTCTGCGACGGTGAGATTATCGAGCAAATGGTATTGTTGAAAAACGAAGCCGATATATTTCTTGTGCAGCTCGACACGCTTGCGATTGTCGAGTTTGTGGACTTCATGATCGGCGAAATAAAACTGGCCCTTCCACGCGCCGTCGAGCATGCCAATGATGCCCATCAGCGTGGATTTGCCCGCGCCGGAAGGGCCCATGATGGTGATGAATTCGCCCTGGCGCACATCCAAATTAATGCGCCGCAGCACCCAAGTCTTGCCGGCGCCTGATTCGTAAAACTTTTCGACATCCATCATTTGAATCACGTTAATCTCCAGCAAAACGCAGAAAGCTACTATCGTTTGACCGTAAAGCGTTGCAAAATTATCGATTAGAATCGGAACCGACCCTTTATTTTCAGCAACTTAGGCCAATTTCTAATTCCAAACATTGTCGATTATAAAATCACGCGCCTCAACGCCTTGCTGCTAGTTTTTCTTCGCCTATAGCCTAACATCTCCGGCTCTGCCGGCAAAGTAACGCTCTCGATGTACTGGGGCTGGCAATGCTTTCAGTAAGCAACTGTGGACCAAACGCAGGCGCAAGCCCGATCGCCAGCCGGACGTTGTTTTT
Source organism: Candidatus Acidiferrales bacterium (assembly GCA_035933545.1). GTDB lineage: Bacteria > Acidobacteriota > Terriglobia > Acidiferrales > UBA7541 > DAHUXN01. The sequence continues at coordinate 39,522 of DASYYQ010000059.1, read as the reverse complement.
TTCGTAAGTTTAGAAGCTGAAGCTGGCCTGCAGATAAATAATCCGGTTAGCCGCCGCGGAGGAGAATGCTTCGCCGCCCAGACCGTTCGATTTGCCGAAAAATGGCGAGCCGATCACGCCAGTCGGTGTGGACAAATTCACGTGGTTAAGCACGTTTCGGCCCATAACGCTGAACGTCAAATTGTAACGTCCACTCGGTCCCTGCCGTTGAAATGGCCCTCCACCGCCGAAAACCATTCCGCGGCCGCCGCGTCCACCACCTCCCCGCCCGCCTCTACCGCCTTCAAAGGGACCCCGCGGCCCGCCGGGCCCACCTCCCTCCTTGCCAAACGTAAACGTCTTGCTTACTCGCAAGTTCAGCGTAAATTGGCTCGGTCCCGTACCGTAGTTAATCGGCACTAGCGTCTCGCCCGGCTGCGGCACGGTATCGAAGGTTCCCAGCGGAGTTGCCACCACGTTTGCAGGATTCGATAGCGGGCTTGCGAATGCTGGCCGCTGGTTGAACTGCGAACTTCCGATCAAATCCTGTTGAATGGTAATGTCATAGGGTCGACCGGAACTGAAAATCATGAACGGACTCAGGCGTAAGCCCCACGGCGCTCCGATCGTCCCGACGAGAATCGCCCGATGCCTCACGTCGAATGCCGCACGCCCGTAGTCCTCGGAGACGTTGTATGGATTCGACGGAAAGCTGTTCGCCCCATCTGTGTCGGCGTTGGCATAATTCAATGCGTAGTAGCCAAAGAGCGAAAGTCTTGCCCCTGGGTTCACTCGCACGCTGGTAATCAGTTCGTTCTGCCGGTACACGCCCCCCGATTGAAATTCATAGATATTCCCGGGGCTTCCCGAAGGATACACCGCGGTGCTCGGATTCGCCGGATTGTATGTTCCCGGCAGCGGCGTGTTCACGTTATTCGTAAGCAACTGGTCCCAGCCGCGCGAATTAATATAGCTCACGGAAACAGTAGCGATTTTCGTCACTTGCCGCTCGACGCTCACCGCGCTCTGCAACATACCCGGCGCACGAACATTTGGCGCAATGCGATAAATGCTCGGCAAAATTGTGCCGCCCGGGCACATGGATTCAATCGTAGCCAGGGTTACCGGCTGCGGCAGTGCTGTCGCGAAAAAGCATGACGGGAACGGCGCCACATATTGCTGCTGAGTCACTCCATTCAATCGAGCCGCCTGCATTAACAAGTCTTCCTCGAACCGGTCGTAGAAAATCCCTGTCCCCGCGCGTATCACCGTCTGAGGGTGTCCGGTCTTGCTGCTGCCAATTCCCCACGCCAGTGCGAGCCGCGGCGCCCAATCCGCGTGGTCGCTGATTCCCGATTGCGTTTCAAAGCGCACGCCGGGACTGATGGTTAGATTCGGCCGTACCCGCCAGTCATCCTGAATGTAAAACGCTGCATCCGTCCACGAAACCGACGTCGCCGGCGTGCCGATGGTTATCGAAAATTGATTCGCCCCGCCGCCATTGGCATTCGCTGGCTGGCCCGCAGCAATGTTTTGCTCCGTGATCTGATATGTCGCTAGCGACGCAAAACTGAACCGGCCGGCAAAATCGGAAGTTGCGCTGCTGTAGTCCGTCACCCGCCTTATTCGCCCTCCGAAATTCAGCGAATGCTTCCCGAGATCCCAGGCCGTGTTGTTCTGGAACTCATAGTGATGCGCCGTATCCAGAACCGTCTGCGAATTGTTGCCGCCGGCGTTGAATGCTCCCAACACGTCCACCGTAGGGAGGTTGCTGCCGGGGATCTGGCTGCTCGATTCGTGCAAGTATTGGAAGCGCAAGTCGTTAACAATTGAGCTTCCAATAATCTGCGAATCGGAGAGTTGCACGGTCTGCTCGGTGTTCAGTGAATTCGATGACTGCGTAGGAACATCCAGTGCTGAGCCCAATGTGTTCTGCGCGTCGTTCCGCCAATACTGATAGCGTGCCGTCAGTGTGTTGGTCTTTGTCAGTTGGTAATCCACCCGTGGACTGATATTCGACATCGTCCGCGGGTTCGGAATCGACGCGTTAAACGGCGTCACGTCGGAGATTGTCTGCAAGCTGCACGCGCTCGCGCCTCCCGCGCGCGGCGTTTCCTTCTGATGCGTCGCTGCAAACAACTGCGGATTTGTATCGTTGCTGAGCACGCACACGTTGAGCACTGCAACATCATTTATATTTCGCCGCATCCCGCTCACGAAGAACGACGCCTTTTTGCTGATTGGCCCGCTCAAACTTCCGTTGAACATCACCGAGTGATACGGCGGCTCGCTCACCGCAAAAGGATTTTTCGAATTGAAGCTGGAATCGTTGCCCATGACCATTCCCGAGCCGTGAAGTTTGTCCGTGCCGGGCTTGGTGAAAATTTCAATTCGCCCGTATCCCAGCTTGTCGTACTCCGTCGAGAACGGATTGCTGTTGATACGAATCTCGCGTATCGCCGACTTTGGCGGCAACTGCCCAGCGGTGAATCCGTCGATGTACATTTGTCCGCCGTTCGGCCCCGCTGACGGCCCTGCCAGAGCTTGCAAATCTTGAGACAACTCGTCCGGATCATCCGGCAGCGCTTCCAAATCCTTGCCCTTCAAATCGATGGCTCCTGCATTATTCGCGGGATTCACATCCAGTGTCGGCGCCGAAGCGTTCACTTCTACCTTCTGCTTGGTGGTCTCAATCACCAGCGCAATGTTCTCTTCTTGGACCTGCCCCGGCTTGATTTCCACGTCGTCCTTTTCGAATAATGCAAAACCCTTCGCGATGGATTGCAGCTTGTACTTTCCGGGCGCCAGGCCTTTCACTTGGTAAATGCCTTCGCGACTGGTTACCGCAGTCACAGATTCGCCAGACGCCGAGGTAACGTATACCTCTGCTCCCACCAGCACCGCGCCTGAAGGATCTGTCACGCGCCCTCGGAGCGTTCCTGTGCCGCTCTGCGCCAGTGCCATGCCCGCCGTGAAAACAATTAGAAATCCGATAATCGCTATGCGAATCCGCATACACTGCTCCCGTCTTGGTATTCCGCGTTTTTTCAACAAAAGTTCCCGGAATCTTGCGCGACGTGCAAAAAACCGGTCAAACTAGTTACTGTCTCCTTCGCTCGGCGCGCTCAAGCTCCATGGCGAAAGCGTCATGGCCTGCTGTCCTTTGGGCGCCGCCTCTAAAATCGGTTCCACGCCGCCCAGCATGGTGATTGCCGTCACTTCTCCGGGAACCGCGCCCTGGGTGGACACGATCATCACAGCCTCGTCCTTCTGCAAATTAGCCACTGGCACTGCGGGCAGCCGGCTCAGCATCTGCTGCAAGTCTCCCGGAGGCCCGCCTGCGCCATTCCTCATGCGCTGAAATCTTCCCGGCTGTTCAGCACCTTGGGCATCGGCCGGCCGATTGCCTTGCGCCGCTCCGCGCCTGTTCTCGACGCCGCCAGCTTGGCCGCCGCGCAGGCGCATCGCAATTCCTCGCGCCATCATCGGAGGCAGCTGCCTTATTTCCGACTCCGGCGTGAACTTCACCACAACTTCCTTCTTTGCGATCAGATCCTTCACGCGAATCGTATTCGCAGCCGCATCGATCGCAATGATCGTCCCCGCGATATTGCGAAACGATCCGGAGACAATTTCCTGCGCAGCGAACTCGGTTCCATCCGCGCTGGCCGTTCCGCGTGCTCGCAATTGATCCCCCGGATGAATCTGCGCGAACGTTCCGAGCTTGGCCTCGTCAAATTTCACTGAATCCGGCGCGTACCGCCGCAGAATCGTGCCCTTTGTCGTGTGTATGGTCACCGTTTTGGTCCCGCCCAGCGCCGACACATTCACGACAATCGTCCCGCTCGCTGCGTCCGCGCTTTTCACCAGACCGCCGACGCCGTGCTGCCATGCTTCGCGCTCTTGTTGCTGCTTGGCCTCCAGGTCCGATTTCTTCATCACGATGATGGTCGTCGCGTTCACCGATTTTCCGTCGCCCGACATCTGCCCGCTCACCAAGATCCGGTCGCCCACCTGCAAATCCTGGGCACGAATCACCGCGGCCTGCGACAAATCTTTCTGCCCTGGCTCGATGCGCAAAATTTTCGTGGAGTCCTCGGCCATCACGCTCACCTGCGCGCCCGCGTCGGTCTTCAACACGATGAGGTTCCCAACAATCGATTGGATTGTTCCGATGGGTCTGCTGGGAGCGTTCCGCGCGGCACTTTGCTCTAGCGCGTATTCCGTGCGTAGGTTCGACGCTGCTCGGGCGCTCAAGCCAGAGATTGCGATGCAGCCAAATGCCACCGCGGCCAGCGCGCAGGTAATTCTTCTTCCTGAATGCATAAATCTGCCCCTGTTTTTCTAATTTGAGGCGATCCAGGTGGCGCACCCCACCGCGATTTCCTCTGCACTTCTGTAACTTTTAGACGTGCTCCGCTCCGCCGCGTTTCATCGAATTCTGAGAAGGCGCCGAAGCGGCTCTAACCCTTCAAGAAATATCCGGAATGGAGATAGATCCGCTTTTCTCTCGAGCGAAACTGCTTCAATAGGCAGACAACGCGTCAGGATTGAATGACAGGGGCAGGGATTTCAGGCTTGGGCGTTTCGACGCCGCGCCAGCCGACCGGTCGGCCGTGGATGGCCTCCTTGATCGAGCGAAACAGGACCACGTACATCATTTGGCGGTAATAAAAACGCTGGATGAGGATGGGGAGAAGCAGCGACCAGTCTTCGTTTTTCTCGAGGGCGAAGGCAACGACGCAGGTGAGCAGGTCAATAAGCATGAACGCGGCAAAAAAGATAAGCGACCGAATGACGTCATCGCTGGTCCACAAAGCGGGCATGTGAGTGATGCGGAACTGCGCGAGTCCCCAGAGCACAATCGAGAAAAGGAACAAGAAGTCTATGACCGGAGAAACCAGCGGGAGCAAAATCTGGAAAAGAAAGACATTGGGAAGAGTGATCCAGCCAAGCGTTCCGTAGCGCTTGCGGCCAATGGCGTCGCGATGCTTCCAGAAAGCTTGTAACGTGCCAAAAGTCCAGCGGAAACGCTGGCGAATGAGCGCTTCCATGGTGTCGGGAACTTCAGTGCGGCCGATAGCGTCTTCGTCATAAAGAATTTTCCACCCGTGGCGGCGAATGGTGAGCGTGAGGTCTGTGTCTTCCGCCACGGTCTCCCCGGCAAAGCCGCCGCAACTGCGCATGGCTTCAGCGCGCCAGGCACCGACTGCGCCGGGGACCACAGGAATGCAATTCAGCAAATCGAAGGCGCGCTTTTCCAAATTTTGACTGGTGATGTATTCAAGGGCCTGCCAGCGCGTGAGCCAGCGATTGCGGTTCATGACTTTCACGTTGCCGGCAACGGCGCCGATGCGTGGGTCGGCAAAATGGCGGACGAGGCGCGGAATCGCTTCGGGATCAACGGTGGTGTCCGCGTCAATAGTGATGATGACCTCGCCGGAAGCTTCGGCGAGGGCGTGATTCAGGGCCGCGGATTTTCCGTAATTGACCTGGTGCAAGAGGCGTACACGAGGTTCATGGCCGAAGGATTCGAGGACGCGGGCGCTAGTTTCGTCGGTCGAACCATCGTCGACGACGATGACTTCGAGTTTGGGATAATGCGAGGCGAGGGCGGAGCCGACCGTGTCGGCGATGACGTTTTCTTCGTTGTAGGCTGGAACAAGCACGCTGACGAGAGGCTGATATTCAGGATGATCCTTGGGCGCAGGGCGCAGTTTTTCGGCAAGAGCGAGCAGGCCGATGAAGAGAGCGCGTCCGCTGACCAGCGCGATGCCGGCGATGAAAATGAAAGCGATGATGAGGCGCAGCCAGTGGACAATATTAAAAATGAAGGAATCGGCGCTGGCGAAGATGCGCTCTTTCGTGGATAGCGGAGGCATGACCTCGGCACGATCCTGGTTGAGAAGCTGCGAAACGGTAACGAATTGATAGCCTTTGGCCTCGAGCTGGTCGATGATTTGTGGCAGCGCGGCGACGGTGTGGCTCCGGTTGCCGCCGCCGTCATGCAACATGATGATGTTGCCGGGAACTTTCTCCACCTGGGAAACGACTCGGTCCACGATGGTTTGCACGGGAGGAGGAGGTACGCCGCCCTCTTCGCCCCAGTCGTGCGGGTCAATGTGTCCAGCGACGAGCAGGTAACCCATGGATTGGGGAATGGGGAGATTGGCGACTTCAGCGGCGGTTTCCGGCTCTTCGTCGATGCCATAGGGCGGGCGAAACAGGAGCGTTTTCACGCCGAGGTCACTTTCGAGCAAACGCTGCGTGAGATTCAGCTCAAATTCAATTTGCGTTTTTGAAGCGGAATCGAAATCGGGATGGGTATAGGTGTGATTGCCGATTTCGTCGCCGTCGGCGTATTCGCGCTTCACGATATTCGGGTAGCGATCGACTTCGACGCCAATAACAAAAAATCCCGCAGGCACGTGTTTTTTTTCGAGGACGCGGAGGATTTGAGGAGTCCAAGTGGAATCGGGGCCGTCGTCGAAGGTGAGCGCGAGCAGTTTGGGATTCGCACCGCCTACGCGCTCGATGCGCCAGGAGAGGGGGTATTTCGCAAAGCGCTCATCTGTAAACATATCTGTGGCAGCATCATATTGAAATGCACGCTGGCCACTCTGCGGCTGGCCTGTAATGCGCCAGAGATCGCCGGCGCCTTCAAGAATTAAGTCGTAGCCAGGTGGAATGGTCTGAAGGCTGGCGCGAGCTTGTTCGTTGGCGTGGGCGGCATTCCAAATATCCCAGATCGAGGGGTCTTCCGAGCCGAAGCGCCAAAGAGCGACGCCTTGCAATTGAGCGCGATCGGCGGCGCGCAGTTCGTTATACGCGGTTAGGGCGTCGAGCATCCAGACGTTATGGACATTGTTGTTTTCATCTTCATATTTGTAGAAAGGGCTGAGCGATGCAGGATCAAACTGAATGCTGGCATCGGATTCGCTTGCGCGCACACAGGCGGATTGGAATGAAAGCGCATCGGCAACGGGATGAGGATTCTGTTTTGTGGGCGAAGACCAGTCATAAGCGTAGTTCGCAATGCCCATGACAATTTTCTGCGGCGGGACCACTTTGATGATCGCGTTCAAATTTTTCAGGTACCAATCCTGAGAAACGATGGGCCCGGGTGCAGACTGCGGCCAGTGGAAATCGTAGTTCATCAGAACGATGGCGTCGGAATACAAGGCGATGGATTTGTAGTCGTACGTCCAATCCGCGGCGGGAAGAGCGACCATGAGTTTCAATTTGTCATTGTGAAGAGCGGCGCCCAGTTCGCGGATGAATTCCGTGAAATCTTTCTGGCTTTGATCCGGAACATTCTCGAAATCCACGGCAATGCCTGCGTCTTTGTGAGAGGTGGCATAAGCGCTCAGCGAAGCACACAGGCGCTCGCGGGACGCAGCATTGGCGAGCATTTGCGCCATAGCATCAACCTGCCAGACCTGGCCATCATAATTGTTCACAAGGGGCATCTGCGGAAGCTCGATATTGATGGTTTTCAGCCAGGCATCGAGCTTGGGATCGTTGTCGACGGCGAGTGAGCCGTCAGCGGTGAAGGCGTGGAGTTCTTCAGGGATCAACAGATCAATATCGTGGTAATGGAGTTGGAGCGAAGCAAGGCTGTTGGAATCCCAGTTGACGTAGAAGCCCACGCGAAGCGGGTCATATTGCTGCGGAATATCGCCAATGGCAGCCACTTTGCGCAGCCGCACAGGGCGGATAGCCAGGCGCTTCGGGGGACTGCGACGAAACTTGGGAGAAGCCACGGGACGGTACATGGGTCCGCGTTCCGGAAGCAGCAGCTCAGGCAGGTTGGGACGGCGCAGGATATTGAAGAAGAAAATGACGATAACGATGGTGAATAGCACTCCCGCGATTTCCAAAACGCGGCGAGTACGGCGCCAGCGGCGGCGCTCTTCGTCATAGAATATGGGCTTGCGTTTCACCATAGAGGCAATTCAAGCTAGCTGTCCACGGAAATAGTGTCAATGAGTGACTCTACTAAGATGCGCTTGCAGGTCACTAGCGCTGTACTAGTGGCGTTTGCGTTAAGGCTATATTTTATATGGCAGTTTCCTTTTTTTGATGCCGGGGATACTCCGATTTATCAGGAACTTGCGCGGAATTGGCTGAGGCACGGGGTATACGGGCTGAACGTTTTCGGGAAGCTTTTGCCGGTGGACATGAGAATGCCGGGTTATCCTGCCTTCCTCGCGGTGATTTATTCGCTGTTCGGCAAAAGCGCGCGGGCGGTGATGATTGCGCAGGCCGGAATCGATGTGCTGGCGTGCGTTCTCGCGGCCGGAATTGCGGCGGTCATCGCGCCAAAGACGAACCGATCGCGTGTGGCGCTGGCAGCGTTGTGGCTGGCCGCTATCTGTCCATTTACGGCGAATTACACAGCGGTGGTGCTGACGGAAACTCTGGCGACGTTTTTGACGGCGCTGGCGCTGCTGGTGCTGGTCGAGGCAATACGAGAAGAAAGCGGCCCGGAAATCAAGGAGCGGCTGGGATGGGCCGCGCTTGGGGCCGAGGCGATGCCTGCACGCATGCGCTGGCTGCTGGGTGGAATTGTGGTCGGATTTGGAACTCTCGTACGGCCGGACACGCCGCTCGTTCTTGCAGGCGTGGGAGCGGTGCTGGTCTTTATGTGGCGGCGTCGAGCGAATTGGGCGAAGCTGACGCGCGCCGTGGCTTTGATGGCGGTGGGACTCGTGTTGCCGCTGTTGCCGTGGGCAGCGCGAAACTGGCGCACATTGCACGAAGTTCAGTTCCTATCGCCACGTTATGGCGAAATGCCAGGCGAATACACTCCGATGGGATTCTTTGCATGGGAGAAGACATGGCTGTGGCGCTTCGGTGATGTGTTCTTGGTGTCATGGAATGTTAACGGCGCTGAAATTCATCCGCAGGACTTGCCGCGTTCGGCGTTCGATTCGCTAGCGGAGTGCACGAGAGTCGCGAATTTACTCGAGGACTACAACAACACCAAAGAAATGTCTCCAGAGATTGACCGGCAATTCGCAGAAATTGCTCGCGAGCGCACCGAGCGGCACCCGTTTCGCACCTATGCGACTGTGCCGTTTTTGCGGGCGCTCACCATGTGGTTTACGCCGCGCATCGAAATGCTGCCGCTTTCCGGGAAATTGTGGCCAATTGGGAAATGGTGGGAGGACAGCGAGTCGGAATACTGCTATTCGCTGGGACTTTTTCTTTTGGGCATCGCGTATGGCGCGACCGCATTTGTTGGCGCGTGGCGATGCAGAACAAATCCGGCGGCGCTAGCACTGGTCGCGTTCATTGTGATTCGTACCGCGTTTCTGACGACAATTGAAACGCCGGAGCCGCGCTACGTACTGGAATGTTTTCCGGCAGTATTCGCGCTGGCGGCGATGCTGTGGGCGAAAAGAAGCGCGGCGACGTCTGCGAGCTAAAGTTCGAGGTCCCAGGTCTCCGCGACCAAATCGAGGCTGAAGCTGTGGTGTGGTTCCTTATGGGCAAGGCGAAAGCCCGCATTTTTGTAGATGCGCCGCGCGGCGGCGAGATGGCTTTGTGTCCACAGCGTGATTTTTTTGTATCCGGCTTCACTCGCGAAGCGAATGCACTCGTCCACTAAGCGACGGCCGATGCCGAGTCCGCGGGCGCGGGGCTCGACATACAGTAAGCGGAGCTTGGCTATGGATTTGGATTTTCTGACGACGAAAACGGAGCCGACAATTTCGCCCTCGCGTTCCGCAATCCAGCAACGCTCGCGTTTGGCGTCGAAATTCCGGATAAACTCCCCGACGATGCGCGCGACCAGCGCCTCGAACTGCTGGTCATAACCATATTCTTGCGAATAGAGCACACCGTGACGGTAGACAATCCAGCCCATATCCCCGGCGCTATGTGCGCGCAGAAAATAGGGAGCGTGTTTCGGATCGTTTTCCCGAGATGTGCCGAGAATATTCTCCATGTCGCCCATGGCGTTGGTCAGGCGGGTCTGGCTGGGCGCGGGCAATCTGCGAAGCATATTCGCAACTTCTTCGGTGGCGCGGCGGTCAAGCGTCGCGAACGCCTTGCGGCCGGCTGAGGTAAGAGCAAGAAGGCTCTGGCGGGCGTCTGAAACGGAGCGCGTTTTTTGCACCAGGCCGCGCCGCGTGAAATCGCGGAGAATGCGGCTGAGATAGCCAGCATCCATGCCCAAATCGCGCGCGATAGCGCTGGCCAGCGGACTTTCGCGGTGAGCCAGCTCATAGAGAACGCGAACTTCTGTGAGAGAGAGAGGGCTGTGCAGAAGGCCTTCGCGAAGAACGCCGATTTGTTTGGTATAGAAGCGATTGAAACGGCGAACGGCGGCGATGCGGTCAGGGAGCGAAGCATTGGAAGAGACTGGATGCGAAGCGGCGTGCATGAAAGCAGGTTAGCTGAGATAGTTGACATCGTCAACTAATGTGCTCGAGAGCGCATCCACAGACCTCGGGGCGCGCTTCGCATTCTGTGGGCGTAACCTTCTGCCCGGCGCGCCGTTATGGTATTGAGGACGCGTGCTGCGGGAGCGGGTGTTGAAGGCGCGACAAAGCGAAGCGGATGAGCGGCTTCTGATTGAAGCGGCGCGGAAGGATCCGAGCCGGTTCGCAGAGGTGTACGAAAACCATTTTGAGCGAGTGTATGCGTACGTCGCGCGGCGAGTAGGCAACCGGCAAGAAACGGAGGACATTACTTCGGAGGTTTTTCACCAGGCGCTGGCGAATATTGGCAAGTTTGAGTGGCGCGGAGTGCCGTTCACTGCGTGGCTGTTGCGGATTGCCGCGAATGCCACGGCGGATAAATGGCGGCGGAATGCGCGGGAGCAAGAAAATCCGGGAAAAGAAGCGAGCGAGGAGTTCGATTTCGATGAAGCGAATGAGAGAGCGCGGCTTTTCGCGATGGTGAAAGAACTGCCCATCGAGCAGCGGCTGGTGGTCGAGATGCGATTCGCGGAGGAGAAGAGCATCAAGGAGATCGCGCAGATCATCGGCAAGACGGAAGGTGCAGTGAAGCAGTTACAGTTTCGAGGAATTCAGAATTTGCGGGCCAGTGTAGGAAAGTTGGCGGGCAAGAAGTTGAGTACACGAAGATGAGTAAACTGAACCTGTACGAAAAATTCGACAAGGTTGTGGATGCGGCTCTCAGGAACGAGATCGTAGGTATTCGTCAAGGTGCGGGAGCAGACCTAAAGGCGGCCGTATTAGTTGCCTTCGGCTTGTGCGGGCTGCCGCGGGAAAGTTTCAAGGAGCATCTCAGAGCCGAACTCGAAAGGAGAAAACCAATGTCTACAGCTGCAAAACCCGCCGCGGAGATTCGTGCGACTGCATCGCCGCGGTTGACGTTCAAAGATGCGGGTAAGGCCATTGAGTTCTACAAACGCGCCTTCGGAGCACGCGAAAACTTCCGCTTCGAAGCGGGCGGGCACATTGCTCAGGCTGAGATTGCGATTGGCGACTCGATCCTCTTTCTGACAGAAGAATGGGCGGAGGGTGGGCGCTTCAGCGCCGAGACGCTAGGCAACTCGCCCGTTTGGCTCACGATTCGCGTCGGCGATGTAGACACGTTCGCGAAAGTCGCGATCGAAGCCGGAATGAAAGTGAAGCGGCCGATCCAGGATGAATTTTATGGGCATCGCGACGTCTTGCTGATGGATCCGTTCGGGTACACCTGGAACGTGTACACCGTGACGGAGGAGATGTCGATTGAAGAGATGCATCGACGTATAGAGGCCGTGGAATCGGAACCGGAGAAGACGAAAGCCGCGGATGCCGAACAGCAAAGAACAGGCGCCGTGCCATACATTCGGGAAGGATTCCATACCATCACGCCGTACATTCTGGTCAGCGGCGCGGCGAAGTTTATCGATTTTCTGAAGGAAGCGTTTGGCGCGGAGGAACGCGGGCGTGTGCCGGCGCCGGGTGGAAAAATCATGCACGCGGAAGTGAGGCTGGGCGACTCGATGATTGAGATGAGCGACGGAAACGAAGAATATTTGCCGACGCCCGTGGCGATTCACTTGTACGTGGATGACGCCGATACCACTTATGCGCGGGCAATCCAGGCCGGGGCGACTTCGCTGTACAAGATGGTCGATCAGTCCTACGGAGACCGCGAGGGCGGCGTGAAGGACCCATTCGGAAATACGTGGTTTATCGCCACGCCGAAGGGATGGACGCCCGGGCCGGGGCAGATTCGCACGGTGCAGCCGTACTTGTTTCTGCGCCATGCGGAGAAGATGGTCCCGTTCCTGGAGCAGGCATTTGGGGCGACGGCGGAAGGCGTGCACAAATCGCCCGAAGGCGTAGTCACACACGCTACGATTCGAATTGGCGACACGACGCTCGAGTTCAGCGAAGCGCACGGACCATATCAACCATCGCCGTGCCATTTGCACTTGTACGTGCCGGACACGGACGCGGTGTACGCGCAGGCATTGCGCGCGGGCGCGACGAGCCTCGAAGCACCGAACGATAAGCCCTATGGCGACCGCAGTGCAGGCGTGCGCGATGCATGGGGGAATAGCTGGTTCATCGCCACGCACATCAAGGACGTGGCGTTTTAAGGCGCCCTTGCTTCCAAACGGGAGAGGTCAAGACAAATAATTTGACGAGAGCGGTAATCGTGATTCGGCATGAAGTATTGATAATGCGGCAAATCAGGAATGCAGCCAGCGGTCAGAACGTTGTCCGTTGTATATAACCGCGTTAAGCTCAATACCGCATGTCACAGCTTCCCTTTGCCCTCGTTCTCTCCTCCGCGCCGCTTCACTGGCTCTCCATTGTCGTTTTTCTTATCGCTTATATCTTCATCGCGATCGAAAGCGGACGCGGCAGCCATCTGGACCGCACCGCTGCCGCATTTTGCGGCGCAGTCGCCATGGTCCTCACCGGAGCTGTCTCACTCGACGGCGCTTATCAGGCTGTTAGTTGGGACACCATCATTTTCCTCCTCGGTATCATGATCCTGGTCGCTCATTTTCAAATCGCGCATTTCTTCGACTGGATCGCCGAGCGCGTCACGGCCATGGCCCGCACTCCATTTCAATTTCTGGTGTTTCTGATTTTCACGTCGGGTATTCTCGCCGCGTTTTTCGTGAATGACACCATCTGCCTTATGTTCACGCCCATCGTTCTCGCCGTCACTGAGCGCCTGCGCCTCCCCAAAATCCCGTATCTCCTCGCCCTCGCCACCTCCGCCAACATCGGCTCGGTCATGTCCGTCACCGGCAATCCGCAGAACGCACTGGTCGGCGTGACCGCGCATTTCACTTTCTTGAATTTTATCGCGCACCTCGCGCCAATCGGCATTATCGGACTGGTTCTTGACGCCGCCATCCTCACATTATTTTTTCGGAGACAAATCTGGCACGCGCCCCCGCTGGCACGCACAGCTACTGAAATTCCGGTGGTTGTCGACCGTTCCTTGCTCGCAAAAAGCTCTGCCGCTGCGTTACTCGTCCTTGTTTTGTGGATTATGAACGTCCCATTTCCTCTCGCTGCCGCCGCGGTCGGCGCGTTCATTCTCATCATTGGCCGCGTGAAGTCCGAAAATATCTACCGCCGGCTAAATTGGGAGCTGCTTCTCTTTTTCGCGGGATTGTTCGTGTTAATGCAGGGATTCGAAAACTCAGGGGCTGTCGCGTATCTAGTTCAATTTTTTGCGCCGGGCCTCAATGGGCACGCCATGGTCCAACTGTTCTCCATCAGCGGCGCAATGCTCGTGCTCTCGAATCTCGTCAGCAACGTTCCCGCAGTGCTGCTGGTCCGACCGCTCATCGATCAATTTCCGCGTGCGCATTTTCTATGGCTGGCGGTCGCCAGCACCAGCACACTGGCCGGCAACGCTACGCCCATCAGTTCCGTCGCCAATTTAATCGTTCTGCAACAGGCCGCGTGGAAAACGAAAATTAAATTCTCGGAGTTCGCTAAGGTCGGCGTCACCGTCACTATCGTCACCACACTTGCAGCAATTGCCATTCTCGCTGCCGAAGCCCATATCTTCCCACAGCCCTAACCAGAGATTTCGCCATTCGGCTTCCGCCTTTTTCAGGCACGCACGCTTGCCAGAATGTTTGCGGGAAATTCTGTCTGCGTTTCGGCCAAGCGTCAGACACGGGCGGCGATTTTGGCGCGGATGTTATCGATGGATAGCTGGGAAACGGGAAGAGCGAGGGTACTGTGGGTAAGCGGGTGGTTAAAGAGAACCAGATCTTCGCCCCAGCCCTGCTGAAAACCACAAAATGTGGCGCCGGCGAGTTCTACTGTTTGTAATAAGCGCCGCATGTAATAACTAGCAAGGGGTTCAGCAGCGAGGGCGCTCGACGCAGGTGATTCACCTTTCATGGAGCGGAGAATTACATAGTGCTCTTGAGGGGTGGAATACATGGAGCACTTTAAAGCAGATGGGAAGATTCTGTAGGGCGCGCATAAATGAAGCTAAAGCGTACTGTAGCCTCGTGGATGGCTCTGCTTCCACTCCCATGCGGTGCGAATGATGGCATCCAAACTGGAAAGTTTTGGCGCCCATCCCAACTCTTTGCGAATTCGTTCCGAGCTAGCCACCAGAGCTGCGGGGTCCCCGGGGCGCCGTTGGGACTTAACGCTATCGATTCGGTGACCGGTGATTCGCGCGGCGGCTTGCATTACTTCGTTCACAGAAAAACCATCACCGTTCCCTATGTTATAAATCCTTCCAGCGAATTCGGAGATTCGCTCGACGGCCAGGGCGTGGGCTTGCGCAATATCGATTACATGGACGTAATCACGAACGCACGTGCCGTCCGGCGTCGAATAATCTGTTCCGTAGATTTGAAAACTCTCGCGCTCTCCCGCCGCGACTTGCAGAAGGATCGGTATGATGTGCGTTTCTGGGCTGTGATCTTCGCCGAATTTTTCCGAGGCGCCAGCGGCATTGAAGTACCGCATAGTGATGCATTCCAGACCGGCGCTCGTTCGGAATTCCACCAAAATGCGCTCGAAAAGCAACTTGGACGCGCCGTAAGGATTCACGGGCATTGTGGCATGCGTCTCCGGAATGGGGGTAGTCTCCGGCTCGCCGTAGGTGGCCGCAGTCGAGGAAAAAATGAGCTTCTTCACGCCGTGGCGGAGCATGGCATCGAGCAGATTGATGCCTGCTCCTACGTTGGCGCGATAATATTTCGCGGGCTCGCGGACGGATTCTTCCACGAGGCAAAGAGCGGCAAAGTGCATCACCGCGTCAATTTCGTTGGCACGGAAAACCTCGTTGAGCGCGTCGAAATCATGCAAATTGACACGACAGAATGAAGCTCGCGGATCTACCGCCTCGCGGTGGCCTTCAGAGAGATCGTCCAGTGCAATTACGATGTGACCGCGATCGAGGAGTGTCTCTGTGCAGACGCTTCCGATGTAGCCAGCAGCTCCGGTCACCAGTATTTTCATGACGTCACGGCGGTCTGCGATACAGGCATCACGGGAATGCTACCGTTTTGCAAAATTCGCTGAATACCACTGCCATGTGCGGCGCAGGCCCTCTTTAAAGTCCACACGCGGTTCGTAGCCCAGGATCTTCCGTGCGAGCTCAATGTTAGCCTGGGAATGCAGGATGTCTCCCGTGCGCGGCGGGTCGTATTTTGCTTTTACAGTTTTGCCTGTAATTTCTTCGAGGGACTTGAGAACATCATTCAACGTAATGCGTATCCCAGTACCGCCGTTAAATACCTTGCCGGAAGCGTTTGGAGCTTCACAAGCCCGCAGCGAAATGTCCACAACATTGTCGACATAAGTAAAGTCGCGCGACTGGTCGCCATCGCCGTAAACAGTTGGGGAAGCGCCTTCGAGGATCGCCAGCATAAAACGCGACAAAACTCCCGAGTATTGCGAGGTCGGGTCCTGGCGCGGGCCAAAAACGTTGAAGTAGCGAATCGATGCGTTTTCCAGTCCATAGGCTCGCCCAAAAACCTGCGCATACATCTCGCCAACCAGCTTGGTTACACCGTATGGCGAAATCGGTTGAGGCGGCATGGTTTCGACCTTCGGGAGCGTTGGCGTCTCGCCGTAAGCCGCCGAGGAAGCAGCGTAAACGACGCGGCGAACTTTGGCGTCGCGCGCGGCAACGAGCACGTTCAGCGAGCCATCAATGTTAATTTTGTTTGTCTCGACCGGATCGACCACGGAGCGCGGAACAGAGGTACGCGCCGCCAGATGCAACACGAAATCCGCTCCTTTGCAGGCTTCGTGCGCTGTATTGAGATCGCAAATGCTTCCGCGAATCAGGCGAATCCGTCTCAGGGCGCGCACGAGATTTTCCTCTTTGCCCGAAGAGAAATCATCAAGCACAGTCACGTCGTGCCCGCGGCGCAACAGCTCATCAACGATGTTTGAGCCGATGAAGCCGGCGCCGCCTGTTACCAGATAGCGCATGGGAAAGTCCCTTGTTTGGATTTTGCGGATGCCACGAATGGAATTAGCAGGGTACGACCTTCTGGCGATTATTTTTTACGTGCCGCGTAGCGTTCCGCGAGTCAACGACGAGTTTCGAATTTTCCACAATTTTCTCGTAGTCGTAAGAAGAGTGATCGGTGGCGATGAGAACACAGTCGTAAGCTGCCAATGACTTGGGACTGATGTCGGCCGAGCGCATCGCGGAATAGTCATAATGCCTCATTTTATGGAGCGCTGGAAAGAAAGGATCGTTGTAGTCGAGCTTTGCGCCGCGCTCGATGAGCAACTGCATCAGCTTCAGAGAAGGGGATTCGCGCAAGTCATCGATATCTTTTTTGTAGGCCACGCCAAGCAGCAAAATGCGGGAGCCTTTGAGGCTTTTTTGCCGTTCATTCAGCGCCTCCGCCACGGCGTCGACCACGTGATAGGGCATCGAAGTGTTAATTTCACCGGCGAGTTCGATAAAGCGGGTGGCAAAATCGTACTCGCGAGCCTTCCACGAGAGATAATACGGGTCCACAGGAATGCAATGTCCACCCAAGCCGGGTCCCGGATAAAACGGCATGAAGCCGAAAGGCTTGGTGGCCGCGCTGTCAATCACTTCCCAGATGTCCATATGCATTCTCTGGCACAAAAGCTTTAGTTCATTCATCAGCGCAATATTCACACAACGAAAGATATTCTCGAGCAGCTTCGCCATCTCTGCCGCGCGCGTGGAACTCACCGGAACCACTCGCGCAACGATCTGCGCATAAAGATTTGCCGCCGCTTTACCGCTTGCGGAGTTGATTCCGCCAACCACTTTGGGGATTTGCGCAAGCCCAAACTGCTTATTGCCAGGGTCTTCCCGCTCGGGCGAAAACGCCAGATAAAAATCTGTCGACTGCGCGCCTGTATCCTCGGGTTTTTGTATCGGACAGCGCAAACCGTTTTGCTCAAGAATCGGCAGGACCAGCTCTTCGGTAGTCCCGGGATAGGTGGTGCTTTCCAGAACAATTAGCTGATCACGTTGCAAATGTGGCGCAATCGAGCGCGCTGTGTTTTCGACATAAGAAAGGTCGGGGTCGCGCCGTTCATCGAGCGGCGTCGGGACGCAAATCAATACTGCGTCCATTTCGCGGAGTCGCGCAAAATCGGTGGTCGCGGAAAAATGCTTGTTGCTGACGTGCTTGGAAATTTCTGCGGCTGGAATATGCTTGATGTAGGACTCGCCACGGTTGAGCTTCTCAACTTTTTGAGGATCGGTGTCGAAACCCACTACCGAATGCCCTTTGGCAGCGAAATTCAACGCCAGCGGCAGACCCACGTATCCGCAACCGATGATTCCGATCTTCAGATCGTGTCTTGCAAAATGCTCCGGCGTTCTCCCCGTCATCTGCGCAAGTTCTCCTAGGAACGCAATCTCACATCATACAGAAAAGAAATGACAAAATAAATATTTTGGCAGTCATGTCGTCGGACATGCAGGACAGAAGTCGCGGATTTTTACGGTCATGCTTGCGCGCCAGTCTCTCGCCCTTCAAAAACGTTTACACATCTTAAAATCAGTTACTTACGGCAGCGTTGCACCGTCTTTATGGGTTTTTGCCGGACGAGCATCCTTTTCCTCGTCATGAGTGGACTCAGGCCCAAAGCTCCGCGTCTGCGACCGAGACGGCTGCCAGCGGTGCGGCTTGGCATGATGTTCTTGAAAATCTGATCACTCCTCTGTGCGCATCGCCGCGAGGGATTACGGAGCTGGCACGATCCGATGACTTTGCAAGCCTACTGGGAGAGGGTCTTACGGGCTTGCTCTGCGTCCTGGCTGTCCAGATTCATGTGCAGCGCGGCTTGCAGCTGCGCCTTGCCTTGCGCCTTTTGCCCGTCCGCGACCAAGACCATGCCCAGGTGATAATGGTACTGTGCGGAATCGGGGGTCGTTTTCACGCACTCCTGAAGGAGGGGGAGGGCCCCAGCGTAGTCGCCTTTCCTAAACATGACCCACGCGAGAGTATCGGAAAAGCTTGGCACACCGGGAGCTTGGGACTTGGCTTTTTGAGCAAGACCAAGAGCAACGTCCAGGTTTCGCCCCTGTTGCGCATAAATCCAGGCAAGATTGTTGGCGGCGACCACGAAGTTCGGGTCCATTGCGAGCGCCTTTTGAAACTGGGCGGCGGCGTTTTCAAGGTCGCCTTCATTCATATAAATATTGCCAATTTTAGTGACCAAAGCTGCGGACGGTGGCACGAGATCCATACTATGCTTATAAACTTGGATAGCCTCTTCGTTCTTCCCTTGATCTTCGTAGATTTGTCCCATTTCCAGATAGGCGCTGCCCAACTTGGGATTTAGTTGGACCGCCTTTTGCGTTTCGGCCAAAGCTGCGGCGTAGTTTTTGTCTACCATGTGCATCTGCGCCATCAGCAAATGAGCATTCGGTTCGTTGGGATTCTGCGACAGGAACTTTGAAACCAGAGCATCCGCTTTGGGTGTCTGTTTTTGTGAGATCAAGAAATTGGCATAGTCACTCAGTACTGAAATATTGCCCGGGGCATCGCCGACAGCCGTTTGGAATTCCTTGTCCGCCTGAGGTATTTCCTTTCTGACAACGTAAAGCGAGGCCAGGTTTGCATGAACGCTGGCATCGTTCGGAGCGAGCTTTTCTGCCGCAGAAAACTGATCTGCGGCCTGGCTGATTTGGCCCAGCTTCAAAAGTACCTGGCCCAGAAGTAAATGGGCAGCGGGGTCCGCCGGGCGATGTTGTTCGAGCTCTTGCGCATAGAGCTGAGCGACCGAATATTTCTGTTGCGCGTAGTTGAGATTCACGAGGGCAGTAAGGGCAATCGGGAGAGAGGGCGCCACGCGCAATGTCTGCTGGAGCTCGCTGTTCGCTTGGGGAAAATCATTATCCTGCAAGTAAGCCATTGCCAAATAGTAGTGAGCTTGAGGGGAATCGGCGGCGTCAGCGACAACCTTCTGCAGCGCTTGAACCGCATCAGAGATTTTGCCTTGCGCCATCAACAAGCGGCCATGGTCAATCCGAGCGATTACATCGTGGGGCGACTGTTTGAGCAGTTCGTCATCCATTTTCGCAGCTTCGTCAACTTGCTTTGTACTCAAATACAGGTCTTCGATTCGCTCTTTCAATGCAAGATTGTTCGGATCGATTGACAATCCGCGCTGATATTCCGCCAAAGCCCGGTCACTCATTTTGGCTTGCAGGTAGAAATCCCCAATAGCTTGAGCGGTGTCCGTTGATTTGGGCATTTGATTCGAGAGCTTCGTCAGCAGGTTTTCAGCATCGGCTGTCTTGCCCTGGCTCTGGTAAAGACCTGCCAAATTCAAATAAAGAGGCGCGCCTTGCGGGTCCGCCTGAATACCCGTCTGGAGAATCTGTTCCGCCTGTGCAGGCTTGTTCTGCATGCGATAGAAGTTCGCTAAGTCCGTATAGGCGGGCACTGATTTGGGGTCTACTTGAAGGGCTTTTTTGATATTCGACTCGGCGTCGGCGGTATCGCGCAATTGCATATTTACGAGGGCAATGTCGAGGTAGGTAGTCGCGTCGTTTGGCGCGAGAGGCACGACTTTGGAAAATTCCTGAAGAGCCTGATCATATTTTTTTTGGGCAATCAAAACAGAGCCCAGCAGGCGATGGGCCCCAACGTTTTTAGGGTCCTGTTTGAGGGCAAAGTCTATGTCGGCCAACGCGGGGGCGAATTGACGATCAGAGAGCAGAAGGCGCGCTCGCTCCAGTCGCGCATCCAATCGCGTGGGATCGACGGTAATTTCCTGGCTCAATGTGTTGTAGGCGGAACTCCCGTCACGTAACGCAAGATATGCCTGGGCCAGTTGGTAATATGCATCGGCATATTTCGGATCTATCTTCAAAGCATTGCGAAACTCGATCGCAGCGCTGGAATACTGGGCTTGCTTCATGTAAGCTTCGCCCTTTTTCAAGTATTGGAGCTTGGCTTTTTGCGGATTGGCAGCGCACGAAGCCAGCAGCATGGCAAGGGACAGAGCCGCCATTATGTTTGCGATAAGCGGAATGCACTTGGGTTTCATCGAAATTCCTCCGGGGCCAAACTGCTAATTCGGAATAAGCTTGCTTAAAGACGGGAACAGAATCGACGTGAATTTCTCAAGCCGCGCATGAGCTTGCGCTGTATCGTTATTGACGATAGGGGTGATGAGGCGGACTAATGCTCCGTCGGTCCGATTACGCGTGATGGCATCGCTAATCATCCAGAACTTTGCCATATACTCGCTAGCAGTCACGCGACCGCGCCCCTGATACCAATAAAAAACCAACTCCCTGTCCAAACCCTGAGCAATTACGTATTCGTTGACCTTTGCCTGGCGGCCGTCCGGGAGCGAGATGGTTGCGTAGTCAGACTGAATAGGATCCCAGCCGGCACCGGGTAAGCAGTTCTTCGGAGAATGAATGGTATCGCCAGTTCTCTGGTCGGCATAATATCCGACGTAAAGCTCAACCGGCAGTTGTGTTGGGCTGAAGTAAGAGCGATTAACGTAGTCGGTAACAGCAACAACCTTCAGAACTTCCGGGTCAAGCGGTATCTCGCGGCCGGTCCAATTTCCAATTGTCTCGGGAAGATTGGCTAACGGTTCGCGGGGGATGATCGGCTCTCCGTGGCTCATGGCATGGAGACACACGGTGCCACTCAGAAGCACCACCACGACTACCCACAGGCGTACGACCATGCTTCGGCTACGCATGCTTGTCTTCCTTCTCTCCGTGAGTAATTTTTCTAAGGACCCAGTGGCAGGCAAACATCAAAAAAAGCGCAGCCACAAAAATCACCCAGCCGGAGAATTCGTGAAAAAATCCCTCGGCCATTCGCGGTCCAAAATGGTACGTCAACAGCCCGGCCCCGACGATGCGGATGGAGTTGCTGACGATAGCGATCGGAATCATAATTACAACCAATAACCACCGGACCCAGATTTTCTTCTCAACCAGATAACCATAAGCAACGGCCAAGGTGATCAATGTCATCAGCGAACGGATGCCACTGCACGCATCAACAACCTCCAGCGTGTAATTCGGCAGGATAATCAAATTTCCTTCTCGCAGCACTGGAACGTTTATGAGCTGCAGGACAGAAGTAG
Organism: Candidatus Acidiferrales bacterium; assembly: GCA_035933545.1. Taxonomy (GTDB): domain Bacteria; phylum Acidobacteriota; class Terriglobia; order Acidiferrales; family UBA7541; genus DAHUXN01. The sequence goes on along the minus strand of DASYYQ010000059.1, from coordinate 18,007 downwards.
CCAGCCGAGATGCAAGCAACTGCAGCGGAAACGTGATTTGATTGAATATGATGGCCGGGAACGGAATCATCAGGATCAGAAACCCAAGAGGAAAAGATACGGCCTTAAGCATGCCCCATCCCGCTAAGAACAACACCATTCCGCCGATAAGAACGAGGAGAGAGAAACGGCTGGTGAAAAGCTCCGCTCCTAATGACCCAAACAACAGAAGCCCGATAGCGCCCACCATAACCAATAGCCCGAAATTGGCCGGTTTTAGCGGAATCGCGGAAATCCGTTCTCGTTCCTTCCACAGGACGAAGCCTGCGAAAACGGGCACGAGAAATCCGTGGCCATAGTTAGGATTGGTCCACCAGTTCCCGACGAGGTGCTTCAGAATGGGACCGTACAACACTAAGAGAAGCCCGACCAGGGCAGCAGTCCAGACACCCCAGTGAATGCGTTTTTCTTCGACTCTAGCGGCCGTCGCTGTCGCTGTCGCGGACTGCTCCATGTAACCTACCTACCCTTCAGCCCTTTCCTGCACTGAACAAAAGTTCGCACATTTTGTGTGCAAGATGATTGCCTAAGATAAAAAAACAAGCAGAAGGCATCGCTAGCCAAGTCTAATATTACACAAGACTTATATAATTTTAAGGACTGTTGCATATGGGCTACAAATTCCACAGCTGAATGTGCAGACGTTTGCACATCAGCAGGACATTTATTTCTTATCGAGCGATTAGAGCCCATAGTAATTTACTGGATTCAAAAAACCAAGTTTTTGCATATCTCCTGTGACGCCACCAGCTGGCGGGCTGAAACGAGGGATCATCCACCCCGTCAACCCACATCTGGACGGGCGGCTGGACGTGTTTCCATGTTCGTCGCCAGATCAGGCCTGCACGGCGACTGTGAAAGTTGGAGGTCACGACGATAAGTGAGCGCCAGTGGCGCTGTTGAACGCACGGCATCATGGCCATTGCTTCCTGCTCGGTCGAGTCTACGTTCACCGTTTCACAAAATTGAAATTGGCTTGCGATGTCATGCCCATAGTGTTTTTCGAGGTATGTACGAGCGAGGCTGGGAAAAGACAGGTCCCAATATCCAGTCTTAGGAATGCTCAAGATGATGTGGTCTACCACGCCGCGCTGCAAGAGGCGGACCGCACCCGCTATGCGGGCTTCTTCGCTTATCACGGAAGCCTGCAAAATGATCGCTCCATCGGCATGGGACGGCAGAACATCATTGCTAATCAAAAGGTACCCGCCCCAATGCAGCGTTGCCAAGATGCCCAAAACGAACATCAACAGTACTGCTGCTGTGAGCCATGTGCGCAGGCCCACGGTTCGCGGCACTTTTGTCAAAGCGTCCTCAGCTGGTTGTCGGTCTCGCTGCTAATGCTGATCTGGCTCTTTCCGGCTGCCGCAGTGAGAGAGTTGGAGAGCCGATGAATGAATGACACGCCGCGGGTTATCTCTCTTGGTGCAAGGGATCCGCGCGCTCGGCACAAGCCGGTTTTGGAAGCAGGAAGCGCTGGGCGAGAAATGTTCACGTTAGCAGATTTATGTAGCAATGCGGTTCAAAACATGGAGAAGCCCGCCACCACTAAAACGGAAAACAAAAACCTCCTGAGCCACACTGTGTTCAGGGAAGGAGCTAGCTTCGCTGCAAACCAGGCGCCAGGAATCGACCCTAAGAGAAGGGCGGCAAGCAATCGAAAATCAATTGTTCCCAGCGCAAAATGGCCTGCGCCAGCTACAGCACCCAATATGATGGAATGGGTTATATCCGTGCCCACCAATGTCGTCGTGGAGCGGGAATAAAAAAGCAGGAGAAGCGTCATGATCACGCTGCCCGATCCCATGGAGGTCATTCCCACCAGGCAGCCACCAATGAAGCCAACCATAATGGTTCCGTTTTTTGCGTTGATGAAGGAGGGGAGCCGGTCGCGGAGTGATCTCTTGCCTTTTTTCTCCAGGTAGTGTTTCAGAAGGGCGATGCTCGGAGTAGCAATGAGCAGGGTACCAATCATTATCTTGAGCAGACTGTTGACACTGTCTCCCATGTGCTCCCTGAGCAGCGCCAGGCAGACAACGCCAAGAAAAGCGCCTGGTATGCTGCCGATCGCCATTCGTCCAACAAGCCGCAGGTCGACGCGGCGCTGACGGTGGTATTGCCAACCCGCGCCGATCTTCGTTGCGGCTACAAAAAGAGTTCCCGTACCAACCGCCACGATTGGTGAGACTCCCAGAGCGACCACTAGAATAGGCACAAGAAGAGCGCCTCCACCAACTCCGGTGAGGCCCACCAACATGCCGACTCCAACGCCGATCATCGCTATAAGCAAGATATGGTGCATAGTGTTTCTAATCCTCGGGCCTGAGCGTTGCCTCCGGTGGCTCAACTTTCAAACAGGTCACAAAATTTCACCTCATCCGCTTACGCAAGTGCAAGCGAAGTGCCTATCCCTTGGTATTTGCATTCAGGAATTTCCTCGTAAGCTACTATAGCAACGAATGTTAGGTCTTCGTGTAAGAAGTCGCCGGGATGTGCATGGAAAGTCCCTCTGCTGTGTGCAACCAATTGCACCTTTGAAGTAGGGGCGTTCCTCGGTTTCTCCGGTTAATCAAGGAGCATAGAACGCAGTTTGTCATAAAAAGAGTTCCCTAACGCCCGCTTCGCGAGCCCTAGGATCGCGGCTTTTCTCTGCCGCCTCATCAAACCCGTCCCGCGCACAATCCTGGAAAACTCCTCGAGCGAGGTATCGCGCATCACGGCAATCCTCGCCAAATTCGACAAGTCACTCTTTGATGAATTGTGGTCTACCCGGCTGGTAGAGATCGTCTGATACCCAGCCTGTTTCGCAAACTGCGCAACACGCGGGCTCCAGCGTCCGTTCGGGCAAGAAAGATGGACGACTGGCGAACCGATTAGTTGCTCAAGATGGTCCTTCGAAGATCGAAGTTCTCCCCGAAGTTCGTGATCATCGAGATCAGTAAGGTGGCGGTGGGTCATCGAGTGGCTTCCGATTTCAAAGCCGGCATCATGGAGTTGGCGCAAGCGGCTTCTGTCAAGAAAACCTGGCTTGCCGACGAACCCGGCGACAATAAAAAGCGTGGCATTGAAACCAACATCTCGAAGAAGAGGAGCAGCCACAAGCAGGTCTGTTTCGCATCCATCATCGAAAGTAAGTGCCACGCATTCGTGGACACCGCGTTGCAAATTTTCCAATGCTCCGCCGACGCTGACTCCCTGCAATCCCTGGGCGAGCAACGATTCCAGTTGGCGCTTGAATTCTACTTCGGTCACCACGTAGCGCACATACCCAGGATCGAGGCTGCACAACGCTCTGCCCGAAGATTCGATCTCGTGATACATCAAAAATGGAATTCCGCTGTCGCTCATTCCGAGGCACTCTCGGCAGCTTTGCTCTTTGGCGCTTTATTTGAAGTACCCTTAAACTTACCAAGGACGTGTTGTTTAATCTCGAAGATGCCCTTCGCGCCTTGGCGGAGCGGCTCGATGAACCCATAACGTGACTTTCGGAACCATGGGATGGAAATGGGCCGCACTCCGTACTTCTCCTTGTACTCTCCGCCACCGCCCCAGTCAAAAATTTGCACGCCGCGTTTTTTCCAATAACGCATCGCATGCCAATGAAGCGCTTCATTCGGGCGCAAGTTCTGGCTGGCTCGAAAGCTTGCATTGCCCCAGAAAGACGCTACCTTATGGAAACCCGGATAGATTCCCGTGCCGATGCAGTTTCCGTCGGCATCCCGAGCTCGCAAAAGCAGCAAATGGCCAGTCGGTAGCAGATGTTCAATAAGCTTTTGCACGCGATCCAGCCCATAAGTAGGAACAAGATTTTGCTTTGCGAAAACGTCGTTCAGTTGTTCAAAATATTCCGCGGCAAACTGCATGTCGTCCGCTTGTTCGACTTGTACGCCGCTCTTTTCCGCCTTGCGAACGCATCGGCGGCAAGCACTGTCCATTTGCTGGAAGAGTTGTTCCTCGCTGAGGGTCAAGTCCGTTTCATAACTTTCATACGAGCCGCAAAGAAATCCCTGGCTTTTTCCATCATCCACTGTGAACTGGCGGTCGCAGACTTCCAGGTGCATGCAATTGAGTGTTCGGAAAGCGAACTGCTCAAGCGCGGGGAGAGCTTCGGACCGAGATATGCCCGCTCGAAGATTGAAACCGATATACGGAGTGGTCCATCCCGGAAACGAGCTACCGAGGATGCGGATGCCCATACGGCGGAAGATTAAACCCGTGAAGAAACCCACAACACCTGCGCCGTCGCGCAATTCCGCGAGGACAGGAACCGCTCTCTGGGTATCCGCAAGGAACCTTATCCATTGCTGCGACTGGAAAACGTTGCGGTCCTCGAACCGGTCCAGCGCTTCCCAAGGCGCATGATCAAAGTCAATGGAATAGAACTTTAGCACTGTTAGACCTCAAAAACTGTTTGGCAAGCCATCGCCGTCGCCTCGCGTGAAGTGCGTGTGCTCTTTGGCCTCGTCGAATGGCGAGAGTAACTGCGACAATTGCGGCGAAGCGGCAAAAACAAAGTTCGAAGGCCCTTTAAAGAAGCCGGCCCGCTCGAAGGCCCGGCCCCACTCCGCATTGCTCTGATTGGTCACAACCATGTCAAAGTGCGAATGCTGCAGAGCTTCTGTAGCCGCGCGGACGACCGCCGGCGCGTTTTCAGGGCTCGCAAAACAATCGACAACAGACGCTACCCTCATGTTTCCGAATCTGGGTTTGGGTCCCCGCGCGGCGACGACTGACCATCCGACTATCGCCCCATTGCTAGCCACTTGCAGACGCGTGAATTGGGTCTGCGAAGGTGGATACAATTGCTTTAGCACTTCCGAATTCCGAGTGGCCGTCATCGAATAAGAGTCTTTAGCATCATTCCATACGTCGTCGGCCCATTCGCCGAAACTCGGGACTTCACTCGAAGTGCATGAACCAACGCTTCCACCGCGCAGTGTGCGAAGCCGGTCGAGGGCCTTGATACCAATCCAGCCCGCGCCGCTGAAGGCTGCAACGTCCATCAAAACTCGATTCCGGCCGCTTCGACGAAGAGTTTCCATTTGCCGCAAAAAGCGGAATGGCCGCAAAACGCGAAAATAAAAAGGCACCAGATAATCCTTCCAGCCAAGAAGCTTGAGCATTTTAGGCAGAGGCTTGTCATAGCCGTCCATCCCGAGCGCATAAAGCAGCGGCTCACGGCGAAGCGCATCGCGAATCATTAGAGCGCCGACTGTCGCGTACGCCTTGTTGATCATGCCCTCGGAGATGGGATGATGGTAATAGCCAATTGAGCGGACCGCGCCGCCGCGGAACGAAAATTCCTGATGCTTCAGCACATAGCCGCCGCGAACTTCATCATTCTCCAATGCCAGAAAAATCTCATTGTAAAGTTTCTGCCCGCTTCTCTTGGGCAGCCAACTGGGCTCCGGCCCCGCCTCAATTTGCATCCAGTCCGCCGCACCTGCGGCCATCAAGCGGCGATTAAAGCGAACCACGGCCTCAACATGCTCAACGGAATGAGGTCGAATTACGATCGGCATGAATGCTTAGGCTTTCCCGGCTTCTGCCAGTTTAGCCTCGACCAAAGATGCGATCTGCCCAATCGTTTCCATTTGCTCCATCTCTTCCGGCGCAAACTGCAGAGCGAAGCTGTCTTCGAGCGCGAGGATCAGATTAAGGTGGCGAATGGAGTCCCAGCTCTCCACTGTCTTGGAGGAAGACCGGTCGGAGAGCAGGGCAGGCGAAACGGACAACACGTCCGCAGCGATGCTCAGCACTTTATCGCGAACTACTTCTGGCAAATTGCATCTCCTTCGGGAATAGTGACTTTGATCCACTCGGGACACAGAGGCAGGTTATTGCTCAGATCGAGGGTCCACAGCGTCCCCTGCGGTTCGGTCTTTTCGGAAGAAAACCCGTGTTGCGCGTAAAAGTCACTTGCAGGAGCATTCTTCTTGGTCGGCAAGAACCAGCCTTGCATGCGAGTGAGTCCGCGGCGTCGGGCATCTTCAGCCAGATAAGAAAGAACTGCAGTCTCGACGGTGCGTCCAATGACCCGGCAGCTGAGCAGAAATGAGTCAATTTCGCGCGAGTTGGCGGAATCACGCGTAATCGCGACTCCGACCAAACCATTATCGCCATAGCGGTCGCGCACGCGCACCGAAACAACCCTGCAGTTTGAAGCGGAAACCATCCGCGCGATTTCCTGCTCTTTGTAGCGGCGCGTGGTCACGTTGAACTGGTTCGTTTTCTGCGTCAGTTGGGCCACCCGGGCGAGCGATTTCGCATCTGCCGCCGCGATCTCCACCTCCTGCTGCAAAGATCGCAGAAAATCTTCTTTGGAAGCACAGGTGGTCTCCAATTCAGTTCGTTCACGTTGAGCCGCGTAATAAATTCCGCGCTGCTTGTCCTCTTCCGATAGAGACAGCCGCTCGAACAGGCCGCAATCACGCAACGCTGCGGCATAGCGGCTTGGATCCGAGGGCAAGTCGAGAACGGCCACTTCCGGAAGCGCGGCGCGGATTCGTTCGCGTTCCACCGGGTTGTCATCCAGAAAGGCTAGAGCATCAATGCCAATGTTGAGTTCATTGGCGATCTCGCGCAGATTCTGCGCCTTATCCTGCCAGTTGACGCGCATCGCCGCAAAATGCTGGCGCCGCAGGATCATACCCGGGTGCTTGTCGAGCACCTCCATTGCATCATCGGGATTATTCTTGCTACAGATAGCGAGAAGAATGCCGCGGCCGTAAAAATCCAGTATCACGCGTTGCAGATCCCGATACCACGAGCCGGGATGTTCCGCGCCGATGCGGATTCCATCCATGCCGTCCTCACCGATAATGCCGCCCCAGAGCGTGTTATCCAAGTCAACCACCAACGCCTTGGCCACTTTGCCGCTCAGAGGGTGGAGAAAGCGCAGCCATTCGTCCGCAAGATGGACTAAGTGACTCGACGCGATGGGCATGCGTACCGTTTGCCATTTGCGCTCATCGTGCCAGCCCATGCGCCCGTAACGCGCCACCAGCGAATCGTAATCCAGGAGCCATACACCCGGCCGAAGGCGGGCTAATTTTCGCAATTCGCTATTCAACTGGTGAATGCTTGCCGATTGTCCATCTGGCTCCTGAGAATCCAGAATTCCCTGCGATGAAAACACAGGAAGTTCCAGTCCATGTATCACCAGATGGGCGGCGGAGTGCGTGCGAAGAGCCTGCATCAGGTCGCCAAACTGGCCAACGACGCGCTCCATGGCCGCGGTGCGCTCTGGGCCGGAGAGATCGCTATAGCGCTCCCACAAATCCGGAGCGACGTCGCGCGTTTGCGCCGCCAGAATCACCGCATCCGGCTTGAACCGATACAAACTGCTTTGCGGGTCCAGGATCTCCTGTGCGTAAGCATTGAAATCGCCGATGTGAACCGCCAGATCGAATCCCGCCAGGAAACCGGCTGCGCGCAGAAGCGGAACAATGGGTTCGACCGTAAAGGATCGCAAGACGGCCAGCCGGTAGGGAAGCAGCTTCATCTTCAACCGCAGCGTTTCAAAAGATGAATTGATTAACGCAGCGGCGGCTGGCCCTTTTTCCTGTTGCCAGTGTTCAACGAGCAGGGCGCGAGCGGCCTGCACGTTTCCTGCCGCGATACTTTGTTCAATTCTTTCGCGGAAACTGGATGGTTGCAGTCTATTCACGACGCTCATAAATTTGTTTGCTTCACGCTCTCCAGAAACTCGATCAGCAACTTCTCCTTGGCGTAGACCCATGCGATTCGCCGGCCATCAAATGCGACTGCGGGCATGGGCGCACGAACCAGCTTGCCTCCTTGCGAACGGCTCAGCTCCAATTGCGCTTCGAGATTGCGAACTTCGTAACACAGATGGTGAAGTCCCCCACCCTTCGACAGAAAAGAGCGAACTGGCGAATCCTCTCCCGCGGGTTCGATCAGCTCGATTTGCGGATCGGCCCTGTTGGCTGAGCTCATAAAAGTTACGCTCACCTTTTGCAGAGGATCGCGAAATATGTGTTGATCCCAGCTCAACACCAGAGATTCGGCGAAGCCTTTTCCACTTCGTTCGATTGAATCCACGACGAAGCCTATATGATGTATTCGCAAGGGTTCGAACTCTTCCGCCTCCAGTTACGGCAAAGAAACGGCACGAATGAAGCCTGCGGCCCCGGTTCCGGCCAGGCGAGCCATCTCGGCGGGATAACCAGCAGGGAACAGGATGAACTCGTGATCATCGCTCCCATATTGTACCTCAGCGCGCCGCCAATCCGCGGCTAGTGCAGCGTCTCGAATGCAAACCGCCGGTTAACTTCCTTGAGAATAGAAGCAAGCTGGAGTCCGAATGGCAGTCTGAGGCACATGGGTCATTATGACAAGTTATTTATTATGTTAGCCTTACATAGGCACAATCGGGGGAAGGCGGCCCTAGAAGAACGGCCCAGCGAGATATGCAAAAAACTGCACAGAAAACGCCAGTTTGCGTCACCTGACTCGGTCGCGAAAGACAACCTAATTTGTGCGGTGAGCGTAGCGATGGAGATCGAAAAAACGTCCCCGGCTCAGCCGCACATATTCGGGCCGAGTGTCTTAACTGCTTGTCTCACCCAAGGAGACAACCCCCAAGCGCCTCATGATGACGTCCAGCTACAGGTCTGACCAATCTCCTTTACGGGGTCGTTCGCCCCAGCAACAGATGCAGCCTGTGACCTGTCTGCTCCGGAAGTTCCCTCCCGGAGCCTACCGCACGCCGGAGCTTGAGACATTCATCTCATCTCCTTTGTGAATGGAATAGGCTGCTTTGAACAGCCACTCCGATGGTCTCGCAAAGGAACGCGCAAGGAGAGGAAATGCTGGAAGTTGCGGTGGGCACTACCTATTGATGCAACACGGCTGCGGCGTACCGCATACCGCGCAGCGGCTTAGTCCAAAATAGATTTTTGCATTCTAACTGTCTTTTAATGCCTGCCCGCTAGTCCATATAGTGATAGATTTGCGATATGAATAAGCTTGACCACAAAGCCCGCGCTCAACCCCCTTCAGGTGAATGGCGCGAAGGTGTCTCCCTTTGCGCGATCACGCGGCACACCGGGATCAGCCGAACCACACTGATTAAGCTTTTGGAAGATGCGGGGCAAGCGTTTTCCGAGTATCAAGATCGCGTGCTCATAAATCTTCCCTGCAGACGCATTCAATGCGATGAGGGGGTGGGCATTTTGCCACGAAAAGCAAAAGAACCTGGCGACCGCCAGAGCCGCCCGAGGGCGCTGGCGACATCTCGACGTGGGTTGGACTCGATGCCCAAAGCAAGCTCCGTTTCCGGGTACCTCGGCGACCACGACAGTGAGTGGAGCCATTGAATGCTCTTAGACCATCTTCCCATATGCGATACGCGGACCTCGCTATGGGCTGAATTGCTCAGTCGGCTCAAGCCGACAGTGATGCTGGAGGTCGGGGTGTGGAAAGGCGATTTTGCCGCCCACATGCTGCGCAGCGCACCATCCATCAGCCGTTACTACATGCTCGATCCATGGCGTCCTCTCGACCGCTGGAACAAACCGTTGAATACCACGGCTGAGGACCTTGAGCGTGCATACCGGGAAGCGTTGCAAGGAACCGCATTTGCCGCCGACAAAATTAAGGTACTGCGCGGGACGACAACTGAGGTTATCGACCAAATCCCGAATGAAAGCCTAGACCTCATTTATGTGGATGGCGACCATACGCTCAGAGGTATAGCTACCGATCTCATTTGTGTGTATCCCAAACTCAAACTGGGAGCCTATCTCGGCGGTGATGATTTTGAACCGAGCATATGGCACCATGGGCCGAAATTTGAACCGACGCTTGTCTTTCCTTTCGTGGTTTATTTTGCCGGAGCAGTCGGTGCCGAATTGTGGGCGCTCGATCACCAGCAATTTATCATGCAGAAACCTTTAGGCGGCCGACATTTTCAATTTCATAACCCAAGAGGTATTTATGCTCAAACCGAACTTCTGCCGCTTATCCCATTCCCACATCAGCCGAACATCATTCGAAGAATTGTGAACAAATTGCAGCATCCGCTAAACCGCGCAGGCACTCTCGGCAGATAGGCTCAGAACCAGTCGCGAGAAGCTCCTTACTGCAAAAGATTCGCGGAGTTCCCCCCTCCCCATATTTCGTCGGAAGAAAAGCAGCTCACGGACGCGGATTTGGAAGAGCTGGTGCACGGATTCACCGCCGAGTTTTTCCCATATGGCTTGATTTCCAGGTTGACATATTTCATCGGCCGCAAGCCGCTCGAGAATGCTTCACTCCCACGCAAAGCGTTTGTCCACACACTGCGCTGGTCAGATTATTTTTTGTTGAAGCCCAAGATGTTGCAGAAGTTTGCAGGAGGGGTGACCATCAAGATGCGTCCGAATGAGCCGCTCCAACGATCCCTGAACCGAAATGTGTGGAATTGCAGGCATCGTAAGCTTTGAGCACACTTACCGCTGAAATCTAGCGCGGAGCCCGTCGAGGAACAGTTCTATCTTTTGTGGCCGCTCACCCTGGGACTCAGCGGACGCCGGCGTGGAATGTTCATCGCCCCATGGGTCTGCGCGCTGGTCCCATTCATTCGCGCCGCCGAGTTTCACTTTATCGTCGCTTCGCGCGAGGGTATGGGCGCGTGGTTTGAGACCGCTGCGGACTCCCTGGCTGCCGGTTGCCTGCTGGCCGGGATGCGCGAGTGGCTGGGCCGCCAGCGGCTGTATATGCGCTTTCTGTCTTCCAGGCTTTTTGTGATTGTGCCCATAGTGATTCTGGGCATGAACTATTTGCACCCGGCTCTCCGCTACAAGTACACGCTGGTGTGGCCGGCCATGAATGTGGGCATCGCGCTGTGCATTGACTGGTGCATGCGCTTCCCAAAGAGCGGGCTGGGACGTTTTTTGAACTGGCGGCCGGTGGCCTTTGTGGGAGTGCTTAGCTACTCTCTCTACCTCTGGCAGCAGCCGTTTCTGGACCGCAACGTCACCTCGTTTTTTACCGCCTTCCCTTATAACGTGGTCTTGGCCTTCTCGGCGGCGCTGGCTTCCTATTACCTGATCGAGAAGCCGTTCCTGAGGCTGAAAAAGCGCTTCGAATCCCCATCCGTGGAGAGAGCTACGGTCGCTTCCACAAAGCCCGCCGCTGTATCGGAAGCGCAATCATGAGCAACGCTCTCGCTGAGTGATCCTCCTTTTTCGCCTTCCGATCTGTGTGGAGCTCCACTGAGCTGCACTGAAATTGTGCATTTTTACCTTGGACAAAGTGCGCTTTCTTTGCGATTAGAAATGCACCCGATCGATTGTGTTCTGTGAGTTACATCGAGTTCTAATTTTTCATAGGATTTGCGATTAGAGTACTGATACCGGAGCCGGTGACGAGTGGCGAGCAGGCGAAAGGCAGTCGAGAGTTAAAAGTTGAAAGTTCAAAGCTGCTTCATTGACCGACGGTTCCATTTTGGGGTTATACCTCCTAAACGAAAAAACCGCCCGAGGCGGCCGTGCGCTTCTCTTGCGCGAATTGTCTGGCTGGCCCTCCAGCCAACAGACTATTGTATACCGGAGAGTTAGTTAAAAGTCTAGCTAAATATGCCGGGGTAGGGTCAAGCATGTTGCGTAAATTCGGGGAGGGGTTTGCGTTCCCAGACGGTTTAGGTGACTGATAACTCCAAAAACGGCTCTACAGCAGTATTCGTGGGTAAGAGGGCCGTGGAAAAAGGCGCTGCGTGGAAAAGTCCAGAGGCGGGACTTTCCCACGGCGCTTGGAAATCCCGCAAAGCCGGCGGGATTCCCACTTTTCCCACCGCCCTGACGGCGGGTGCATTTTCCTGATCTCTTAAAACGAGAATAGCTGACCTCCATCGGGTTCGATTAATCTGCAGTTGTGAGAAAGAGATTATCGACCAAGGAGACCAGCTATTCAGCTTCAGGTTAAGACCATCTTGAACCGGGTGCAACATTTCGTGGGCTTCGTCTACAAAGAGGTGAAAATGCAGGGCCGGGGCCGACCGCTCTTGATCGAAATTACGGTCGAGCCTCATGAAGGCATCCGGGGACGCTGCTCGCAGTGCCAGCGGTCGGCGCCCGGCTATGATCGCTTGCCGGAGCGACGCTGGCTGTTTGTGCCCTTGTGGGGAATCCCCACCTATTTCCTCTATGCACCGCGGCGCGTGGAGTGCGCCGAGCACGCGGTGGTGGTCGAGCACATCCCCTGGAGCGACGGCAAGCGCCCGGTGACTTGCGCCATGATGGGATTCCTGGCGCGCTGGGCGCGGCGGCTGAGTTGGCGAGAGACCGCGCAGGTCTTCCAAACGAGTTGGGAAGCGGTGTATCGCTCGGTGGAATGGTTTGTCCAGTGGGGCTTGGCCCACCGCGAATTGCGGCCAATCGAGTCGATTGGTGTGGACGAGATTCACTGGGGCCATGGCTTGCGCGCCGACAATTTCCTGACCGTCATCTATCAGATCGACGCGCACTGCGGGCGCCTGTTGTGGGTCGGGAAACGGCGGTCGGAGTTGACGCTGCGGCGAGGGCTGAAGGAACTGGGACCCGAGGTGGTGAAAGGATTGCGCTTTGTCTGCAGCGACATGTGGAAGCCCTATCTGAACGTCATTGCCGCCCAAGCCGGCCAAGCCGTGCACGTGCTGGATCGTTTCCACATCACCACCCATTTGAATCAGGCCGTGGATCAGGTGCGTCGAGCGGAGAGCTCCCGTTTGCGCGCGGCGGGGAAGGCCAGGGCCGAGCGGCTCAAGCACATGCGCTGGCCGCTGCCGCGCAAAGGCAGTCGAGTCCGCGGGCGAGCCCGGCAAAAACTCAATGCTCTGTTGGCCAGCAAAATGGCCACCGCCCGAGCGTGGGAATTGAAAGAGACGTTCTCCTATCTCTGGCACTATAAATCCGTCATCTGGGCCGGAGCGTTTCTGGACTACTGGACCGAGCGAGCCCTGCGCAGTCGGCTGGAGCCCATGAAGAAAGTGGCTCGCATGCTCCGCGCCCATGAAGAGCTCTTGCTGAATTGGTTTCGAGCCAAGGGCGAAATTTCCGCTGGCACCGTGGAAGGTCTCAACAACAAAATTCGAGTGGTGACCAGACGATCCTACGGATTCCGCACCTACGACGCGATGGAAATGGCCCTATATCACACGCTCGGACGGCTTCCGGAACCGGAATCAGCCCACAAATTCTGCTGAGGAAGCCCAAAAACGATGCGGTCGCAGCTCTGGCGATATCGAGATTAACTAAGTTAAGGAGACGAACGATTGCGGAGCCTCCTGAGGCTGGGTTTGAGCCGGAAGCAGTTCTCGAACAGGGCGCGGGACCAGATTCCTTTGTTGAAGATGCACCGAAAGGTTCTTGTCCGCAGTTCTTTGGTCCATTCTGTTTTCCACTCCTCGAGGACTCCCATAGGGTATTCCGAAACGCCACGCTGCGCGCAGTCCCGCAAAATCTCCCTGACAATCAGATGACCAGGGCGGTACTGCCTGTAACCCTCGTCGTAACCGATCTTGGGTGCGTAATACCGTCCCTTGTAGATCAAGCCGAAATGCGCGGAAAGGAGCCGGCCATCAAGTTCGAGGGTATAAAAGGAGAGGTAGTTAAGCTTTCCCGCTTCAAATGCGGCTTCGCTGAAGAACTGCCGGCTACGCGGATCGTTCAGGATCGCGCTCTTCTCTTTACCCTTCCAGCCACCGGCTTCGAGCTCGTAAAAGCGTTGCAGAAGGTTTGGATCCGCTTTCTCGAAACGCCGTAGGCGGAGATCGCCCTGGGCGCTGAGCCTGCGTTCTGCTTGCCGAAGCCGGCTTCGCAGAGTAGCACTTGGCGGAAGTTTCTCAGTATCGCGGCCCTTTCCTGGCTCGCCGCCCAGCGGGATGTAAGGCATGGGCGGCATGCCCAGACTGCCGGTGCGAAAACCGTCACTTTCTGCCAGCCGGCAGAGCCGTTCGGCGGGCGTACCCTCGTAAACCGAAGGAAGTTCGAGCACATCCCAGCCCGGCAGGCGCTTCAAACTTTCCCAGAAAGCACGGACGGCACCGTCCTGGTCGACGCCTGGAGCCAGCACCAGCTCCGCGGTGGCGCCCGGCATCGGAAGAGGCACGCGAAGCTTTCGGGCTGGCAGCCCGCTGAATGTGGCGTTTTCTAATGTGAGAGGCAGGACGGCAGCAAGCGCTCCGCCTTCTCTGGCCGTAAGGCTGATGACCTTGGCGGCGGGGGAATAAGCGCGCAGGTAGGCGAGTATCCATTCGGGCCGACTGTAGGGGTCGTCATCGGAGAGACCCTGTAGGAGCTCCTGCCATTCAGCGCGAAGGCCTGCGAGGACATCAAGCCCACCCTTTTGCAAGTCCATATCGAAGTAGTTTCCAGTTTAGCGAAAGTCTGCTGGGCGCCAGCACACTACGGAAGCTCCAGCCCTGCATCTCGTCCAAGCTCAAGGATACTAGAGACGTGGGATTTCCGTTGGGGGAGCTTCGCGCAGCCGCAGCGCCTCACGGATGCCGCCGGCTGCCTTATAGGTCCGCAGCTTGTGCTGGAAGCGGCGCTTCTCATCAAACGTGACCGCCCACTTGAAACAGTTTAGCAGAAGGCTTCGGAACAGATATCGAGGCACCCCGAAATAGCGGACGGCATCCTGGGGCCAGGTTCTGGCTCTTATGGCCGCCTTGCCTTGGGAGTAATGCCAGCGCAGTAGGTAACTCTTCGTCAAGCGATGAGATTCGACAGGATGGTAGATAACGGCCTTTGGTGCGTACGCGATCTTCTCGCCCACCCGGAGCAGACGCTTACCAATTTCATCGTCCTCGGAGCCGGCGATTTCGCGCTTGTTCACGCCCAATCTCGCTTGGAACAGACCGTATTTCTCGAAGGCGATTCGACGAAAGGCCATGTTCGCTCCCACGGGGGGCGAATCGATTTCCTTCGGTAGCTGGCCGAGGTCAAAATGCACCACCGCCTGATGATCCTCCATCTCCAGCCATGCGGGCCGGGGCTGATTCCAGATGGGGACGATTCTGCCAGCGACGGCAATGCAATCGAAGTGAGCGAAAGCGTCGTTCAATTCTACCAGCCATCGGGGATCGACAATCACGTCGTCATCGGTGAAGGCAATAATCGCACCCTGCGCCCTTCTGATCCCCGCGTTCCGCGCGAAGGAAAGTCCCTGCTTCGGCTCGAAGACATAGCGGACGTCGAATCCAGAACTTTGTGCGAATTCCTCGATGATCTGCCGGGTGTTGTCGCTCGAATTGTTGTCAACGAAGATGAATTCCCACCCCAGGCCTGTGGGAACCGACAACTGCTTGAGGCTGGCCAACGCATCTTGAAGGCTGGCCGATCGGTTGTGAGTGCAAATGATGATGCTGACGTCCATAGCCAAGCCTGCGCACTACGATCATCGCTGGATTTTCAGCGGTTTCCCCCTCCCGCCGGTGCTGATGAATAGGCGGCACAACACCCTTTGGAACCACGCCTTCATACTTGACGGGAATTTGAACCCGATGTTCCGGAGAGAGAAAACCGCATCCGCGGCAGCCAGTAAGTGAAGTCGAGAAGCTCTATGGAGTTGCGCGCGTAGCCGGTTACGCTCCTCATAGAGAAGCGAAATAATGATATTCCTTTCGATGACTTCATCATTGAATGTTTCCTCCCGAACGATGCCTTGCTGGGGTCGCTCGGAGGAACCGGGTTCGTTGCCGGGCCACGCGCTCCGGTCGTAACCTAGCGCCTCGAAGTCCGCCTCGTACAGGGAGTATACTTTGTCGGCCAGATTCCCGTCGTAGATGCCAGCGTCCCGAGCCCCGGAGGCGTTTCTTGCATCATCTACAATGTGCTGGGAAAGGCCGAGATGCTGTTCGAACCGCCGCAAACCCTCGGCCATGCGCTCGATCTTACCAATGAAGGAAAAAGGCAACGCCGAAGAAAAGATCTGATCAGTTTGACGCCGCCAATGGGGATTGCAAGTCCGCAAATCACATTGAGTAGCTATATACTCGACAAACTCCTCGAAGGTGATCAAAGATTTCGCATGAAATTCGGGTAGATGGCCTTTGATCTGGACGTACAAGTATTCGTAGCCCGGCTCGCACAACATCACTTTATTTTTCCACGCCGAAACAAGGCGCGTGTAGGGATTGCGAACGAACGTCATGCGCAGGAAGACGGGAGACTCAAGGACTTCTCTCTGCGTCCTGTCGTCGAGGTCCACCAGGGAAGGCAGCGGCACGTTCTCCCGGGCGTGGATAAACATGTCCCGCCGGGTTTCCAGGGCAGCATTATCCGCCAGTAGTTTGATGGGCGGTGCGTTTTCCAGTGCGCGCAGGAGCTCCTTCATCTTGGTGCAAGCGGCTTTCGGGACTTGGAAATACAGATATCGTTTGGAGACGCTGACGAAGCTTGAATAGCGAAGCCGTTCGGCCACATCTTCAGGTTTCAAGCATGGATAGCGATCCAAGATCAGTTGCACCGCGTAGGGGTAACGCATGGGTTTGCCTTTAAACCGGGGATCTCCTTTTTCGATTCTTGAACGGCCGGTAACATGGAAGCGGTTTCCCCCTCCCGCCGGTGCGACATGCGCGCAAAAACTCCAAGGGCTTCTCGGGAATCTGCGCTGGGCACCGCTCCAGATTCCACAACAGAACTTCGAGCAGGCCGTGGCGATTCGCTTCATACAGAAACCGCGGCCAGTCTGAACCGGTAGCAAACACCCTTTGAACGCTCGAAAGTTTGTTGTCGTCAACGCGTTCTGCAGCGACACTAAAAGCAACTACGGCATCGGCGTGTTCGTGAGCGTCCGCATCCGGAGACATCATATCTCAGGAAGGCTCCCCGACGGTCACCTCCTCAGGTGACGAATTTTCTAAGGTAGGCTCGGGCTGGAGGATAGTCTGATCGATTCGTTCGCACGCCGCAGCCGGCTCTTTCTGCGCGTTGAACGCGAGGGGCGCCTCGAAGCCAACGAACCCGGCCCTTTTGAGCGCACGCCTCATGCTTCCGCGTGTTTGCCAGCTCTCCCAGCCGCCAGTTCCCCGGGTTCCTGGTAATTTGTAATTCTTTCCCGAAAGTACAAACACCAAGCCGTTAACGATGGCCCAAGGCCTGCCAATCAAAGCCCGGACGCTCAGGAGCGGGATGACGCGGGCCAAGTCCCACAACGCAAAACGCAGACCATGCGCTGTGATACTCAGTGCTCCTTGTCCCTTGAGAACTCGATTCATTTCCTTGAGGCACGGCCGAATCGGCATGTACACCAGTCTACACGGCATATAACGCGATCGAACGATTCATTCTTGGAAGGAAGATATTCGCCTGAAGCGACGACGAAATGGGCCCAAGGCATTCTCGCTTTCGCTTCCTGAAGCGATTTGAAATTCGTGTCAATTCCCACGCAGACCTTCCAAGCACAAGCTCCCGCAAGTTCTAAGCTGTGCCCGCTTCCGCACCCGACATCGAGCAGTCCTTCCGTAAATGTCCTCGGGATGACCTTAGGGAGAGCACTTGACGAGCCAATCCGGAATCATGCGCGACGATTGTCACAACTGTAGCTTTCTGAATACAGCGCACTTAGCGTAATGCGGGCATAATGGACGGAAGCTCTCTACAATTAGCAGTGTAAAAATTTTCATCTTCTTGGCTTCTTTGTTCCCTCGTCCGAACGCGCCCGCAAACCTCGACCTGAATGAATCCAGGGATACTGCGTAAGCGGCTGTTGACTTTTAATCACACTGGATGTTCAAGGAAACGGCCGTTGACTTTCCCCAGAGAATAGTCTTAGGATTCGGAGTCCCCTCAGGGCGCGCCGCGACGTGACCACATGAACCCCCCGGGCAGCCAATCAGGACGAATTTCCTCCCTAGACGGCCTCCGCGCTATTTCGATTGTGTTCGTTTTCTTTGGGCATATTGACGGAACAGAGCATGCTTCGCGCCTGTTTCATTGGCTGCCCTTCGCTGAATTTGGCGTGCGGGTTTTCTTTGTTCTTT
>DASYYQ010000053.1:0-3617 GCA_035933545.1 Candidatus Acidiferrales bacterium | reverse complement strand
CGCGCGAATGTCGCTGGCAGAGATTTTTTCGAGATGGTCGGCGCTCGAGGCGTGCAGTTCGACGGCAAGCTTCGCCGCGCCTGTGTGCGCGAGTTGTTCCGCATGGATGCGAATCCCGAGGCCGCAGGCGCGCGCTGCGGTGAGAACTTTGCGCGCTTGCGCCACAGTAAAAGCGCCTCGGTCGCAGAAAACGTCGCAAAATTCAGCTAGGTTTTCGGCGGCCACTCGCGGAAGCCATTCGCGGCAAATGAGATCAACATAAGCGTCAGCGGATTTGCCTTTGCGGCCGCGAAATTCAGGAGGTAACACGTGCGCACCGAGAAACGTGGGAATGATTTCGACAGCCTGCTCACGCAAGAGTTCATGCAGTGTAAGCAGGATTTTGCGCTCACTCGGCCAGTCGAGGCCGTAACCGGATTTGGCTTCAATGGTGGTCGTGCCATGCGCGGCGAACTGCGCCAGATGCCCCAGCGCGCGGGATTTGAGAAGGGAAGGCGACGCGCCGCGAAGGTTGCGCACGCTGGAAAGAATACCGCCGCCAGCGCGCGCGATTTCTTCGTAAGTAGCCCCTGAGATACGCTGCTCGTATTCCGCGGCGCGTGACGCTGCGTGAATTAAGTGCGTATGCGAGTCAACGAATCCGGGAAGAACTACACGTCCGTCGAGGTCGACTTTGCGCGCGCGGCGCGATTCAGGAAGTTGCTCGATGCGGCGGCGCGGACCGATGACAGCGATGCGCTCGTTACGAATGAGCAGCGCGCCATCGCGAATGACTCCAGGTTCGCTGAGCGCGCGGCCACGCCGAGGCGCAGGACCGCGTAAAGTGACCATCTCAGCGCAGTTGGTGAGCAGCACGTCCTGCGATTTTGTCCGCATAGGCATTTTTTCTGCGGATGCCCACGGTACTGAAAAGCGCAGCGCCGCGCAAGTTCTGGAGGCTTGAGGTTTGCAGTGAGAAGCTGGAAGTCTGTCGTATACTCGGGCGCGCAGCAAAATGAGCGGCGAGAGGACGCAATGAATCGAAGAATGATGGCGATGATGTGGGTAGCTATGACAGGCGCGGTGGCGCTGGTATTTGGCTTCGGCGGCGAAAATATAGCGCGTGCGCAAAGTGCGTCGGCCGCGTCCACTGAGTACGACGTTGTGATACGCAACGGGCACATCATCGACGGCACCGGCTCGCCGTGGTACGCGAGTGACATTGGTATTCGCGACGGTCACATCGCAGCGATTGGTGATCTATCGAGCGCTCACGCGAAGCAGACCATAGACGCGGCGGGCCGCGTGGTCGCGCCGGGCTTCATTGACATGCTCGGACAATCGGAAATCACCATGCTTGTCGATCCGCACGTGCCATCAAAAATATTTCAGGGCATTACTACAGAAATTACTGGCGAGGGCGACACCGTTGGCCCCCAGAACGATGCGACGCTGGCGGACCTGAACACCGATTGCCAGCAATATGGAATCACCTGCGATTGGCGCTCGTTCGCGCAATACTTTGCGCGCCTGCAAAAGCAGGGAATGGGCATCAACCTTGGCACATATGTCGGCGCTACGCAGGTGCGGCGCGTGGTGATTGGCGAGAATGACGTACAAGCCACGCCGGCGCAGCTTGAACAGATGAAATCACTGGTTGCGGAAGCAATGCGCGAAGGCGCGCTGGGCCTTTCGAGCGCGCTCGAATATCCGCCCGCGCCATACGCCTCCACCGATGAACTGATTGCGCTGGCGTCGGCGGCCTCGCAATACGGCGGAATTTACGCCACGCATATGCGCAACGAAGGCGATGGCGAAATGGAAGCGCTGGCGGAGACGGTGCGCATTGCAAAAGAGGCGCACATCCCTGTGGAAATTTTTCACTTGAAGACCGCGGGCAAGTCGAATTGGGGAAAAATGCCGCAAGTTGTGGCGTTCATCGACAAAGAACGCAGCGAAGGAGTGGACATCGCGGCGGACACTTACGCCTACACCGCGTGGGGCAATGGTATGGCGGCGTTTATTCCACCCTGGGCGCACGACGGCGGCAATGACAAGATGCTCGAGCGATTGCGTGATCCGGCCACGCGCGCGCGCATTCGCAGAGACATGGAAACGCCCAGCAAGGCTTGGGACAACGAATGGCAGGAAATCGCCGGTCCCGAGGGAGTGCTGCTATGCGAACTGCACAATCCAGGGCTGGTGCAGTTTGAGGGCAAAACGCTCGCGGACGTCGCCAAGGCGTGGAACGAAGATCCCATCGATGCGCTTTTCGATTTGTTGATCAAAGACAATGGCCAGGTGGGGGTCGCCGATTTTGGCATGAGCGAGCCGGACGTGGAGCTGGCGCTCAAGCAGCCATGGGTTTCCATTGATAATGATGCGTCGGGCCAGTCGACCGGCGGCGTCTTCGCGAAATTTCATCCGCATCCGAGGACTTTCGGAACGTTCCCGCGCATCATTCGCAAATTCGTGCGCGAGGAGCATTTGCTGACACTGCCGGACGCCATTCGGAAATTTTCGGCTCTTCCGGCGCAGCGCGAGCATTTAGCGGATCGCGGGGTTTTGAAAAAAGGAATGTGGGCGGACGTGGTGGTATTCGATCCGGCAAAGGTGCGCGACTTGGCGACCTATGCGAATCCGCAGCAGCTCTCCGTCGGCATGGATTACGTCCTGGTGAATGGGGTTCCAGTGATCGCGGACGGCAAAATGACCAACGCGCTGCCCGGCAAAGTGATTTACGGCCCGGGATATGTCGGCGCGCCGTAAAAGAGTAGAATTGCAAGCGAGGTGCAGGCCATGAGAGTGATCCGCGGGAGTTTTCTTTTTGTGTTCGCGCTGACGGCGGCGCTTGCAGCGAGCGCATTTCTAATGTCACAAGCCGTTAATGCGGCGGGTGCGGCGAGGAAAAATGCAAAGGATGCCACCGCTACCGCCGCTGCTGCGCGTCCGCATGGACGCCGGCAAGCGGCGCAAACTCCACAGCTTGGCCGTGTGGATTTCGCAACTTCGTGCACGCCCGATGCGCAAAAGACTTTCAACACGGCCCTGGCGCTCCTCCATAACTTTCAATATCAACAGGCCGAGCAAACTTTTTCGCAGGTCGCGCAGCAGGATCCCACGTGCGCGATGGCTTATTGGGGCAAAGCGATGTCCCTCTATCATCAGTTGTGGGACTGGCCGAGCGCGGACACGCTAAAAGAAGGCTATCAGGACACCATTCAGGCGCAAAAGCTCCGCGCGCAGACCGAACGCGAAAGAATGTACATCGTCGCGGCAGGCGTTTTCTTTCAGGACAATCCCAATTTGAGCAAGGCCTCCCGCATCAAAGCGTATTCGGATTGGATGGGAAGAGTCTTTACGAAATATCCCGACGATGTGAATGCGGGTGCATTCTACGCATTATCGCTGATTACGTTGCAGGGGAAAAAGGCCGATCAAGATGCCAATCGCCAGCAGGCCATCGATATTTTGAACAAATTAGCGGCCGTTGCTCCCGACAATCCCGGAGTGCTGCACTATTTGATTCACGCCGCCGATACGCCGGAGCTTGCGCCACAGGGCCTCGTGGCGGCACGACGCTACGCCAAGCTCGCGCCGGATTCTTCGCACGCGCTGCACATGCCTTCGCATATTTT
>DASYYQ010000154.1:0-3110 GCA_035933545.1 Candidatus Acidiferrales bacterium | reverse complement strand
GGGTGTGCGAGTGGACGTGGAAGTGCCGGCTGATCTCACGGTCAGCATGGATGCCGGCAAGGTCCAACAGGCATTACTGAATCTCGTCAAAAATGCAATTGAAGCTTCGCCTCCCGAGGAATCGGTGATCCTCCGTGCGGTACCAGAGGAGAAGGGAACGGTGCGGTTCGAGGTGGAGAATTCCGGCCCTCCTGTATCGAGGCACGCATTGGAACAGATTTTTGAGCCATTTTTCACCACGAAGCGAGGCGGCACGGGGCTGGGGCTGGCAATTGCCCGAAATATCGCGCGAGCACACGGCGGCGACGTCGCCTTGCAAGTAAATGAGTTTGGGCGCGTCTGCTTCACTCTTGAACTGCCAGCCACGGCAAACGTGCGAGAAACCCTGCAGGAGCGAACATGGGCCGGATCCTGATCGTGGACGACGAACCACACATGAGGAGAATCTTGGCCTCGACACTTGCCTTGGACCACCACACCGCTACGGAAGCTAATGGAGTGGTGGAAGCAAAGGCGCAGCTCAATTCCCAAGAATTTGATGGCGTGTTCACTGATCAAAAACTAGAGGATGGGGATGGTCTCCAAGTGCTTGCCGCAGTTCGCGATGTCGATCCCACCCTGTCGGTCATTTTTGTGACTGCTTTCGCAACGATCGAACTGGCTGTGGAAAGCATGCGGCGGGGAGCCTTCGACTTCGTTACCAAGCCGTTCCAGCCGCAAGTGATTCGCGCCGCGGCGAAACGTGCGTGTGAGCGAACCGCCCTCCTGCGCGAGAATGACAAACTGCGTGAGACCGTCGTTCGGCTGGAGGGATCACCGGAAATCTTCGGAAATTCCGAAGCGATCAAGGTGGTACGCGATCTGATTGCTCGTGTTTCGCCCACCAATGCTCCCGTGTTGATTCTTGGAGAAACGGGCACGGGAAAGGAATTGGTAGCCCGAGCCATTCACCGGAGCAGCCCTCGTTCGGCAAACCCTTTTATCGCGCTGAACTGTGCTGCCCTTCCGCCGACTCTGCTGGAAAGCGAGCTGTTCGGCCACGAACGAGGAGCTTTCACCGGAGCAGACAGGAGCCGCGCAGGACTATTTGAAGCGGCCCACGAGGGAACGCTGTTTTTGGACGAGGTCGGCGAAATGCCTTTAGAGGCGCAAGTAAAGCTTTTGCGGGTTCTCACTGATGGTCAAGTTACGCGGATTGGCTCGACGAAACCAAGGCAGGCTGATGTCAGAGTGATTGCAGCGACGCACCGCGAACTTACCGACTCGATTCGAGATCGCTCCTTCCGGGAAGATTTGTATTATCGGCTGGCCGTCGTCCCGATTCCCATCCCTCCGCTCCGCGAACGCAGCGAAGACATTCCCATCCTCTGCCAGCTTTTTCTCGAGCAGGCATCGCGCGATCTGAAGGTACAGAAGCACGAGCTGAGCAGCGAGGCATCGGACCGTTTGATGAAGTACTCGTTTCCCGGGAACATCCGTGAATTGCGAAATCTGATCGAGCGAGCGTGCATCCTGTCGCGGTCCCAAGTAATCGGGCCGGAGGGTTTTCCCATTGCGAACCAAGCTCTGGACTCCGATTCGATGAATAACACGCCGCAAAAGAGATGGGTCGATCTCGTCGCGGGCGAAGTCAACCTGCGAGAGTTCCTGGCGGAGGCGGAGAGATTACTGATCGAGCGAGCATTGAGAGAAACGCGAGGCGTTCAGGCGGAAACTGCGCGCCGCCTTGGCCTTTCCCGAAGTCACCTTGCGTACAAAATCGCCAAATATGGACTGAAAGCCGCGTGCGAAGGCTAAGCTTAGTTCGTCATGGCTCTTCCGCCGACGCATCCACCGGTGTTGGTGGTTTGGGTTCGCTCGCCGCTTGACTCGTTGGTGCGATTCCGGCGTGCGCACCAAACTCGTACACTAGCCTTCCGCCGTTATGAGCTGTGTTGACCAGTATGACAGCGCCAGCCGCATAGAAGAGCAGAAAGGCCGCCAGCAGGACTCGTAGCGCAGCGCTACTCATTTCCCTCTTCAGTAAACGCGGCAAAAATAGCATTGTGGCGAAGATGAAGCTAAGCACGGTGAACACGATCTGAGTGGTGTGCGCCAGGTCTTCATGGTGCTCAAGGACTGCGGATACTGCGGCTGAGCCCTCGGCCACTTCTCCAGCTGCCTCGCCGGTTGAGACAGCGAGAAACGCACTCCCTGTTCCCAGCAGCATGAGCGCGAGCGCGGCGATCAAAAACGGGCGGCCCTTTCCGGGCTTCATCACCGTTCCTGCAACAATGAACAAAGGAGCGACCAGGAGCAGCACAATCGGGAAATGGATAATAAGGGGATGGAGTTCACGCCAATATGGAATTGGGGCCAATGCTTGGATCGCAATGAATGCGAGCATCTCAATCCTCCTCTCCACGTCTCGAAATGTGGCGAGGCTGCAACTGCATCAATCGGTTCATGCGATTTGTCGCACCCTGATCCGGCGTAAGCATGTACGTCACCAAGCCGACGCGTCTGCTAACTACTTGAGAAGTGGGGTTGTTAGGCGGAATCCGTATTCCAGGAACCGATCTCTTGTCAAAGATCTTGTACGAGGCCATCTTTTTTTTGTGCAAACAATTAGCACCTCGGTTCCACTACCGTGGTACGCGACGCTCTATGCTCTTGAACAGCGACTGTACCGGCTTTGATTTCAGGGCTGGTGCCCGGCGAGCGGCTCGGGGTGCGGCGATATCGCCGGGGCATTCCGATTTGTGCCTTTCTATTGACGCATCTGGTTTGTTCCACAATGACATTCGCCGGCGTTCGCCAGCGCGGGGTGCGGCAAGGTCACTCTAGCATGTAACTGCCAAAACACGCGGAGCATGACAGAAGCCGAGGTGCGGGCCGAAATACGCATGCGCCTTTCGGAAGGGGGTTTCCATTTGAATTTGAAAGCGGTCGCCGATCTGAAACCAACCGCTTTGGTTTTCCTGCTCTTGCTGCTAATTGCTGGTCCGTTGCTTGCCCAGACATCCACCGCGAGCCTGTCCGGCACGATTACTGGCCCATCCGCAAAGGCCGTTTCTGGTGCGACTGTCACGATAAAAAATCTGGCGACCGACCAGACGATGAGCGTGCAA
>DASYYQ010000153.1:0-19076 GCA_035933545.1 Candidatus Acidiferrales bacterium | reverse complement strand
TTGCACGCTCATCGTCTGGTCGGTCGCCAGATTTTTTATCGTGACAGTCGCACCAGAAACGGCCTTTGCGGATGGGCCAGTAATCGTGCCGGACAGGCTCGCGGTGGATGTCTGGGCAAGCAACGGACCAGCAATTAGCAGGAAGAGCAGGAAAACCAAAGCGGTTGGTTTCAGATCGGCGACCGCTTTCAAATTCAAATGGAAACCCCCTTCCGAAAGGCGCATGCGTATTTCGGCTTTTTGATGCTCGCTCTATTTTCGCAGTTGCATGCTCACTGCAACTTCTTTGCGGCGGCTTGACCTCCTATCTCCCCGCGCATACAATGGTGGACTCATCCATGAAGGTTTTTTGTCACAGGAGAATTGCTTTTCGAGCCCAGCGAACCTCGCTGGGCTTTTGACGTTTTTAGAGGCAAAAGGACGGTTAGTTCCTGGAGCAAGAAGAAACAATCAAAGGACGATGAATGAATTCTGACGGACGTATTTCTGAAGCGCTCACTTTCGACGACGTTTTGCTGCTGCCGGGCAAATCGTCGGTGCTGCCGACGGAGACGGACACGCGCACGTGCCTGACGCGCAAAATCGCATTGAATATTCCCGTTGTGGCGGCGGCCATGGACACGGTGACGGAGTCGCGCCTGGCCATTGCCATTGCGCGACAGGGCGGCTGCGGATTCGTGCATCGCAACATGAGCATCGAACGGCAGGCCGAGGAAATCGACCGCGTGAAGCGCTCCGAGAGCGGCATGATTGTCGATCCGGTGACCATCGCGCCAGAATTCTCGCTGCGCCAGGCCCTCGACATCATGAACAAGTATAAAGTCTCCGGTTTGCCAGTGACGCGCGGCCCTCGCCTGGTGGGAATTTTGACCAACCGCGATTTACGCTTCGAGCGCAATCTGGATCAGCGCGTTAACGACGTGATGACCAAGGACAAGCTGATTACGGTTCCGGTCGGGACCACGCTCGATGAAGCGGAACGCCTGCTGCAGCAACATCGCATCGAAAAACTGCTCGTCGTAGACAAGGATTTCAATCTGAAGGGCCTGATTACAGTAAAAGACATTCAGAAAAAAATTGAATTTCCTCGCGCGGCGAAGGACGAGCATGGGCGGCTGCGCGTGGGCGCGGCCATTGGCGCCACAGGAGATTTTCTCGAGCGCGCTGTGGAAATGTCCAAAGCGAGCGCGGACGCGATTGCCATTGACACTTCGCATGGCCACTCGACGCGCGTGATGGAGGCGATCAAGCAGGTGAAACATCGCTTGCCGGACGCGCAATTGCTCGCCGGGAATGTGGCTACAGAAGAGGGCGCGCGCGATTTGATTGCGCTGGGAATCGATGGGTTAAAAGTCGGCATCGGTCCAGGCTCGATTTGCACCACGCGCGTGGTGACCGGCGCAGGCGTTCCGCAAATCACCGCGATTATGGAAGCGTCGAAGGCGGCGCGCGGCACAGGCGTTCCCATCATCGCGGATGGCGGCGTAAAATTTTCAGGGGACATTACCAAGGCGCTTGCTGCTGGCGCTTCGGTGGTGATGATTGGCGGACTTCTCGCCGGCACGGAGGAATCGCCGGGCGAAACGATTCTCTATCAAGGACGCACCTACAAATCGTATCGCGGCATGGGTTCGCTGGGCGCGATGGAACTGGGCTCCGCGGATCGCTACGCGCAGGAAGGCGCAGAGCGCGGAAAATCCGTGCCCGAAGGCATCGAAGGTCAGGTGCCCTACAAAGGCCCGGTGGCCGGCTTGATTGACCAGCTCGTCGGCGGACTCAAAAGCGGAATGGGCTATTGCGGCGTGGGAAACATTCGCGATTTACAGGAACGCGGCAAATTCGTGCGCATCACGTCAGCGGGCCTGCGCGAAAGCCACGTGCATGACGTGATTATTACCCGCGAAGCGCCAAATTATCGCTTGGAGTAGAGCGCTTGGAATAGCGCCGCTCGAACGCAGCCAGGATTTTGATGCTTCGTAAAACAAAAAGCCCGCCTTGGAGTAAACGCGCGAGGGACTTAATTCATTTTGGAAATTTGCGAATTGCTTAGCTGGAGGCGCTGGCTTCTTTCTCTTCAGCGGGAGTTGTTTCCGCCGGAGCCTTTTCCTTTTTGGCCTTCTTTTCTTTCTTCTTCAGCTCGGAGCCAATCAGCTCCAGAATCGCGAGTTCCGCGCCATCGCCGATGCGCCAGCCCACGCGCACAATTCGCGTGTAGCCGCCGGGGCGATCGGAAAAGCGCGGCGCGATTTCGCCGAAGAGTTTTTTCGTGGCGTCGCTGGTTTGCAGAAACGCAGCGGCTTGACGGCGGGCGTGGAGCGTATCGCGCTTGCCGAGCGTGATCATTTTTTCGACAAGCGGACGCGCCGCTCGCGCGCGCGCAATGGTGGTGGTGATGCGCTCGCGTTCGATGACATTGGTCACCAGATTGCGCAAAACCGCGCGGCGATGCGCCGGTTGTTTCCCGAGTTTGCTTCCACCTACAAGATGTCGCATACCGTCCTCGTTCCTTGGAATTCGTTACTAACGCAAGCGCCGCCAGCTCCAGGGCTAAAGCCCTTTCTTCTTGCAAATCATATGCCGCAGCTAAAGCTCCGACCCCCTAAGAGGCCGCTAAAAGGCGGTGGTCTCTTCGGCGGGCGGCGGCGCAGTCTGGCTGGGCAGCGGCGGCCAGATGATGCGCCCGTGCTCGTCGAACTTCATTCCGAGAGACAGACCCATTTTGTGGAGTATGTCTTTGATCTCGTTCAACGACTTGCGTCCGAAATTTTTCGTTTTGAGCATTTCCGGTTCGGTCTTCTGCACCAATTCGCGGAGGCTCTGAATGTTGGCGTTCTTCAGGCAATTGTAGGAACGCACGGAAAGTTCCAGTTCCTCAACCGAGCGATCCAGATGCTCGAGGCGCGGGTCGGCAAAATTCTCGACCACTTCCTCGGGCAGCTCGGGCTGCTCCTCGAAGTTGATGAAGATGCTCATGTGATCTTTAATGAGCTTTGACGCCAGCCCGATGGAATCCTGCGGCGTGATCGCGCCGTTGGTCCACACTTCCAGGCTGAGTTTTTCATAGTCGGTCATCTGGCCGAGGCGCGCCGCTTCGACAGAATAATTTACTTTGCGCACGGGCGAATGCACCGAATCGATGGGAATGTAGCCGATGGGAAGATCCTCGTCGAAGTTGCGGTCGGCGGCCACGTAGCCGCGGCCGTTCTTCACGCGAATTTCCATCTCCAGCCGTCCGCCTTCGCTGACGGTGGCCAGATAAACATTCTTGTCGAGCACGGCGATGTCCGCATCCTCTTCGATCTTCGCTGAGGTGACCGGCCCGGGCGTATCCACGACGAGCATGATGTTCTTCGGCTGGTCCGAATTCAATTTGAGGGGGACCTGCTTGAGATTCAAAATAATATCCGTGGCATCTTCCACCACGCCGGGAATCGGCGAAAACTCGTGCAAGACGCCTTCGATTTTCACCGCGGTGATGGCCGCACCCTCGATGGAGCTAAGCAGCGCGCGCCGCAGCGCGTTTCCTACAGTCGTGCCCCAGCCGCGCTCGAATGGCTGCGCTGAGAATTTTCCATACTTGTCGGTCAGCGATTCGAATTCCGCCGCCAGCCGCTTCGGTTTCTGAAAGCCCTTCCACATTGTTCTTTCCTCCTCCCGCTGCGCGCGGGCTGATGCAAAAATTTCCGTTTGCTGGATCGTTGTTACTTGGAATACAACTCGACGATGAGCTGTTCGTTCATCGCGGGCGTCTGCACATCCTCACGGCGCGGCATGGCCTGCACACGCGCTTTGAAATTCTCCCGGTCGATTTCGAGCCATGGCGCGGCGTTTTGATTCTGCGCCAGGTTGCGCGCTTCAAGCACCATGGCGTTCTGGTGCATGTTCTCCTTCATGGAGATTTCATCGCCCACTTTGACGAGGTAATTTGAAATGTTCACTTTGCGCCCGCTGACGCGCACGTGCCCGTGCAGCACCAACTGGCGGCCCTGCGCGCGCGAGCTCGCGAATCCGGCGCGATAAAGCACGTTATCGAGACGGCGCTCGAGCATGACCATCAAATTCGCGCCCGTCGGTCCGGGCTGGCGCACGGCCTTGCTGTAGTAATGGCGGAACTGGCGCTCGAGCAGGCCGTAAGTGCGCTTCATCTTCTGCTTTTCGCGCAGCTGCACTCCGTAGCCCACCATTTTTGGACGGCGCGCCTGGCCGTGCTGACCGGGGACAAAGTTACGCTTCTCGATGGCGCATTTCTCCGTAAAACACCGGACGCCTTTCAGGAAGAGCTTCATCCCTTCCCTGCGGCATAGCCGGCAAACTCCCTCACGATGTCTTGCCAATTCTGATTCTCCTTTTCTTCCTGAAAAGCAAACTTATACGCGGCGGCGCTTGGGCGGACGGCAGCCGTTGTGCGGCACTGGCGTCACGTCTTTAATCAAGCGAATGTGCAATCCCGCTGAGGCCAGCGCGCGAACGGCCGATTCGCGGCCCGCGCCCGGCCCTTTCACGCGCACTTCGATGGATTTCATCCCATACTGATCGCGCGCAGTTCCTGCAGCGTTCATGGCCGCCTGCTGCGCAGCATACGGCGTGCCCTTACGCGAGCCTTTGAAGCCGACGGAGCCCGCTGACGCCCAGCTGACCACGCGCCCGTCTGGATCGCTGAGCGTGATGATGGTGTTATTGAACGTGGCCTGAACATAAGCCACGCCCTGCGGCACCACGCGCTTCTCGCGCTTCTTGCGAAATTCCTTTTTGCGCTTGGACGCTTTGCCTGCAGCTTTGCCTGCAGCTTTTCCTGTTGCTGCCGGCGCCGCCCCGCCTTCCTGTTGTGGTTCTTTGGCCACGAGTTCTCCCTTTCCTCAGCCCGAATTACTTGCGGGCGGCAACTTTCTTCTTCGCCGCGACTGCGCCCTTGCGCGGGCCCTTGCGCGTGCGCGCGTTGGTGTGCGTGCGCTGCCCGTGCACCGGCAAATTGCGGCGATGGCGCAACCCGCGATAGCACTGAATTTCAATGAGCCGCCGGATATTCATCTGCATCTCTTTGCGCAGATCGCCTTCGACGCGGCCTTCGGATTCAATGGCCTGGCGGACGCGATTGACGTCCTCTTCGGTCAGCTCTTTCACCTTTTTGGTTTCGTCCACGTTAGCCTTGGCGCAAAGCTCCTTGGCGCGCGCCTGGCCGATGCCATAAATGGCGGTCAGGCCAATCCACAGCCGCTTGTTGGCCGGCAATTCAACGCCTGCGATACGTGCCATATTTCTTCCTCCCTAATTCCCTCTTAGCCCTGGCGCTGCTTGTGCTTAGGATTGCTGCAGACCACGCGCACCACGCCGCGTCGATGAACCAGTTTGCACTTCATGCAAATTTTCTTTACCGATGCCCGAACTTTCATTTCCGTTCCTGCTCCGTTTCTTCTTGCCTTTTTTGGCGCGCTACTTGTAACGGTAAACGATTCTGCCGCGCGTCAAATCGTACGGCGAAAGCTCGACCGCGACTTTGTCTCCGGGCAAAATGCGTATGAAATTCTTGCGCATTTTTCCCGAAATGTGCGCCAGCACTTGATGCTTGTTCTCCAATTCCACGCGAAACATGGCATTGGGCAGCGGCTCAATCACCGTGGCCATCACCTCGATGGCATCCTCTTTCGGATTACCCGAATCTGCCTTCTGCTTGTCGGCTTGTGGCCTTTTTGCCATGCGCTCCTGTGTCGTCAAAAATCAGAAAACCAATTCGTCGGCTGAATCACCAAACGGGGCCGGCGGCGTCGCGGGGACGCGTCAGAATCCACGGGCCGTTTTCCGTGACCGCGACGGTATGCTCGAAATGCGCGGAGTCGCCGCCATCCGCAGTGACCGCGGTCCACTTGTCTTCGAGCACCTTCACCGCCGGACCGCCCGCGTTCACCATGGGCTCAATGGCCAGCACCATTCCCGCCTGCAATTTCGGACCGTGCCCCGGTTCGCCGTAATTCGGCAATTGCAAATCCTCGTGCATTTTCGTGCCGATGCTGTGGCCCACAAACTCACGCACCACAGAAAGGCCGTTCTTCTCGACCCATTGCTGCACCGCGGCGGAAATGTCCGTCAGGCGATTGCCGGCGCGCGCTTGCTCGATGCCATGCTCGAGGGCTTCGCGCGTGACGCGCAACAGCTTCTCCCGCGCCGGAGCGATTTTGCCGACCGGCACAGTGAGCGCCGCATCGCCATAGTACCCCTCGAACTCGACGCCAAAATCCATGGACAGAATGTCGCCCTCTTTCACGATGCGCTTCGCCGAAGGTATTCCGTGCACCACTTCATTGTTGATCGAAGCGCACAGCGACTTCGGGTAGCCGTGATAATTCTTGAACGCCGGCCGCGCTTTGTGCTTGCGCGCGTACTCTTCGGCCAATTCGTCCAATTCTTGCGTGCTCACACCGGGCTGAACTCTCTTGCGCAGCTCGGTGAGCGCGCCCCATACAATCATTCCGGCGCGGTGCATGGTTTCCAGCTCCGCAGCGGAACGACAGATAATCACAGCCGCGCCTCCAACCGCCCCAATGCGGCAAATACGGCGGTGGTGACGTTCGCCACGCTGGCGTTGGCGTCAATTTCGTCCAGCACGCCCTGCGCGCGGTAATAATCCACCAGCGGCTGCGTCAGCTTGTGATAAGCCAGCAAGCGTTCGCGAATCGCTTCGGGCCGGTCGTCAAGCCGCTGAATCAGCTCGCCGCCGTCAACATCGCAGCGCCCCTCCACTTTCGGCGGACGCTCATAAATGTTGTAAATCTCAAAACCGATCTTGCAGGTGCGGCGGCCGGTCATTCGCCGCATCAGAATCTCTTCCGGCACGTTGAAATAAATCACCGCTGGCGGATCCGATTTCTTATTCGTGAGGATGGCATTCAGCGCTTCAGCCTGCGCCAAGGTCCTCGGAAAACCGTCAAAAACAAATCCTCCGTCGCAATCGGCGCGGGCGATGCGTTCCTGCACCATGCGCAAAATCAAATCGTCCGGCACCAGGTCGCCGCGCTCCATAACCGGCCTGGCCAAAAGCCCAAGCGGCGTGCCCGATATCACGTTTTCACGCAGCATGTCGCCGGTGGAAAGATGCGGCATGCCATAATGCGTTGCGACCAGCTTGGCCTGCGTGCCCTTACCAGCGCCCGGCGGCCCCAGAAAAACCACCGGGCGCGCCAGCAACTGCTTCGCGTCTGCTTGCGACACGGTCAGGCACCTCGGCCCCGCAAACGGCCGCGGCGCGTGAATCCCTCGTAATTGCGCATCACCAACTGAGCTTCGAGCTGCTGCACGGTGTCCATCGCCACGCCCACCACGATCAGCAGCGAGGTCCCGCCGAAATAGAAGTTCACGTTCAGACCTTCCAAAATGAACCGCCAGAAATGGTCGTTGATCCAACTGCCCACCAGCGGCAAATGCTGCAGGTGAATGCCGGACATCATCCACTCCGGCAAAATGCAAACCAGCGCGAGATACAGCCCGCCAACAAAAGTGAGCCGCGTGAGCACGCGATTGATGTGCTCGGAAGTGTTGCGGCCCGGGCGGATACCGGGGATGAAGCCGCCGTACTTGCGCATATTGTCCGCAAGCTCGGTGGGATTGAAAATGATTCCCACGTAAAAAAAAGCGAAGAAAATAATCAGCAGAACGTAAATGAGCGTATAGAGCGGCTCGCCAATCCTCAATGTTTGCGCCAGCGAGCCGAAGAATGGCGACTTTTTCTGCACCAGCAGAGCAAGGGTCTGCGGGAAAGTGAGCAGCGAACTGGCGAAAATCGGCGGAATCACGCCGCCGGAATTGACGCGCAGCGGCAGATAGGTCATTTGCCCGCCCATGACTTTGCGGCCCATGACGCGCTTGGCGTACTGCACGGGAATGCGCCGCTGGCCGCGCTCGACAAACACGATGAAGGCCACCACCAAGGCCATCAAAATGATGATGCCGGCCAGAGCGATGGGCGTGTATGCGCCCCATTGCGAAGAGGTCGCTTTGCCCCACAAATCCGCGATGCCATGCGGCAGGCCGACCACGATGCCCGCGAAAATAATCAGGGACATGCCGTTGCCGATGCCGCGGTCACTGATCTGCTCGCCCAGCCACATGATGAACGCCGAACCAGTGGTCAGCGTGAGCACGGTCATCAGGGTG
This sequence comes from Candidatus Acidiferrales bacterium, assembly GCA_035933545.1. Lineage (GTDB taxonomy): Bacteria > Acidobacteriota > Terriglobia > Acidiferrales > UBA7541 > DAHUXN01. The sequence goes on along the minus strand of DASYYQ010000153.1, from coordinate 10,931 downwards.
AAGCGAATGCCCGGATGAAACACGAGCTGCTGGCCGGAGACATTCTGATGCTGCAGCGCGATGGCGATGGCCAGCGACTGGAAAATGCTCAAGATGATCGTCAAATAGCGCGTGTACTGAGTGATTTTCTTGCGGCCGAGGTCGCCCTCTTTCTTCAGGCGATCCAAATACGGCCACACCACCACCATCAATTCCAAAATAATTGACGCAGTGATGTAGGGCATGATGCCCAGCGCAAAAATAGACATCTGGCGCAAGTTGCCGCCGCTGAACAGATCGACAATGCCCAGCACGGAATTCTGGTACTGCTGGAACAGCGACTGCAGCAGTTCGGTGTTGATTCCCGGCGTGTAGATGAACGCGCCCAAGCGATAAATTCCCAGAATCGCCAGCGTGAAGAGACACCGGTTGCGCAGGTCCGGCGTGGTGAAAATATTTCGAAATGCTTCGACCAGCTTCTTCATTGCAAAATTTCGACCTTGCCCCCGGCTGCGGTGATTTTTTCCTGCGCGGAACGGCTGAACTTGTGCGCGTGGACGTTGAGCGCGACTTTCAGATTGCCGTCGCCCAAAATTTTCACTCCGTCGCGGCGCACGCGAATGATTCCACGGCCTTCGAGCGCGTCCGGCGTGACCGTTTCGCCGGCGCTAAATGCGTTGAGCATTTCCACGTTCACGATGGCGTAGCGCTTCGGGAACGGGCTGTGAAAGCCGCGCTTCGGGATGCGCCGGTGCAAAGGCATCTGGCCGCCCTCGAATCCCGCGCGTTGAGAGTAGCCGCGCCGCGACTGTTGACCTTTGTTTCCAGCCCCGGCGGTCTTGCCCATTTTCGAGCCCATGCCGCGCCCCACACGCACTTTGCGATGACGCGAGCCGCGCGGCGGTTTCAGATTGGATAAATTCACGCTCATTTTTCTGATTCCTCGATCTCCACCAGATGATGCACGCGCGCGATCATTCCGCGAATGTTTGGCGTGTCTGGCCGCTCAATCAATTGGTTCATGCGGCGAAATCCCATGCCGCGAATGGTTTCGCGCATGTTGCGCGGACAGCCAATGAAGCTGCGCACCCAGCGAATTTTCAGCGTCCCTGATTTTTTCTTTGTAGCCATTTATCGAATTCTCGCTTCCTCGAATTTCTTCATGCTTTTAGGCTGTCGCTTCCGCCGCTTTGCCGCGCTCTTCGTTTACTTTGGCGGCATCTTTCAAATGCAACAGCGCGTCGAATGTCGCTTTGATGACGTTGTGCGGATTCGACGTGCCAATAGACTTCGTCAGCACATTTTGAATTCCCGCCACTTCCATCACCGCGCGCACCGGACCTCCGGCAATCACTCCGGTTCCTTCCGAAGCGGGCTTCAGCAGCACTTGGCCCGAGCCATAGCGCCCCAGCACTTGATGCGGGATGGTGGTGCCTTTCAAATTCACACGGACCATGTTCTTTTTCGCCTGCTCGATGGCTTTGCGAATGGCCATTGGCACTTCGCGCGCTTTCCCCATGCCGAATCCTGCGTGCCCTTGCTGATCGCCTACCACCACCAGCGCGGAAAAGCTAAGGTTCTTGCCGCCCTTCACGACTTTGGTGACGCGATTGATGGAAACAACCTGGTCCTTGACGTTCGCGGGATTGGCGTCAATGTGGCGGCGAACCGCAAGCGTGTCTTTGAGCTCTTGTTTCGGCATAATGGTCAGAACTTCAGTCCCGCCTCTCGAGCCGCTTCGGCAAGCGCCTGAACACGGCCATGGTATTGGTAGCCGCCGCGGTCGAACACCACTTTCTCGACTCCCGCAGCTTTTGCGCGCTCAGCAATGACTTTGCCGACGATTTTTGCCGACGCGATATTGCCTCCGCCTTTGATTTGCTTCTTCACGTCCGGATCCAACGAACTGGCCGCCGCGATGGTGTGGCCCTTGGCGTCGTCAATCACTTGAACGCGAATGTGCTTCACCGAGCGATACACGGAAAGCCGTGGGCGCTCCTCAGAACCCACCAGAGCCTGGCGCATGCGCCGATGGATCCGCTGGCGATGCCCGTCTCGCGAAAGTTTGCGTGCTGGAACAACAGCCATCGTCTCTCTCCTTCAGTTCTATGCCGCGGTCTTTGCCGCGCCGGCCTTTCCTGCTTTCTTCTTGAGGCGCTCGCCCACGATGCGAATGCCCTTCTGCTTGTACGGATCGGGCGGACGCAGCGCGCGAATGTTCGCGGTCACTTGGCCGACGAGGGCTTTGTCCGCGCCGCTTACGGTGATATGGGTTTGCTTCTCGACAGCGATCTGAATGCCCTCGGGAATCGGAAATTGAATCGGGTGCGAGTAGCCCAGCGTGAACACCACGTTTTTGCCTTTCACTTCCGCGCGATAGCCGACGCCAACAATATCCAGGTCGCGCTTGAATCCCTCGGTGACGCCTTTCACAGCGTTGGCAACCAGCGCGCGCGCCAAGCCATGCAGAGCGCGTTGCGTTTCGCTTTGCCGCGACGCGATCAAGTGCCCGTCTTTCTGCTCGAACTTGATTCGCCCCGGCACCGGAACGTGCATTTTGCCTTTTGGTCCCTGGACGTCGATGGCGCTCTCCGCCACTTGCACTTTGACGCCAGAAGGAAGCGGTATGGGCTTATTTCCAATTCGTGACATGGCCTACCAAACCTCGCATAAGAGTTCGCCGCCCACGCCTTCTTTGCGAGCGGTCTGCCCGGTCATAATGCCGCGCGGCGTGGACAATATCGACACGCCCATGCCGCCGACCACCGGTCGAATTTCGTGTTTTCCGACGTAGCGCCGGCAACCCGGGCGCGAAATGCGCTTCAGGTTGGTCAGCACGCTGCGCTTTCCGGAGTTGTAGCGGAAATTCACGCGCAGCACTTTGCGCTTGTTCTCGTCGACCACTTTGTAAGTGGAGATGTAGCCTTCTTCCTTCAGGATTCGCGCGATTTCCACTTTCAAGTTTGACGCGGGCAAATCAACGCGCGGATGCCTTGCGCGCACCGCGTTGCGAATTCGCGTCAGCATGTCTGCGATGGGGTCAGTATTCATCTTGAGTCCTTACCAGCTCGCCTTGGTCACGCCGGGGATTTCTCCCTTGAGCGCCAGGCCGCGAAAGCAAATCCTGCACATCTCGAATTTCCGCAGAAACGCGCGCGGCCGTCCGCAAATGCGGCAGCGATTGCGCACGCGAATCTTGTACTTCAGTTTCTTCTTCATCTTGGCGCATCGTGCCGTGGTCGCCATCGTTTCTCCGTTTCTCCTAAAAATTCTAGTTGCGGAAAGGCACGCCCATGAGCTTCAAAAGCTCGCGGCCTTCCTCGTCCGATTTTGCGCTGGTGGTCAGGGTGATGTTCATGCCCTTGATTTTGTCCACGCGCGTGTAATCAATCTCCGGAAACACCAGTTGGTCCTTCAAGCCCAGCGTGTAATTCCCGCGCCCGTCGAACGAATTCCCGGGCAGTCCTTTGAAGTCGCGCACACGGGGCAGAACGATATTCGACAGCCGGTCGAGAAATTCGTACATGCGCTCGCCGCGCAGCGTGACCATGCAGCCGATGGGCATGCCCTTGCGGATTTTGAAATTGGCAATGGACTTTTTCGCGCGCGTGATTACCGGCTTCTGGCCGGTGATCTGCCCCAGCTCCTGCACAGCGACGTCGAGCAGTTTGATGTTCTGGCTCGCTTCGCCCATGCCGATGTTCACGGTGATTTTCTTCAGCCGCGGCACGGCCATGGTGTTGGAATAGCCAAAGCGCTTGGCGAGCGCCGGAATGGCGTCTTTGCGGTAGCGTTCATGTAAACGGCTCAACATTTCCCGAATCCTCTAGCTTTCAAATGTCGCGTTGCAGCGCCGGCAAATGCGCACTTTGCTGCCGTCCGCCGCGATGGAGCTGCCCAGCCGCGAATGCTTGCCGCACGCCGGACAAACAATCATTACGTTCGAAACGTGCACCGGCCCTTCCTTGTCCAAAATGCCGCCGCGAATGTTCTTCGACGGATTGGGCTTGGTGTGCCGCTTGATAATGTTGGCGTGCTCGACGGTCACTCGCCGCTTCACCGGATCCACCGAAAGCACGCGCCCCGTCTTGCCTTTGTCGCGGCCGGTCATAATCTTCACCGTGTCGCCGTGGCGAACCATAATCGGCGCCGGCTTCACTGCTGCATGTCGCTCGCGCATTTACCAGACCTCCGGGGCCAGTGAAATAATCTTGGTGAATTTCTTCTCGCGCAGTTCCCGCGCCACCGGGCCAAATACGCGCGTTCCCACTGGCTCGCCCGCTTCATTAATCAGCACTGCGGCATTGTCGTCGAAGCGGATGTAGGTGCCATCCTTCCGCCGATGCTCTTTCCGCGTGCGCACTACTACCGCTTTCACCACTGTTCCCTGCTTCACCTGGCTGTCGGACGCCGCCTCTTTCACCGAAGCAGTGACCACGTCGCCCAGCCCGGCCACCAGTCCAGCGTCTCCGCCTAAGGGAAGAATGGCCATCAAGCGCCGCGCGCCGGAATTGTCCGCGACGGTCAGCCATGTCCGCATCTGCACCATGCTGTTCTACCTCGTCTCCCGTAAAAACTAAGCTGCGCGCCGCGAACGGCTGATAATCTCCGCCAGCCGCCAGCGCTTCAGCCTGGACAGCGGCCGGCTGGCGACGATGCGCACAGTGTCGCCCGGCTTCGCTTCGTTGCGCTCGTCATGAGCGTAGTATTTCTTGTTGCTTCGAATCACGCGCAGATATTTCCTGTGCTGCACGGTGCGCGCGACTTTCACCACAATGGTCTTGTTCATTTTCGAGCTGACCACCACGCCGATAAGTTCCTGGCGCGCGTTTCGCTCGCGCGGAGCTTGCGCACCGCTTGTTGCCGCTTCACTGGCCATCTGCACTCCTGTTTTTCCTGCGTTGCTGCTGCAATTTCGCCCTAAACGCGATTACTTTTTCTTCTTCGATTTCTTGGCGCTCGCCGCGGCGCGCTTTTTCGGCTTGCTCGCTGCGGTCTTCGACGGCTGCGCTTTCGCTTCAGCCTTCGCCGCGCCCGACTCTCTGTCTGGCGCTGCCGTGGCGATGCCCAATTCTTGCTGGCGCGCGAGCGTTTTCACGCGCGCTAAATCCTTGCAAGCTTCGCGCAATTTCTTGACGCTCTCCGCCTGACCGGTGGTCAGTTGAAAGCGCAGCCGGAAAATCTGCTCGCCGAGCTCGTGCTCCTGGATGGCCAGCTCGTTCGCATCCATCTCCCGGAATTTCTGCATGCTCTTCGCGGGCATCAGAGTTCCTCCGCGCGGCTGACGAATTGCGTCCGGATAGGCAGCTTTTGCGCCGCCAGATCCATGGCTTCGGTAGCCGACGCGCGGTCCACGCCGGACATTTCGAACATCACGCGTCCCGGCTTTACCACCGCGACCCAGCGCTCTGGCGGCCCTTTGCCTTTGCCCATGCGCGTTTCGGCCGGCTTCTTGGTGAAGGGCTTGTCCGGAAAAACGCGAATCCACAATTTTCCGCCCCGCTTGATGAAGCGAGTGATGGCTACGCGCGCCGCTTCGATTTGGCGGTCGGTAATCCATGCCGGCTCGAGCGCCTTCAGCCCGTATTCACCGAACGCCAGCGACCCGCCGCGCCAGGCCTTCCCGCTGCGCCGGCCACGCTGCTGCTTGCGGTACTTCACTTTTTTCGGCATCAACATAATGGCATTCCCTTAAACTCTTGTCTGTTTCTCTGCTTCGAACATTCGTTTTTAAATTTTCAACTGTGAACCGCTTTTACGCGTTTGCCGCAGCTGCGGCGCGCTCCTCCGCGCGTTTTCTCTCTGGCGCGTTTTCGCCCTGATACACCCAGCATTTCACGCCAATCACTCCGTAGGTCGTTTCCGCCTGCGCGAATCCGAAATCAATGTCCGCGCGCAGCGTTTGCAGCGGCAGTCGCCCCTGCAAATACCATTCTTTGCGCGCGATTTCCGCGCCGTTCAGCCGGCCCGCCACGCGCACTTTGATTCCTTTGCAGCCGAAGCGCAGCGCCGAGTCCACCGCTTTGCGCATCGCGCGGCGAAACGCCACGCGTTTTTCGAGCTGCAGGGCAATCGACTCCGCCACCAGTTGCGCGTCCAGTTCCGGACGGTGCACTTCTTGAATGTCAATGTGCACTTCGCGCTTGGTGCGCTTCTGCACGTCGCCTTTCAGCTTGTCGATCTCCGAGCCTTTGCGCCCGATGATGATTCCGGGACGCGCGGTATAAATCCGCACTACCAGCTTGTTCGCGGCGCGTTCGATGTCGATCGAGGTCACGCCCGCGGACTTCAGCTTCTCCTTCAATTCCTTGCGCAGTTGCACGTCTTCGTGCAGCAAATCCGCGTATTCTTTCTTGGCGAACCATCGCGACTTCCACGATTTGTTGTAGCCCAGGCGAAAGCCGTACGGGTGCGTTTTCTGGCCCAATCCATCCTCCTCGACTTCTACTTGCCCTTCTTCTTGGCCTTTTCAACCGCTTTGCGCTGCTGCTTGGCGCGATCTTCGAGCGTCTTGCGCGCTTTGCGCACGGCGCCCTTCAAACCCTTGGAAGCTTCGCGCTCGGCAATCGCTTCTTTGGCGCGATGCTCGGCGGCGCGTTCATGCTCGGCCACCTGCACCACAATGTGGCTGGTGCGCTTCTGGTAGCGAAACGCGCGTCCCATCGGCGCGGTGCGCAGCCGCTTCCAGCGCGGCCCTTCGTTCACAAAACAGCGCGCCACAAACAGCGAATCCACGTCCAGCGATTCCCCGGACTCATCCGCCTTGTGCTCCGCATTGGCGATGGCGCTGCGCAATACTTTGGCGACGTCGCGCGCCACGCGCTTTTTGGTGAACTGCAACACCTGCAGCGCGTCCGCCGCTTGCCGCCCGCGAATCAAATCAATCACCAAGCGCGCCTTTTGCGGCGACACGCGCACGAAGCGCGCATTCGCGAACCCATCGATCATCTGGTGCGTCATTGTTTCAGGTGCCATACATTCCCTCGACCGTTACGGTTTTGGAGCTGCCGGAGCTGCTCCGCCTGCTGGCGCTCCGCCCGCGGGCGCTGCCGCGCCTGGCGCTCCGCCCGCCGCAGCCGCCGCCCTTTCGAGCGCCGCTTTCACCGCGTGTCCTTTGAACGTGCGCGTGGGTGAGAATTCGCCCAGCTTGTGCCCCACCATCTGCTCGGTGACGTATACCGGAATGAACTTCTTCCCGTTGTGCACGGCGATGGTGTGTCCGACCATCTCCGGCAAAATCGTCGAGCGGCGCGACCACGTCTTGATCACTTTCTTTTCGTTGCGCGAATTCATCCCTTCGATTTTTACGCGAAGGTGGTCATCAATGAACGGCCCTTTTTTCAGCGAACGTGGCATCGTTTCCTCTGTTCCTCTACTCTTCGACTCGGCGCAACTTCACCCATTGCGCGCGGCGCATCTTGCGAAAACCGCGCACCGGCCCGGGCACGCGATGCGATACCGGGCAGAACGGGCAAACGAACCGCGTTCCTTGCGCGTTGGGCTGCTTGTCCACAATCACCGCCCAGCCTGCTTTGCATAGCCGGTACATCTGTTGCGGCGGTGGAATGATGACTCTTGCCTTGCGGACCGGCTTCACCGCTGGCCGGACCGTTTTCCGCGCGCGCGCGGCGCGCCCGGACGCTCTTCGAGTTGTTCTCATGACGCTCATTGGCCTTCTCTCAATTTCCCGCCGCGCCGGGAGCATTTACTGTTTACCTCTCCTGCTCTGCAAAATCGTTATGGCTTGCGCCGCTGCACAATCAGCCGGTCACTCGCCTTTTTCTTTCGCGTCTTCGCGCCCAGTGTCGGAAAGCCCCAGGGCGTCTGTGGATGGTTGCCCTTCACCCGGCCTTCACCGCCGCCGTGAGGATGGTCCACCGGATTCATGGCTACGCCGCGCACGGTGGGCCTGCGCCCGTGCCAGCGCGTTCGCCCAGCCTTGCCGTAAGTCACGTTTTCATGGTCCAGATTTCCCAGTTGCCCCACCGTGGCCATGCAGTCCACGGAAAACTTGCGCGTCTCGCCGGACGGCAGCTTCACCAGCGCAATGTCGCCCTCTTTGCTGAGCAATTGCGCTGCGCCGCCTGCCGAGCGCACCACTTGGCCGCCCTTGCCCGGCGCCAATTCCAAATTGTGGACCATCGTGCCAGGCGGAATATTGCGAATGGGTAGCGCGTTCCCGGGCAAAATGTCCGCCTCCGCTCCGTTCTGCACGGTCATGCCCACTTCCAGTCCCATAGGATGCAAAATGTAGCGCTTCTCGCCATCCGCGTAATGCAGCAGCGCAATTCGCGCCGAACGGTTCGGGTCATATTCGATTGACGCCACCTTCGCCGGAATTCCTGTTTTGTCGCGGCGAAAATCGATTATCCGGTACTTCTTCTGGTGCCCGCCGCCGCGATGCCACATGGTGATTTCGCCATGCGCGTTGCGTCCGCCGGTGCGCTGCTTCGATTCCACCAGGGACTTTTCCGGTTCATCCTTGGTGATTTCGCTCTTGTCCAGCATGGTCAAAAAGCGCCGCGCTGGTGTGTAGGGTCGAAATGTTTTTAGCGCCATAATTGTTGCCTCTTGCTCTCCAGCCTTTTCCGCGAGCGCGCTGCTTGAAAAACTTTTGCCCGCGAATCGCCGAACCTCAGAATTCCGCGGCTACAAGTTTTCCGCGTACTCCATCATCTTTTCGCCCGGCGCCAGCTTCACGTACGCCTTCTTCCAATCCGGCCGCTGGCCCTCGGAGCGTCCGCGCCGCGGCGTCTTGCCGTGATAAATCGCGGTGCGCACTTCGGCTACTTTCACGTTGAACGCCATCTGCACCGCTTCCTTGATCTGCGTTTTGCTGGCGTTGCGCGCCACTTCAAACACTGCCGTTTGCTGCGTTTCCTTCACGCCCAGGCCCTTTTCCGTGATGATTGGCCGGCGAATGATCTCGTAAGGTTGCAAAGACATTGGCTTAGTCCTTTTTCCCTTTCGGCTTCGCTTTCGAATGCGCCTTGGCGCGCGGCCTCTTCTCTGATTTCACCGCCGCTTTTTTCGCGTGCGCCTTTGCCGCGTGCTTCGCTTCGCGCTTTGCGGGATGCTTCTCCGCGCCTTCGCTTTTTCCCGCGCCGCTGGCAGGCTGAATTTGCACGTGCTCCGTCGCCCCGCCATCCGCCTTGTTCGCGCTCAAGCCGCGGCTCAATTTCTCTGCTGCTTCGCGCGTAAGCACCAGCGATTCGTGGCGCATCAAGTCGTATGGCTGAATGGCCGTGGTACGCACCAGCTTCACGCCTTCCAAATTTCGGCTGGCGCGCTCCAGATTCACATTTTCGCCGCCATCCACGAGCAGCAGCGTGCGGCTGGCGTCGTCCACATGGTTCAGCGCTTCGCGAAATGCTTTGGTTTTGTGCGTTTCCAGCTCAAATTTATCCACCACGAATATTTTGTTGTCCGCGAACTTCGCCGAAAGCGCCGAACGCAACGCGCCCAGAAAAACTTTTCGCGGCAGCCGGTAATCGTAGCTGCGCGGAACCGGCCCGTGCACTGTTCCGCCATGCCGCCACAGCGGCGAGCGCACCGAGCCGACGCGCGCGCGGCCGGTGCCCTTCTGCTTCCACAATTTTCTTCCCGAGCCGCTTACTTCGCTCTTCTGCTTGGTCTTGTGTGTTCCGGCACGCTGCGACGCCAGATAGTGCCGCACCGTCTCGTGCAGCAGATGTGGATTCACGCGCGCCGCGAAAACGTCGTCGGCGAGCTCCAGTTGCCCCACTGTCTTGCCACTTAAATTTCGAATGTCCACAACGGCCATGTTCGTCTCGCCTATTTCGCGTTTTTTGCTTTTCTTACGTAAATATACGCGCCGGTTGGTCCGGGAACCGCTCCGCGCACAAACAGCAAATTCTCGTCCGCGTCAATCTTCACAACCTTCAAATTCTTCGATGTCTTGCGCTCGTTGCCCATGTGCCCTGGGAAGTGCTGGTTCTTCCACACGCGCGAAGGGAACGAGCTGGCGCCGATTCCGCCAGGCGCGCGATGGAACATCGAGCCGTGCGACGCATCGCCGCCGCGATAGTGCCAGCGCTTCACGCCGCCCGCGAATCCTTTGCCCTTGCTAATTCCCGCCACGTCCACAAATTCGCCCACGGTGAAGCCATCCACCAGCACGCGGTCGCCTGCTTTGGTTTCGTCCTTCGATTCATCCAGGCGAAACTCGCCCAAAAAGCGCATCGGCGCGACGCCTGCTTTTTTGAAATGACCGGTCATCGCTTTATTCACGCGCTGCGGCTTGATGAATTCCACAAGCCCCAATTGCACCGCGTCGTAGCCGTGCTTGTCTTTGCTGCGGCGGTCAACGACAACGCACGGACCCGCCTGCAGGACAGTGCATGGCACCGACGAGCCGTCCTCGGCGAACACTTGCGTCATCCCCAGCTTGATCCCCAAAATTCCGTTCACTGCCATCTCAATCGTCCTTAGTGAATTTCGCTAACCTGCGCTTACTTTACTGCGTGCGTGCTGCCAAATGCCTTGATTTCCACGTCCACGCCGGGAGGCAGATCGAGCTTCATGAGCGCGTCCACCGTGTCCGGCGTAGGCCCGAGAATGTCAATCAGCCGCTTATGCGTACGCATTTCGAACTGCTCGCGCGATTTTTTGTCCACGTGCGGCGAACGCAGCACTGTCCAGCGGTTGATCACCGTCGGCAGAGGAATCGGGCCGGCCACATCTGCGCCCGTGCGCCGCGCCGTCTCCACAATCTCGCGCGTCGATTGATCGAGAATGCGGTGGTCGTAAGCTTTCAAACGAATGCGAATTTTTTCTCCGTTGGCCATGATTACTCGACAATCTCAGTGACGGCGCCGGCGCCTACGGTGTGCCCGCCTTCACGAATGGCGAAGCGCAATCCCTTTTCCAGCGCTACCGGCGTGATCAGTTTCACTTCCACCGACACGTTGTCTCCCGGCATCACCATCTCC
>DASYYQ010000150.1:0-22138 GCA_035933545.1 Candidatus Acidiferrales bacterium | reverse complement strand
TAGGCAGATGCAAGAATTTTCGTTTTTTGCGCAGAGGACTGCCCTAAAAGCGCGCGTGGACCCGTCCAGCTCTGCTAAAATCTCTCGCGGGCGCGCGTCTGAGTGAGATGGTCGAAGGCAAGTTGGCTAAGCTTTTCTACGTTTCTGGAACCGTGCAGGGTGTCGGCTTTCGGTTTTTTTCGCAACGTGTGTCGGCACGGTTAGGTCTGGCTGGCTACGTTAAAAACTTGCGCGATGGACGCGTCGAAGTTTACGCCATAGGGACGCCTTCTGAGCTCGCCGCTCTTCGCAGCGAACTCGAACGCGGCCCGCAAAGCTCTTCGGTTAGCGAGGTCTTTGAAGAAGAGGTTGCTATCGACGAAAAATACGCACACGACTTTTCGATTGAGAATGACTCCTGGTGAAAGGAATTTTGCAGCATGAACGAACTGAAAAAACTCATTCGCGAAGTACCCAATTATCCAAAACCCGGGATTTTGTTCTACGATTTGACCACTCTCCTGCAAGATAAGGAGGGTTTCCATATTTTGATCGAGAAACTGTGCGACAAATTTGTCGGCAAGCACATTGATATCGTTGCGGGCATCGAAGCGCGCGGATTTATTTTTGCCCCGGCGCTTGCTTACCGCCTTGGTGCGGGATTCGTTCCAATTCGCAAGCCCAGCAAGCTGCCATGGAAGACCGCCCAGGTGACCTATCAGCTCGAATACGGCACTGACAAACTCGAAATTCATCGAGATGCGGTCAAGCCCGGTGAGCGCGTGCTGCTCTGCGACGATTTGCTTGCTACCGGAGGCACGGCTGCGGCGGCTACGGAGCTGATTCGCAATCTGGGCGGCGAGATTGCCGGGGCCGCATTCGCGGTCGAATTGAATTTTCTTCAAGGCCGCCAAAAGCTGCACGGTACCGAGATTTTTTCTCTGATCCAATACGACAAATAATTCTACTCGTTTCGCTGCGCCATTTTCTTTCTTTGCCGCGCAGCCTCGAAAAGCACAATTCCGGCGGCCACGGAAACATTGAGCGAGCCGATTGGGCCAGCCATGGGAATCGAGACGACGAAGTCGCATCGCTTGCGCACAAGCTCGTGCAGGCCCGCGCCTTCATTCCCCATGACGACGCCGATGCGCCCTTTGTAATCCACCTCCGTATAATTTTTATCGGCGCGCTCGTCTAGGCCAATCAGCCAGTATCCCGCCTCTTTGAGTTGCTCCACCGCGCGCGCCAGATTTTTCACGCGAGCTACGGGCAAATGCTCGAGCGCTCCCGCGGAAACGCGCGCAACCGTGCCCGTCAGCCCTGCTGCGCGGCGTTCTGGAATCACAACGCCCGCTGCGCCTGCCGCCAGCGCTGTCCTCACAATTGCGCCAACGTTGTGCGGGTCCTCAATTCCATCGAGTAGAACGAGTAGCTGATTTTCAGTCGCGTCCGCCGCCAGCAAATCCTCCAATTCCACGGAAGCACGCGAAGCGGCGAACGCCATCACGCCTTGATGGTGCTCGGAGGCCGCGGAACGGTCCATCTGCGCCCGTTCCTCGAAGCGCACCGGCACGCCTCGTGACCGCGCCAGCTCCACAATTTTCTGGATGCGCCCGCTGTGTATCCCTCGCGCCACTACAATGCGATTGAGCGGCCGCCCAGCAATCAGCGCCTCTTCCACCGCGTGAATTCCCGCCAGCTGATTCGTATTCATCGGAGCGCCGCGCAAAATTCCAACATCCGCTGGCGCGTTCCTTTTACGGGCACGTTAAAGGGGAGTTTTGCCGCGCGATCCAGCAGTAAAATCACGCGATCCAAGTCGCCCTCTCCGGCGCGTCCAGCAAGCGCCAATCGCAGCGGATAAAAGATGTTCCTGCCTTGCGAGCCGAATTGCTTTTTCAGCCGGTCGACTATTTCGTGAAATCGCTGCGAATCGAGCTCTCCGCTTTCCAATAGGAGATTCGCCAGCTCGCGGATGACCTCCCGAGCACTTTCGCGCGCCATGATTGCCTGATTCTCCTGATTTTCGAGAAGCTGCGCCGCATCGTATGAAAAAATAAGTGTCAAAAGTTCCGTCAGCATTTCACGGGCCTTTTCCAAATCCGCGGAATGCGAAACGGCCTGCCCACCCAACCACGCCGCGGCATCCCGCAGCCATTCCTCCATTTCGGGAGTTGTCGCCGTACAAAGCCATCCGCGCTCGCGCAAAATAACCTCTGCATCTCGCGCGTCAAAAGGATTTATGCGCGGCTCGGATGCAGCTTCGGCTTTCATAGCAGAATTGTACCGCAGGAGAACATCATGCAGGAGAACATCAGAAAATGCGGCCGCAAGTCAGTGTCAACTTTGACCGCTACCGAAAGTGTTCGACATGAAATGTTTCTCGCCGCTGGCCTCAGCTCTCGATCATGGCAATGACGTGCGCAGCAACCGCCTCGCCTCGCCCAATCTCGCCGACACCCTCGTTTGTCTTGGCCTTTAGATTGACTTGCTCTTGCGAAATGCCAAGCGATTTCGAGATGGCTACGCGCATGTTGGGAAAATGCGGGCCGAGCTTCGGCCTTTCCGCAATGACCACCGCGTCAATGTGCGCGATTTTCCAATTTTTACGTTCGAGATACTGCCGGATCTGGCGCAAAAAAACCAAACTTGAAACGCCTCGCCACTTCGCATCGGTGTCCGGGAAATGCGTGCCAATGTCGCCCAGCGAGGCGGCGCCGAGCAGCGCGTCGCAAATCGCATGACACAGCACATCGCCATCGGAATGCCCGACAGTACCTTTCTCGAACGGCACTTCGATCCCGCCAATCATCATTTTGCGATTTTCCGCGAGCCTATGCAGGTCGTAGCCAATTCCGGAGCGCGAGACGCTCGCTTTTCCAGCGCTCGTGCCACGTCGCGCCGCCGGCTTTACTTCTGCGCTCTCTTTGCTCAAACCAGCCTTTTGCAGCTGCTTTCGCAGTTTGGCGTCAACGGAGAGCACTGCCGCGAGCAGATGCGCGGAAGTAACTTGCTCGCTGCCCGTTTTTTTCGCAATTTCGGGCGCGACAACAAGCGCCTTCTTTGCCTTTGGGTTCAGGGGAATTTCCCCTTTCGCCTGGCTTGCTTGATGTAAGGCGTCGGGCGAAAGCCGCGCGAGCTTCACCGGGATTTTCTGCCAGTCAGCACCGCGAAAAATGCCCGGATTTTCTTTGCGAATGCCGGCCATAAGCTCGGGCAGTCCAATGGTTTTCGATTTTTCGGTGATAGCGGCGAGCCGCGCCATGAAAATGCACCGACGCGCCTCTTCGCTGAACTTTTCGAACATGATTATTTCCCGCGCCGCTCCTGCTCGAGATAGAAGCGCGCCAGCTCCATATCCGCAGGCCGTGTGATTTTGATATTGCGCTCAGACCCCTGCACCACATAAACATCGTGGTCGATCCATTCCACCAGCGCCGCTTCGTCGGAAGCGGTCATGCCCTCTTGCTCCGCGCGCGCAAATGCATCCTTCAAAAGCTTGGTCTCGAAAACCTGCGGAGTCTGCGCCAGCACGATCTTTTCGCGCGGAATCGTCGAGGAAATCAACGCCACGTCTTGCGGCAAGCTCGATCGGCGCACTTCTTTCACCGTGTCAATCGCCGGCACGCCCAAAATCGCTGCGCCGCGCGCGATGGCCTCAGCGATCACCCGTTGCACTTGTTCTCGCGTCACAAACGGGCGCACGGCGTCGTGCACTGCCACCAAATCCGTTTCCGCACCGATTCGCGCCAGCGCGTTCGCCACCGATTGCTGCCGCGTTTCTCCCCCTTTGACCACGTGCACCGTGCCGTTGAATTTCTCTCTGGCGAGGCGCTGTTCCAGCGGGCCGGTTTCTTCGCTCCGCGTGGACACGAAGAATTCGCTGATGGCCTGGCATTCTGCCAGCCTCCTAAGCGTTAGCAAAACAATCGGTGTCCCATCAATTTCCAAAAATTGCTTGGGAACTTCCGAACCCATGCGGGTTCCGAGTCCTGCGGCGGGTAGAATGGCGGCGATTCTTGTCATCAGGAATGAAGAAGTTTAACGCATTCGCATTGGGCGGTAAACATCACGGCAGCTTCGCGATTATGAACGTCCCGTATCCGGAGCAAACGATCGCGGCGGCCGATCGTTCGCAGGAGGCGCAGCAGTGGGCGATGCCGGTGACGCAACGTCAGCCGCCCGAGACGATGCGTCCGCCGGAACGGAGGGCTGCGTTTGCCGATGCGCCGGCTGCTCGCCGCGATCATCGAAGCGTCCAAATATCATTTTACCCGCGGTAGTCTGATGGACCGAGGTCACCGAAATATCTATGGTTTTGTTGATCATTTTGCGCGCGCCATCCACCACCACCATCGTCCCGTCGTCCAGATAGGCGATGCCCTGATTGTATTCTTTGCCTTCGCGTAGAATAAAAACACGCATGATTTCGCCGGGCAAAACCACTGGCTTTAGCGCATTCGCCAGTTGATTCACATTCAGAATTTCGATGCCTTGCAGCGTGGCCACTTTGTTCAGATTGAAATCGTTGGTTATGATTTTTGCGTCGTAGCGCTTGGCCAGCTCGATCAGTTTCAAGTCCACCTCGGCGACATTCGGGAAATCGTCCTCCGCGATTTGTACGTCCAAATAGGGCATTTTCTGCACCCGCTGCAGCACTTCCAACCCTCGCCGGCCTCTCTGGCGTTTGAGCGGATCCGCGGAATCGGCCACCATCTGCAATTCACGCAACACAAACTGCGGAATAATTACGGTGCCGTCGATGAAATGTGCGTCGGCAATGTCGGCCACGCGTCCGTCGATAATCACGCTTGTATCCAAGACTTTATATGTCTGCCGCGAGCCGCGTTCCGTCCCGAAGAGCCCGCCCAGCGCCTGCAAATTTAGCATGTCGCCTTTATTCGCGCCCACAATCAATCCGATGTAGGCCATGATCAGAAAAACCGCGAGGCTCACAAACGACCGCGTGCTCTCCGGCATCGTTGTATGCGCCAGCACCAGGGTGGTGAGGAACGCGCCCAGAATGCCCAGAATCGAGCCAATCACCGCGCCAATCAAACGGCGCAGGCTGGCCCTTCGCAGTCGAATCTCGAAGAGAATCACCGCAACCGCGAAGCCCAACCCAGTCAACGCGCCGAAAACGTGTGAGAGGCTGAAAGGCCGGAAGTGGTAACCCGCGGCCATGCACACAACAGCAAAAATCACTCGGATCGCCAGCATGTCCCAAAAACTGCCCACGCCGCCGCTACCGGGTCGCGATAGCAACACCGGTTTTGCCTGAGGATTTCCCGAATCATTAGCGATTGAACTGCGGGTCTGCTGATTAGAAGTGCGGTTCATCGTGGGCCCCTTATGAAAAACGTGTATGAATTCGACTGCAAGCATCCATTATTGTTAATTCAGCGACCGGTCCTATGAATTAAAAAGCAAGTTGAACAAATACCGTCGAAATGAAAAGCCTCATTATAAAAAATCTATAAATGCAAGGAAGCTTCGGGAAGTATACACCCCTTTGCCTTCAGCTTAGATAAAATCGCGGAATGCGCCGCCCCATCGCACAGAGCAAATCAGAGGTGACCGTTCCGATCTGCCTTGCTACTTCATCAACCTCCATCGAGGCGTCTCCGTCTCGGCCGTATATCGTAACCACGTCTCCTATCGCGGCGTCGGTGACATCTGTCACATCGATCATGGAAAGGTCCATGGAAATCGTCCCTACCAGCGGAACCAGCCGGCCTCTGAGGATCACGCAACCTCGATTGGTCCGTTGGCGAACGACTCCATCCGCATAGCCCGCGGCAATTACACCGATGCGAGAGGGGCGCTCTGCGATAAATCGCCTACTATAACCTACGCTTTCTCCGGGAGAGATTTCGCGCAGAGAAATAATGCGCGCACGCAGGCTCAAGCACGGTTTCAGCAGCAATTCTTTCCGAACGTCCGCGGCGACTTCGGCGGGCTCAAAACCCTGATGGTATCCGTAGAGAACCGCGCCGGGCCGCACCATGTCCGCCCAAGTGGCTGGCCGTTTGCAAATGGCTCCGCTATTCGCCATGTGCACAATTCCAGGCGAGATTCCCGCAGCGCGCAATTGCTGCAGGGACTCGGCGAAGATTTTCTCCTGCTGTTCGTTTTGAGCCGTTCGGAAATCTTCAGACGAAGCGAAATGCGTAAACGTGCCGCCGAGTTTCAGGTGTGGACAATTCGCGAGCTCCCTGATGAATGCGTGGATGTCGCGCGGTGAAATTCCCAGGCGATTCATTCCGCTATCGATTTTCAAATGGAATGAGAGCTTCTTCCGCGAAATTCTTCCCTTGCGCTTCGCCGCAGCGCGTTCCAACAAGGCGACTTGCCCGAGGCGCGCAACTGTGGGAGTCAATTTGTATTGCAGGATGCGTTTTTCTTCGCCCGGCCAAAATCCCGTCAGCAACAAAATCGGCTGACGAATCCCCGCTTCGCGCAGCTCGATGCCTTCTTGCGAGCAAGTGACACCGAAAGCTTCCACCCCCATGCGCGCGAGCGCTTTGCTGATGTCCACTGCGCCCAGACCGTAGGCATTGGCCTTCACGATGGCCAGGATCTTGCGCTTCCGCCCAATGCTGCGCCGAATGAGCCGCAGATTATGGGCAATCGCGCCGAGCGACACTTCCACCCATACAGGACGGCCTTCGAATTGAGCGTCGAATCGGCTCGCAGATTGGACCGATTGCTTCATCGGGCGTAAACCATAAGCGTACTTCGCGGCGCGCTCTTCGGCATGGCAAATTGCCGTCGCGCTTCACGGATAGTAAACATGCACAGTTGGACGCGAAAGGGCGAATGCGGGGCCGGAAGAATCCCGTTTAGCTATTCAGGAAAACCGCCAAATGAGTCGGCGGCTTCTTCAAAACGCGTGAAGGGATGGAGGAAAACAAAATCCAGCTTGCCGGTTGGGCCGTTGCGCTGCTTGGCGACAATCAGATTTGTTTTGGCGCGCTCTTCTTCGGGCAGATCGGTTTTGTAAAAGCCCGGGCGGTGTATGAACAGCACCACGTCAGCATCCTGTTCAATTGCGCCCGACTCGCGCAAATCCGCCAGCAAAGGTTCGCGGTCTTCTTTCTCCGGCGCGCGCGTCAACTGGCTCAGCACCACCACCGGGACTTTCAGTTCCTTGGCCATCGCTTTCAACGAGCGCGAAATATAGGAAACTTCTTCGTTGCGATTCCCAAAGCGTCCGTGCGCGGCAATCAATTGCATATAATCCACGATCACTAGCGAGAGGCCTTTTTCTTTCTTCAGCCGGCGCGCCTTGGCGCTCATTTCGAGCACGGTGCTGGCCGCCGAATCGTCGATCCACAGCGGCGCTTCCGCCAGGCGCATCAGCGACTCGGTCATCAGCCGCCAATCGTCCTTGGAAAAATGACCGGTCCGAAATTTGTGAACGTTGACGCGCGCCTCGGACGCGAGCAGGCGCAACAGCAACGACTCCTTGGACATTTCTAGGCTAAAAATCGCGACCGATTCGTTCTTTCGCACCGCTACATTCTCCGCGATATTCAGCGCGAACGCCGTTTTCCCCATCGATGGCCGCGCCGCTATGATGATCAGCTCCGATGGCTGCAGGCCCGAGGTTTGATTATCGAGCCGCGCGTAATTTGTAGCCAGCCCGGTGATGCGCTTGCCCTCGCTGAAAATCCGCTCCAAGCGCGGATAGTTATCGCGGACCAATTCTTTGACGCCGACAAACCCGGCGCGAATTCGCTCTTCCGCCAGCTTGAAAACAAAAGATTCTGCGCGGTCCAGAATTTCGTCAACGCTATCGCGCGCTTCAAAGGCTTGTTCCTGGATGGCCTCGGTCGCATGGATCAAATTGCGCAGCACGGCCTTCTCGCGCACGATGCGCGCGTAGTGTTCCACATTGATGGCGCGATGAACGCCATCCATCAGTTGCGCGATGTATTCAGGGCCGCCTGCCGCTTCCAATTTTCCCTCGCGATGCAGCAATTCGGTCAGCGTAACAGCGTCCACAGGCTGGCGAGCCTCGTCGAGGTTCAACATGGCTTCGAACACGAGTTTGTGCTGCGGAAGGAAGAAATCCTCCGCCTTGAGTCCCTTCTCGATGGTGGTCATCAGTGCGGGATTATTGACGAGGATCGCGCCGAGCACGCTTCGTTCGGCCTCGAGGTAATGCGGCAGCGGCTTTTCGATATCAGGCATCGTCCGGCGTTAATTCCTTCGCCTGGCTTTCGCCCAATATTCTGCGCGCAGAGATCGCTGCGGCGCAAGGGAAAGGTAAACTGTGACTTTAGCTTTGAAGATCATGCTTGGCGAGCATTCTGTGCTCTTGCGGGGATTGAGTCAACCGCAGCGGCAGCGTGAAATTCACAGCATCCTGTGAAAAAACGAAGTGGCCTTCAGCTTCGGACCCTCTTGCCATTAGGTCTAGTGGCCGAAGTGGTGCAACACAATGAGTCCGCCCGCAGCCAGCAAGCAGTAAATGCCGAAGAGATACCACCGGCCGCTTTCCAGCCACCGGCTCAGCCACTTCAGCGCCAGCAGCCCAGCGATAAACGCGAAGACCATGCCGAGAACCGTTGGTGTGACTGTGGAAACCAGCATTGCGCCGGTGTGGATGTGCTGCACGCGAATCAATCTCCATAATTCGCGGGCGATTGCTGCGGGCGTAAGCACAACCGCCAATGCAAAGCTGAAGTCTTCGGCGCGCCGTTTCGCGACATCGGTGAGCATGCCGGTAGAGATCGTCGCGCCCGAGCGTGAAAAGCCACGAAACGGCAAGCACAGGCCCTGCACAGCGCCGATCCAAGCGGCTTGCTTCGTGGTTATAACCGCACTGCGCGTTTGATCCGTCGGCGAACGTCTCTCGTGCAGAGCCGCAATCAAGATGAGCACGCCAGTCGCGGCCAGCGCCGGCGCGATTAAGCTGAGCCGGTTAAACCATTGCTCGATCCACGCGTGCTCTGAGTGGCGGAAGGCTACTTTCTCGATGGCTTCGATCAGCCCGCCTCCCACGATACCGGTCAAGACCGTGGCCAGAATCAATGCGACGGCGAAACTCTTGAAATCTTCCATGTTTTGGAAGAAGGCGCGCCGCCAGCGCTGCCAGAAATACACAATTACGGAAAACATCGTGCCGGTATGCAGCATCACCAGCAGCAAAGTCATCTGCGGCGCGGCAGGATCCATGCCCATGAGCTTTTCCGCGACGATCACATGCGCGGAGCTCGAAATGGGCAGCAATTCGGCCAGGCCTTGCACAATCGCGAGAATGATGACGCGCAGCAGAGTCATGGCGCGATTTTACCTTTTTCGTTTCTGCGACCGATTAAATTGTAGGGCTAAGTGTTCCTGAAGAGCGCTAATTGGAAATCGACGAAGATGCAAAACGTCATCAGCCGCGGTTCTGCAAATCTTCGTGTTCGCGCTTCAAATCGCCTAGCGGTGATTCACTACGCTTCGCGGGATACGACCAACTGCACGGTCGCGGTCACGTCGCGATAAAGCTTCAGCGTAACGGGATATTCGCCGACGACCTTAATGGAATCCGCAAGCTGGATTTTGCGCTTGTCGATTTCGTAGCCCTGCGCTTTGAGCGCGTCAGCGATATCCGCCGCAGTAACCGAGCCGAAAAGCTGATCGTTCTCGCCGGCTTTGCGTGAAAGCGTAATGGTAACCGAGGCAAGCTGCGCGGCCTGCTGTTGCGCGTTTTCGCGTTCGGTAGCCTCTTTCTGCGCAAAAGCGGCGCGCATTTTTTCGAGCCGCTTCATGTTGGAAGCGTTCGCCGCAACCGCGAGCTTGCGCGGCAGCAGATAATTGCGAGCGTAGCCTTCCTTCACGGTGACGACCTGTCCGCGCAGGCCCAGCTTGTCGATATCTTCCTGCAAAATGATTTCCATTTTTATGTCCTCACAACATCTTGAATTTCACACCGCGGTTACGGCCGCCGGTTACAGCTCCGATGCGAACGGCAACAGGGCGATGTTTTGCGCGCGCTTGATGGCCACGGTAAGCCAGCGCTGATGCCGCGCGCAGGTCCCGGTCATGCGGCGGGGAAGAATCTTCCCCCGTTCCTGCACGAATGTCTGGAGTATCTCCGGTTTTTTGTAATCAATCAGGTCGATTTTCTCCACGCAGAACCGGCAGACCTTTTTCTTGCGCACGAAATTGCGCTTGCCGCGGCGGGGCCCTGCGGGCCGCGCGCCTGCTCCACCGGGCCTTGCACCCGATGGGCCTCCCGAGTGATGCGATGGCGCCTGATGGGTTGGGGCTTGTGGCGCTGGCGTTGATGGCGTTTCTTCTGGCATTGATTTTCTCCCTATCCGTTTGCCGCGGCCTGCTCAGGGGCAGGAGTCGCGGGCGCTGCTGGTGCAGGCGCAGTCTTGCGCGGACGGCGTGCCGCGCGGCGTTCACGCCGCTTCGACAATTTTTGTTGCCGCTTGATTTCCTCATCAAGGCGAATGGTCAAATACTTCACCACCGCGTCCGAAACGTGCAGGCGGCGTTCCAGTTCCTTGAGCAATTCGCCATGTGTCGAGCGCAACATCATGTAAACAAAAAAGCCGTCGCGCAGCTTCTTCACGCGATAGGCCAGCCGCCGCACGCCCCACTTCTCGATTTTCTCCAGCTTGGCCTGCTTTTCATCCACGGCGTGTTGCAGCGTGGCAATCAGTTTGTCGATCTCCGTTTCCGGCGTGTCCGGCCGGCAGATGAAGATCAAATCGTAAAGTCTTTCTTCCATTTTTCCTCTTTTCCTTCGTTACACCGTTAATTCAGGAACTCGCTTCGTCTTCTTCCTCGCCGGCCTGCTTCTCACGGCGATTGAAGCGCGACATTGCGGCGCCCGCCCCCTCGGTCAAAATCATCTCGATCGCGTCAGCCGCTTTCGCGACCATCTCCGCAGCTACTTCGCGAACGTCCTTGGCCATTGGAGCAAGAACATAGTCAGCCAGATCATTGGGCGTAAACTGCGGCCCAACGCCCAGCCGCACCCGCAAAAACTCATCCGTGCCCAGCGAGCCAATCACCGACCTCAGCCCGTTGTGCCCTCCGGCGCTGCCACGTTCGCGAATGCGAATCGCGCCCCACGGCAGGGCCACGTCATCGCTGATTACGATGGCCTCCACTGGATCGGCCTCGTACCGTTCGATCAAATCGGCCACGGCATGGCCGCTGGCGTTCATAAACGTTTGCGGCTTTGCCAGCGCCACGTCTTGTCCTGCAACCTGTCCCAGACCGACGTAAGACTGCGCTTCGGGCCGCGTCACGCGAATCCCAAACCGCTCCGCGAGGCAATCGATCACCTGGAAACCCAAATTATGCGGCGTCAGCGCGTATTCGCGACCGGGATTGCCAAGGCCAACAATGATTCGCATCCAAGCATCCCCGCCGCAAATCGCCTTGCGCCCGGCGCTGCATTGCCGAACGAAGCGCGAAAATTATTTCTCCTTGCCCTTCTTTTCCTTTTCGGGCTTCTCGGCCTTTTCCGGCTCCGCGCCTTCTTCGCCCTCTTCCACTTCCTTCTTGCCCTTCTTGATGACTTCGGGCTCCGCCGGGGCCGCTTCCGTGGCCACCGCAGCGGCTTCCGGCGCGGCGACCTCTTCTTCCTTCTTCAGAACAACTACGTGAGCCAGCACTCGCTGCGGGTCGGTGATCAGCTTCACTTTGCTCGGATCAAAAGGCAGATCGGCGGCCCGCAACTGCTTGCCGATGGTCAATCCGCTGACGTCAATCTTGAACTCTTCGGGAATGTCGCCGGGCAAGCACTCCAGTTCAACCTCGCGCGTCACCATTTCGAAAATGCCGCCCTGCAGCTTCACGCCCTCCGGCTCGCCGAATGTGTGCACTGGCACTTTGACGCGCATGCGCACGTCCATGGCGATGCGCAGCAGGTCCACGTGAAGCAGATTGCCGCTGACCGGATCGACTTGCCAATCCTTCAGCATCGCCCGCTCGTCTTTGTGGCCCGTGACCTGGACAGTGAAAATCGTGTTGTGCCCGCTCTCTGACCTCAAAATGCGCGCCACCTGCCGCGCATTCACGCTCATAGCCACGGGCCGATCCTTACCGCCGTACAGAACAGCCGGCACTCGACCAGTACGGCGTGTGCGCCGGGCGGCATTTTTGCCGCGCTCCTCGCGCGTCGCGCCCTCCACGACAAATGATTCCATTGCTTCCTTCCTCCGCTGCTCTTAAATGAACAGCTCGCTAATTGAAGTCTCTTCGTGAATCGAACGAATGCCGCGCGCGAGAAGCTCCGCCACGCTGAGCACCTTAATTTTTGGCACCTTTTGCGCTTCCGGCGTCAGCGGCACCGAATCCGTGACGATTACTTCCTTGATCGGCGACTTGCAAATGCGCTCCACCGCCGGACCGGAGAGAATGGCATGCGTGCAGCCGGCGTAAACTTCCGTCGCTCCTTCTTTGAGCAGCGCTTCCGCGGTTTTCACCAAAGTGCCGGCGGTATCAATGATGTCGTCAATCACCAGCGCCGGACGGCCTTTCACATCGCCGATGAGGTGCATCACTTCGCTCACGTTGACGTCGATGCGCCGCTTGTCCACGATGGCCAGCGGAGCGTCCATTCGCTTGGCGAAGAAACGCGCGCGCTCGACGCCGCCCGCGTCCGGCGAAACCACCGTGGCGTTGCGAATTCCATTCCTTTGGAAATATTCGACGAGCACAGGAGCGGCAAACAAGTGATCCACCGGAACGTTGAAATAGCCCTGAATCTGTGGAGCATGCAAATCCAGCGTCAGCGCGCGGCTGGCGCCGGCAGTTTCCAGCAAATCGGCGACCAGCTTCGCGGAAATGGGCACGCGCGGGCGGTCTTTGCGGTCCTGCCGCGCATACGCGTAATACGGAATCACCGCCGTGACGCGCCACGCCGAAGCGCGCTTGAACGCATCCACCATCAGCAGCAGCTCCATCAGGTGGAAATCCACCGGCTGGCTGCATGCCTGAACCACAAAAACGTCAGCGCCTCGAACGTTTTCAAGAATCTGAAAACGCGATTCCCCGTCGCTAAACTGGCCGCGCTCAGCGTGTCCGCGCGGCACGCCCAAATAATGGCAAATCGCCTCGCACAGCGCTGGGTTCGCGCTTCCGCTGAAGATTTTGAACTTGTCGTGCTCCAAGGAATTTCCTCGTTTGCAATTACCGCGCGAGCATAGCCTCGCGGTAAGCTTCTCGTGAGAGAGTTCGTGCTAAAAAAACCTGATCTTCCGGAAATGCTCGAGCGGCTCGGCGCGCCTGCGCTGGGTTTCGGAAGATTCCGAACACCGCCGACCCGCTACCCGCCAGCGCGGCTTCCGCAGCTCCTCCCTGGAGCAATCTCTGCTTGATTTGACGCAAGCGAGAATGGCGGTGAAAGACGGCAGCCTCGAAATCATTTGAAAGGCCGCCGCCCTGCCTGCTCCAGCACAGAGCGCAGAAACTCCACATTTTATGGGTAGAACGAGGCGTTGTCAACCTGCGATCGAGCCAGGAGTAGGCGTCACGCGTGCTCACCGAGATGTTGCGAGGAGAAACGACGAGGACCGTCCGCGCGGATGAATCCAGCAGAGGATAAATTTCGTCTCCGCGATGAACGCCAAGAGCGCGCCCTCCCAAAAGAAAAAAAGGCACATCCGCGCCCAACGAAGAAGCGATTTCGAGCAAACGCGGCAGTGGTAGTTCGCGCCGCGCCAGCCGCAGAAGGCCGATCAACGCAGCGGCCGCATCGCTGGAGCCGCCGCCCAGCCCGCGAGCAACGGGAATGCGTTTAATCAGCCGCGCGTGAATTGCTTTGTGGGTGCGGAGTTCCCGTCTAAGCGCGTCGATGGCGCGCCACACTAGATTTTTTGAATCCGCAGGCAATTCCGAACCTACAATTTCGAGCGAAATTCCGCGCGAAGACGAAAACTGCAGCTCCAGCGAATCATGCAGCGAGATGGATTGAAAAACGGTGCGCAGCTCGTGATAGCCGTCCGGCATTTTGCCGAGCACGTGCAGGCACAAATTGACTTTCGCGAATGCCTTAAGGCGAACGATTTTGCCCATGTGGCGCGAAGCTAGCGAGGATTTTCGCCGCCGGAAGAACGTTGCGCGACGCGGTGCTTGAGGTTCTTCAATTTGTTCTGCAGCGCCGCCACCTTGGCCGGCTCATAATCCGCCGGAAGCGCCTTCTGCCATCGCGCCAGCGCCTTTTCCCACACTTGCTCGGCGCGCTCAAACTGGCCCGCCTTGGCGTACACGTCACCCAGATGCCCTAGAACTGTCGGGTCGTTGCCATCATGCGCAACAGCTTGTTGCAGATACTGCTGAGCCCCAGAAAGATTTCCCGCTTTGAAATACGCCCATCCCAGGCTGTCCAGGTAAGCGCCGTTTGTGGGGTCTTCGTTTACGGCCTTGTGAATCATGGAAATCGCTTCATCCAGCCGAAGACCTCGATCCGCAAGCATGTAGCCGTAATAGTTCAACACCATAGCATCGCGTGGGTCCACAGCGAGCGATTTGCGGAACATATCCTCTGCCTGATCGTATTCCTTTTGGTCATCGTAAATAGCGCCCAACATGAACCAAGCGCTCTCTTTGTCGGCAGGGTCGCTCGAAAGCTCGAGCGCTTTATTGGCGTCTTTTTCCGCGGCACTGTAGCGTTTTCCGCGCTCCTCAACCTGAGCGAGGTCAAGATAGGTGTCGCGCTTCGATCGGCCGGACAAGCCTCGAAGAACTTTGGCGGCATCATCAGTTTGATCATTGTCGCCGAGAAGCATCGCATAAGTGACTCCGAGCGACGGATCGCTAGCGCTTGAGCTGCGGGCCTTCTGAGCCTCGGCAAGCGCTTGCTTGATATTGCCGCTAGCGCGATAAGTATCGATAAGCAGAAGCTCGCCGCGTTTTTTTGCCTCCGGGCCAAGTTCCTGCATCTCCTCAAAGGTCTGTTCGGCGGAGGCGTAGTCGCCTGCGTCGCGATGCGCCATTCCGAGCTGCTCGTAAAGAACAGCGAGCGCTTTCGGCGCCGGCTGGCCCTCTGGTTGTTGCGCCTTCACGCTCGCTATTGTGTCTGAAAGAACCTGAATCGCGTCCGTGTAACGCGCCTGAGCTTCGTAAAGAAGCGCTTCGTTGTAAAGAACCTCCAGATTACCCGGAGCGTACTTTTTCGCCTGCGTCAGAGCCGCCTCGGCCTGATCCAGTTGGTTCATGTGGCGATAGATTTGCGAAATCCGCAAATAGTTTTCCGCGCTATCCGGCTCCATTTTCGTCAATTGTTGGAACTGCTGCAGAGCCTCCTGATACTTACCGTTTGAAAGATAGGCTTGCGCCAGACCATGGCGGTGGCTGGGCTCATCGGGGTCAAGGCTCACAGCCTGTTCAAAAGCCTCCTGCGCCCGCGGATAATCATGAGTTTTCACGTAAGCATTACCGAGCAAGTCATAGAGTTCAGCATCGCCGGACGAAGCTACGGCATTTTTCAACAGAGCGATAGCATCCTGGGGACGCCCCTCGTCGAGGTAAAGCTGGCTCAACTGTCCCAAAGCGCTCGGATTATCCGGAGAATGGTTCAAAATACTCTGCAATTCTTTCTCGGCTTGCTCTGGTTTGTTTTGGAATCCGTAGAGATGTGCCAGCCAGAGTTGCGACTCAATGTCGCTGGGATCGAGCCGCTGCACGGCTTCCAGTTGCTCGACCGCAGCGGCAATCGTTTGGTTTTGAGTTGTGCTGGCGCTCCCCTGCCCCAGTTCGTGAATGTACACGCGCGCCAGCAAACGGTGCGCGGCCAGATTGTTGGCGTCCTGCTGCAAAGCCTGATTCGCCAGACGAATTGCATCCGACGTACGGTCAGACGCGGCATAAACCTCAGCCAGCCGCTCGGTGATCGCAGCATCCGGATCCAGCACCAGAGCTTTCTGGTAATCCTCGATGGCTTGCTGGGCGTATTCCGGTTTCCCGGAAGCCTCGAACTGCCGTTCCGCAAGGTGACCAATCATAAAATCCGCGTAAGCTTCGGCCCGCTTCGTCTCGTCCGGCTGCGAATATGTGGAAGCGGCGCTGGAATTGCCCACAGAAGTGGCTCCTCCGGCTGAGCTTTGCGCCGCCGCTCCTGTGACGCAAATACCCACGGCCAGAATCGTTTCAGCAAAAGCAAAATAGGTCTTCATGCCAACTCCAAAATGCCAAGGTCATACATTATTCTACATGCGGCAAAGGGCGTCAAAGTCTTCCTCGGGGAGGTTTCCGCTCCGCTTAGTCTCATCTCTTTGATGCGCGGAAACCGCTGCTTGCTGCCGCCAATTAGTGGCGAAAATGTCTCACTCCTGTGAAGACCATCGCTAGGCCCAGCCGGTCGGCAGCGGCAACCACCTCATTATCCCGAACCGAACCGCCCGGCTGAATCACTGCAGCCGCTCCCGCTTTCGCCGCCTCTTCGATGCCGTCCGCAAAAGGAAAGAAGGCATCGGAAGCAACTACACTTCCTGCCAGAGGCATTTGCGCCTTCATCACCGCAATTTTCACTGAATCCACGCGCGACATTTGCCCGGCTCCAATGCCAAGCGTCTGCCGTTCCCGCGCGAACACAATCGCATTCGACTTCACGTGCTTGCACACAATCCACGCGAATCGCAAAGCCCGCATTTCGTCCACGCTCGGCTGGCGCTTGGTGACAATTTTCCATTCCGATTCAACGATAGCGCGCTCGTCCGGCTCTTGAATCAGCATAGCCCCACGGATGCGCTTCAATTGCAGCTCGGATGCGGGCGCCTCCGGCGGCATTTCCAGCAGGCGGATATTCTTTTTCGCCGAAAGCGTTCCCAGCGCAGCTTCTTCATAGCCTGGCGCAGCAACACATTCCACGAATAGCTTTTCCAATTCGGCGGCCGTTTCCGCGTCCACCGTCCGGTTGAACGCGATCACGCTCCCGAAAGCGGAAACTGGATCGCACGCCAGCGCGCGCCGGTACGATTCTCCCAACGAATCATTTTCCGCCACGCCGCAGGGATTATTGTGCTTAATGATTGCAGTCGCGGGCCTAGAGAAATCGCCCGCTAGCGCCCATGCTGCGTCCAGATCAACCAAATTGTTGTAAGAAAGCTCTTTTCCATGAAGCTGGCGCGCTGCTGCGAATCCTTTCCGTGTCGCGCCCGCGGGAACGTACAGAGCGGCCTGCTGATGCGGATTTTCGCCATACCGCATGCTCTGCCGCCGCTCGAAAGCGAAGTGCAATCGCCGCGGCAGCTTCTCCGAAGCAGGCGCGAGCTGCAGTTGTCCGTTCGCGGCAAGCCGTTCGAGCTCCGTGCTAATTTGCCCGTCATATCGCGCGGTCAATGCAAAAGCCTTGCGAGCCAGTTCCAGCCGCGTCTTCAGCGCGACTTCGCGCCCGTGACTCAGTTCTTCGAGCAGCGCCGCATAATCCATGGGATCGGTGATCACTACCACACTCTCAAAATTCTTCGCTGCGGAGCGCACCATCGTCGGCCCGCCAATATCGATATTCTCGATAAGCTCCTCGGCGGTGACGCCCGGCTTGGCTGCTGTCGCCGAAAAGGGGTAGAGATTCACAACCACCATATCGATCGGCGCGATGCCATGTTCGGCCATTTGTTTGCAGTCCTCTGCGTGTCCGCGGCGATACAAAATCCCGCCATGAACCTTGGGGTGCAGCGTTTTCACGCGTCCGCCAAGCATTTCCGGCGAGCCTGTGAGTTCCGCGACGTCGCGGACCGCGACGCCCGCATCGCGCAAAAATCGCGCTGTGCCGCCCGTGGACACAATCTCGACCCCCAACTGCGCGAGCTGCCGCGCAAATTCCGCCAGTCCCGTCTTGTCGTACACACTGATAAGCGCCCGTTCAACCGCCACACTCGCCTCCCCTGATAAATGAAAAAATGATGAAAAGGGCATACCAGTGTATGCGGTCGCGTGAGAATGGAGAAGGAGAAAGAGAACAGCAAAAATTCAATCGTTGGTGCGTACTTTCAATTCGTCTCGCTGGCTGGCAGAAAAGCACGCAAAATGGACGCTTAGTTGCCGACGTAATAGCCGTCGCGCACTTGAACCTTCAAATCCTTTTTTTGGGTGCTCAGGTTAATTTTGTGATAGCCCGCTTCCGTGTTTGCGGGATTTGGCGTATAGCCCAGGCTGTACTGGTTCCTCAACTCTTCCTCCACTTCAGCGAACACTTTATCGAGAGGCAGTTTCTTCGACACTTGAAACAGTTGTCCTCCGGTCTCAGTAGAGATTCGCTCGAGTATTTTCTTTCCGTCCACACGCGATTCCGATGGATAGCCGCCTCTCCCACCGCCTCCACGCGGCCAACCTCCACCTCCTCCCGGCCACTCCACTCGCGGATGGCCCCACCCACCCTGGCGATCGTAGCCGCCGCGGTTCGGTTCACTCCCTGCAAAGTAGATAGAATAGACGGCTGTGTTCGAACGCTGCGCCGCCTCAATCGTGTCTGTCAGCGTCTCCTTGCTGCCCCGGTCGATTCCATCCGACAAAATAAAAAGCTCTTTGCGCCCCTGCCGTTTTGTCATCTCGTCTCTGGACGCCAGATAGATAGCATCGTACAGCAGGGTCCCTCCGCCTTCGCGCACGCGTTGCTGGCCGCCACTCCCGCCATTCTTATCAGGGTCAGGATCGCCGCCGTTGTCATCTGGACCGCCACCGCCCTGATCGTCTCCATTATGGAATTGCGATTGCGGCATTTGCAGAAGCTGAAGCGCGGCGTTGAGCTTTGGCCGCGAAGACGTCAAATCCTGCAGAAGTTCGACTTCGTGGTCAAAATGAATCACAAATGCTTCGTCCCTGTCCTCGCGCAACATCTGATCGAGAAATTTATAGCTGGCGTCGCGCTCATCGTCGAGAACCTTGCTTTGGCTCAGGCTAGTGTCCACCAGCAAACCAAGAGTCAGCGGAACGTCGCTATCCCGCATGAAATGCGTGATCGTTTGCGGGCGCCCGTCGTCGTTCAGCACAAAATCTTGCTGGTTGAGCGTAGGCACGATTTTTCCGTGCTTGTCGCGCACCGTCACATACAGATAAACCAACTTCACTTTGACTGACATTTTGGACAGTGGTGCTGTGGGTTGCGCGGCTTGCCGCGTCTGCTGAATTTTCTGAGGTGGCGGAGTAATTGGGCCTGCCTGAGATTGCGCCCGGGCGAGGCCGCTGAAGAAGAGGAAGGCTCCAATTAGAGTGGCCGCAAGATACACACCGCTTCTGACTGCGAATAGAGGACTGTGATGTTTTTCAAGCGCGCTGGTATGCCGCCGCATAGATTGATGCTATGGATTCTAGTGTTATCGTGGAGGTTGCCTAACCCGCTTGCTGCATGTAGCCAGCCAAACAGGCAGTGTTGGAACGCGCGATGAGGAAAAATCAGCTGCTGATGCGCGCTTTTAGTTTTACCCGGCCGTCTTCGACACTTACCGTGTATTCCACCTGCGAAGCGCCCTTTTTGGATTTAAGCTCGTGCGTTTTTTCGCGCACGAACTTGCCGAATTCCTCGAAGCTCGGAATGCCCTTCTTCTCCCCGCTGGCTGTGCGTGCTTCAACCAGCTTCTTATACAGCTTCTCGATTTTCGAGCGTTCATGCTCGGGATTGGAGAAGGTCATCGCAAAGGCCGGACCTGCGGTCTTGTTATGCGCTCCCGCTTCGGGCTTGGCGCGCTCGGCCTCAATCGCCTTCGCTGCCGCGCCAAAGTGCCGCACCGTCTTGCCCTCTTCGCGCTCTTTCAATTTCTTGCGCCAGATCTCGCAATACTTGGCGAAAGTCTGCGCCAGATTGCTGTAGCGAAAACGCTGCGCATAGCTCATGTCGCCGCCACGGTCGCCATAGCGCTTGAACAGCGTCTCCACGCGCCACTGCGTCTCCGTCGGAGGCCGCTTGCGCCCGCCGCCGAAAAATTGCTCATACTCGATTTTCAGCGTGCGAATGTCTCTTTCGATCTGAGACAGATCTTCGTCCGTTGTTGGCGCCATAGTCTCCGCAAGCTTACGAGTGAAAGGGGGCTGCAATTATCGTAAATTTGCCTGTGTTTGGCGTCAACCGTTGCATCGCAACTGCGTGTCGCATCGGTATTCGCCAGTCGTCACGGGGAAGTTGCGCAACTTTAGTGCGTGTGCTGAAATGATGCCACTGTGCCGGACTCTAGCCAAAAGAACGTGAAACTTCACAACGAGCGCGTCGCGCTTCTGCAACAGATCCCGTCGGTGGATGAAATTCTCAATTCACAGCAAGCGACTGAACTTATCCAAAAAGCAGGACGCGCGATGGTTGTAAATGCCACTCGGTGCACTCTTGCCGATCTGCGGAAAGCAGCAGCGAATGGCGCAACTCGCGCGCAATTCGAACGCCCGGAAATTCTTCGAACCATTAGCCAAAAGGTTGAAGACGGGCTCGCGCCCTCGCTGCGGCCCGTCATCAACGCTACGGGCGTGGTCCTACATACGAATTTGGGCCGTGCGCCCCTCGCGAAGCACGCGATCGAACGAATCGCTGCCACGGCGACGCGCTATTCGAACCTCGAATACGACATCTCCATCGGCCAGCGCGGCAAGCGCGACACGCACACAAACCGCCTCCTAGCTGAGCTTGCCGGTGCCGAAGCGGCCATCGTCGTAAACAACAATGCCGCTGCCCTTTTCCTGGTGCTGAATACCCTCGCAAAAGACGCCGAAGTCATCGTCTCACGGGGCGAGCTGATCGAAATTGGCGATGGCTTCCGCATTCCAGAAATCATGGCCGCAAGCGGCGCGCAGTTGCGCGAAGTAGGCGCGACCAATCGCACGCGCACCGCCGACTATCAGCGGGCCATCAGCGACCACACCGCGCTTTTGCTGCGCGTTCATCCTTCTAATTTCAAGATTGTGGGATTCACCAAGCGGCCCGAGCTGGAAGAACTTGTTGCACTGGGGCGCAAGAAACGCATTCCGGTTTTTGAAGATCTGGGTTCAGGATGCCTGACCGATCTGCGTGCCGCCGGTGTCGCCGAGCCGGTGGTGCGGGCCAGCCTTGCCGCTGGAGCGGACATCGTTACCTTCAGCGGAGATAAATTGCTGGGCGGCCCGCAAGCCGGCATCATCGCCGGAAAGAAAAAACTGGTCGAGCGCATCCGGCGCAATCCGCTTTTCCGCGCCCTGCGAGTTGACAAACTCACCATCGCTGCTCTGGAAGCCACGTTGAATGGCTATCAGCGCGGGGCGCTCGACGAAATTCCAGCGTTGCGCATGATTCGCATGACCGCGGAAGAAATCGAGCGGCGCGCCCGTGCATTCGTCGACAATTTCCGCGCCCAACTGCCTCGCGAAGCAATTCTCGAAATCCGCAACGGTTTTTCCGTAATTGGCGGCGGTTCGACTCCCGAAGAAAAACGGCCGACGAAGTTGATTACCCTCCGCAGCGAAAGATATTCTGCCACGCAACTCGAAGAGCGCCTGCGCAAACCTGCTACCGGGACGCCAGTCATCGCGCGAATTGAAAAAAATACCCTCGTTATTGACCTTCGCACTGTTTTCGAAGAAGAAGAGCACGCGTTAGCGGCAGCTCTCGCGTCCGCGCTCGCGTAATTCTTCCCCGCAACTTTCAGAGGTGGTTGATGCAGCTCGCCACGCACGCTGCGCCGAATCCGTTATCAATATTCACCACGCTGATGTTCGACGCGCAACTGTTCAGCATTGCCAGCAGCGCCGCCAGTCCTGAAAAACTTGCGCCATAGCCCGTGCTCGTCGGCACCGCAATCACCGGGACGCTCACAAGCCCCCCAACCACGCTGGGCAGCGCGCCTTCCATTCCTGCCGCGCAAATAATCACGCGCGCTCCAATCAGCTTTTCGCGATGCGCCAGCAGCCGATGCAGTCCCGCAACGCCAATGTCGTAAATCGCTTCCGCGCGGTTTCCCATCATTTCAGCAGTCACCAGCGCCTCTTCGGCCACAGGAATGTCGCTCGTTCCTGCGGTCACAACGAGCACCAACCCTTTGCCAGTATTTTTCTTCGCGCGCCGAATGGTAATCGCGCCGGAAAGTTCATGAAAGTTCGCCTCGCGCGTCAGCCGCCGCACCGCCGCGTACACTTTCGCGTCCGCGCGCGTAATCAGGATGTTGTGCGACGATTTCGCGCGCAGCATTCCGCGAACGATTCCCGCCACTTGCTTCGGCGCTTTTCCCCGCGCGAAAATCACTTCCGG
>DASYYQ010000095.1:0-6666 GCA_035933545.1 Candidatus Acidiferrales bacterium | reverse complement strand
TCGCGCTCAGGCGATTTTTCGAGCGTAGGTTCGAGGACGTTTTTCTGCCATTCGAGTTCAGCGGCGGAAGGCGCGCGCTGCGATTCCGGTTCCGCGTTGACGGTCACGGAAGAGGTGCGATTTTCTTTGGGCATAGCGGCTCCTCGCCGGATGGACTGACAATTCGCCTGTCAATTTCATTGTAGGGCAGAGGACGCGGAGGGACAAGCCTCATGCGGCAAAAAGGAAAAAGCCGCAGAGCCTCGAGATGTGAGACTCTGCGCTAAGAAGGCAAGGCGGCTTTGCCCGCCGCGCTCCAAAAAAACGCCCTATTTGCCCATACCCAAGCCGAAAACGTCAACGCCAGCTAGATGGCCGTCGATCGTGCCGGGGATGAGCGGCGTGTTGCCATCCGGGTCGAGCTCGCGGCCCAGCCGATTGGCAATGGTGATGTTGTTGTTGGTCAAAGTGCGGCCCAGAGCCTGATTGAAATTGACCAGCGCAATTTCCAGATTGGTCTTGGCGGTAAGTTCGTTGAGTTTGGCCGCATTCAAGTCGCGTGCTTGCAGAACGACGTTGTAAGTGGTGGATGCGCCCAGGTCGAACTTCTTCACTTCGTCGTCGTAAGTCTCCTGCGCCAGCTTGGTAGCTTGCACGGTGGCCTGTACCTGAGCTTCGTCCTGCTGAACTGCGGTAAGCGCCTGGCGCACGCCGACGACAATAGTGTTTTTGTCGCGCACCTGAACGGTTTGTTCTTCGCGCTCAGTCAACTGAGCAACGGCGTTGGCGGCCTGCGCGGAGCGGTTGCGCAGCGGCAAGCTCAGATTTAGGCTGGCGGAGTAGGACGGGAATTTGTTGTGGAAGATATCGGAATAAGTGGTGCCAATGCCGCCGGGAACGACGTTAGTGCCCAAAATTCCGTTGGGGCTGCCAACGAAGGTCGGAACACCGCCCACCAGCACAGGATTGCCGTTCTGGTCGACGATCGGTTGGTCGGGTATGGCGGTTGCCGTTCCGTTCGGAGTGAAAGTAGTGCTGGTGTTAATTCCGCCCAGTCCGGTGCTGGAATACGTGCCCGCAAGCGTAAGGGAGGGCAGCAGCAAGTTCCGCGTGGCGCGGATTTCAATGTTGTCGTTCTGCAGTGTCAGTTGGTCCACTTTGATTTCGGGACGATTTGCCCAGGCCTCAGATACCGCGTCAGGCAGGGTGATATTAGGAATTTGAGGATTTGCTTCGAGAGGGGTGGTGGGCACGACTTGGATGCCCTGCAGCCTCTTCTCCATCGGGTCCTTGGTAATCAAATTGAGAACCACGATGCCCTGTTGCAGCGCATTCGTCTGCGCCGCGATGAGAGCTTGATTGTCTGTTGCGATAGCCGATTCCGCGGTGACCACATCGAGATGCGCCAGCGTGCCGATTTGGAGCTGCCGCTGGTCGTCTTCGTAAAGCTTCTGCGCGACGCTAAGAGTTTGATTGGCGACGTCGACGGCCTGCTCATCCGCAACCAATGTCCAGTATTGAGTTTCGACCTGCGTGACCGACGCGATCACCTGCTCTTCAAATTGCAGTCTCCCAACTTTGGTGTTGTTGCGCGCTTCGAGAATGAAACGCATATTCGCCAGCCGGCCGAAGCCGTTCAGCAGCGGCTGTTGAATGTTGACCGACAGAACCGACTGCACGGCGGGGTTAAAAAAGTTCTGGCGGTTCGTCGAGGAGCTTCGGGTATTCGTGATACCAACATTGAAAATCGTTCCCGTATGAAATTTCTGTGAATACCCGAAATCAAAAATGGTCGAATGGTTCTTTAGAACGAAGAATTGCGGTGTAACGCCAATTCCGCTGAGCAGGGAATTGTTTACTGCAATCACGGCGTCGGTAATGCCGGTGCTCGCCGTGACCAGCGGGTCAAACGTGCCGCCGCCCGCGCTGGTGGCTGAACCCACAGGCGTTCCGCCGCCTTCCGCGCTGAGCAGGTTGGCCTCGTTGATCCAAGGAATGTATTCCTCGACGGCGATGTTGAGGTCGTTCTGGAGGTCGAGCGCAATAGCATCCTGCAGGCTGAGATTGAGCTTCCCATCCTGGATCAGGCTGTAGATGGACGGTGTGTTCGTTAGATCGGGCGAAGGCACGCTTTGCGGCGTGTAGGCTCCGAAGATATCCGGGAATGTGCGTTTGCCTCTGCTGTAATTCCGTTGCCCCAGGAGGTTCACGTAGGAATTCGCAGGCAGATTCGGCGCTGCGGCCGGTTTCACTTGAGATTGCGCCTCAGATTGGCTCTGCTGTGGGCCTGGCGCCTGCGCAAACACTGGCACCCCAACCGCCAGCGCGCCTGCCAGGTAAAGAGCTACGGCGGTACGAATCAGCCTTCTAGTCATATCGTGTTATTCCTCTCCGCTTGATTTAACTATTGCGGTGTATGTCTTAGAATTATGAAACGTGCGAGACCGCTGATATGTTTCAACTCATTATATGGAGCAAGGCGTTAGCCAGCCGTATCCGCTTGGAAATGCGCGACTAATCGAAGATTTACGTTGCGCCGATTGTCCGCAAACAAACAAGCAAAAGCCAAAAACGAACACGGCGAAGCAGTTTAGCACATCGCGGGCTGGCATTCGCCCTGGGCCATGCCGTGGCCCATGTTGACAATGACGGCGAGGTGCCCTAGTCTCAGCCCGGCAGCCCGGCGGAGGGCCGCGTTCATGGAAGCGAACGACATTCGGCAACTATTCGAGAAAGTGGGAGCAGTACGCCACGGCCATTTCGAATTGTCCAGCGGACGGCACAGTGGCGTCTATGTGCAATGCGCGCTGGTGCTTCAGCATCCGGAAATGGCAGAAAAGCTGGGACGCGCGCTCGCAGAGAAATTTCGCGGCGCGGCTATCGATTGCGTCGTTTCTCCGGCGCTGGGCGGCGTGCTGGTCGGGCATGAATTAGGCCGGGCGCTGGGAGTCCGCGCGATTTTTGTGGAGCGCGATTCGTCCGGACACATGGCGCTGCGGCGCGGCTTTGCGATTCGCGCCGGCGAGAGGGTGCTTGTGGTCGAGGATGTATGGACTACGGGCGGCTCGACGCGCGAAACCATGGGCGTCGTCGAGCAGGCAGGCGGCAGAGTTGTGGCGGCAGGCGCGCTGATTGACCGCAGCAACGGCCGCCTTGAATGGGATGTGCCGGCCAAGGCCCTCCTCGAGATCAATATGCCCAGCTACGAGGCATTCGATTGTCCGCAGTGCCGCGCAGGCGAGCCCATCACCAAGCCCGGAAGCCATTTTGTGCGCGCCGACGCGTGAGCTTGCTGGATTTTAGAAAACCTCGAATTTGCCAAGAAATTTACGGTATTTTAATACAAAGTTCTTGCAATTGGCTTCGTTTTCGCGTAAGAATCTCTTCAGAATTTTCCGCGTAGCTTCTACTTAGAGGGTAGGCGCTTCGCAACAGAAATTCCCGTCCTCGCGGGCTTTTTTCTTCCCTGCGTACACAGGAATCCCGCCGAGAGACGCAAAGCCGCTCACCTGAGCGTCCGCAATAATTGCGGATCTGCGTCAAGGGCTTGGGACAATGGCGATCGTAAAAGTTCCGCATCTGGGGCGGACTCTTATCATGCCCCCCGAAATTGAGACCTTTCTGTCGGAAATCGGAGTGGAATACCAGCGCTGGACGCGTGTCTATCCGATCCCCGCAACTTCTCCTGCAGAAGAAATCTTGAAAGCCTATGAGCCGGAGTTGCAGGCTTGCCGGCAAAAAAACAATTTTGCGGGGCACGATGTGATTGAACTGGCTCCGAGAGCGGAGAGCGCCGAAAAGATACGGAGCGATTTCAAAAGGGAGCACTGGCACCGTGATTTCGAGACCTACTTCATTCTCGATGGCCGGGGTATCTGTTATGTTCATCCAGCGGGCCAGGCCGTTGTATCGGTGGAGCTTGAGCCGGGCGATTTAATTTCCATCGGGAAATATATTCGCCATTGGTGTGACGTATGCCCGGACACCCGTTTTCGAGCGATTCGATTTATTTCCCATCCTGAGAATCAAGATACTGTGTACACGCGCAGCGGCATTGAGGCCGAATATGAGCCGCTCTACGTCAGCCCTGCGTGTTTTGTCTATGCGGGCGCGCATTCCCGCTGACTGAGCTACGGAAGCCGCACATTAAACTCTCCGTTTCTTCCATTCCCACGAGCGGCGTCATGCGATAATTTCCTGCGCATGAGAAACATAAAACTCACACTGGCTTATGACGGCGCGAAATTTCATGGATGGCAAATGCAGCCGGGTGTGCCTACCATTCAAGGAGCGCTGGCTGACGCGGTGCGGAAAATCACGCAGGAGTCGGCCATGATCCATGGCGCCAGCCGCACCGACGCGGGCGTGCATGCGCTGGGACAGGTCGCAAGTTTTAGAACCAGTTCGGCGCTTACCGTGAAAGAATTGCAACGCGCGCTGAATGCTTTGCTGCCGCCGGAAATTCGCATAGTGGCCGCGGAAGAGATGGGCGCGGACTTCCACGCGCGCTGGCAGGCGATCGAGAAAACGTATCACTACCGCATTTTTCGCGGCGAAGTGGTCTCGCCATTTGAATACCGGCGCGTGCTGCATTATCCGTATCCGCTCGACGAGGACGCCATGATTGCGGCGGCGAAATGCTTTGAGGGCGAGCACGATTTCAGCTCCTTTGCGGCTTCCAGCGGCTCAGAGGAAACCGATAAAGACCGTTCTCCCGTTCGCGTCATCTGCCGGTCGGGAATCGAGCGTGAGCCGGAGCGGCACGAGCTGGTTTACGTCGTGACCGGCAAATCTTTTTTGCGCTACATGGTGCGCAAGATTGTGGGCACGCTGCTGGATGTGGGGCGCGGGAAATTGCGAGTGGCAGATATCACGCGGCTGTTCGAAATGCGCGACCGTTCCGCTTCCGGGCCAACCGCGCCGCCAGAAGGGCTCTACCTCGTTTCGCTGAGATATCCGGAGATTTGGAAAATCGAGTAGACGATAGGAATAGGAGTAGGCGATTGGTGGTGCGTTAGCGCGCTCATGCAACCAACTTTGAAAAAACTCCTGTGGCTGATCGCCGCGCTGCTGGTCGTCGCGGCTTTGTTTTACCGCTTCCGCGGAACATCAATGCTCGCGGGGTTCAGTTGGCAGCGGCTGGGTGCGGCGCTGCGCGGCGCGAACTTCACGTTGCTGCTGCTGGCGCTGGCGACGATTTTCGTTTCGTACGCGATACGCTCGCTGCGCTGGCGGCGATTCTCGCGCTATATGGGCCACGCGCATTTTCGCAATGTGTATGACGCAACCATCATCGGGTTCACCGCGATTTTTCTGCTGGGACGTGCCGGCGAACCAATACGCCCCCTTTTGATTGCGCGCAAAGATCGTTTGCCAGTGGCCGATAGCTTTGGCGTTTACGTCCTGGAACGAATTTTCGACGCTGCGGCAACCGTGGTCATGGCGGCGATCGCCCTGCTGATGATTCCGCGGACCTCGCTCAGCGACTCAGCGCGCGGTTCGAACATGCTGCGCGATGCGCGCTTGGCGGGCTGGGGCC
Organism: Candidatus Acidiferrales bacterium; assembly: GCA_035933545.1. Classification (GTDB taxonomy): domain Bacteria; phylum Acidobacteriota; class Terriglobia; order Acidiferrales; family UBA7541; genus DAHUXN01. The sequence continues at coordinate 1,148 of DASYYQ010000095.1, read as the reverse complement.
TTTTTGGCGGGCTTGTGATTGTGGTCGCGCTGCTGGTTTACTTTCGTCTGCGCGGAGCGCAAACTCTGCATTCGCGATTAGCCAAGTGGCGCAAGCGCGGCGGCTGGCACGGCCGCGTGGCCAGGCTGGCCGCCGGATTCGCCGAAGGATTGCAATCGATTCGCTCGCTCGGCGACCTGCTCGCCGCCATTTTCTACACGGCGCTGCATTGGACGGTGGTGGCGCTGGTCTACTTCTGGATCATCCGAAGTTTCGGCAGCCGCATCGGGCATTTTCAATTTCGTGGCGCGTTGTTGGTGCTGGCTTTCACCATGGTTGGCTCAGTGGTGCAATTGCCGGCGGTGGGCGGCGGTATGCAGCTCTCCACTTTTCTCGTGCTGACGGTGATTTTCGGGATGGCCAGCGAACCCGCCGCGGCCATCGCCATTTCCGTTTGGATTGTGACCTTCGCGGCCGTTTCCGTGGTCGGCGTGCCCCTGCTTGTGCACGAAGGATGGACCATGGGCGCCTTGCGCAGATTGGCGCAGGAAGAAGAAGTGGACGAGGCGCGCGGCAGGCACGTCTCTTTGCGCGGCGTGGATGAGGCCAAGCGCTCGGGAGAAGCTGACCAGTGAAGTGCCCGTTCTGTTCGCATCTGGACGACAAAGTCGTGGATTCGCGCGAAGGGCGCGCCGGCGATTTGATTCGCCGCCGCCGTGAATGCCTGAAGTGCGGCAAAAGGTTCACCACTTACGAGCGTATCGACGAAATTCCTTACATGGTAATCAAGAAAGATGGGCGGCGCGAAAAGTTCGACCGTCACAAAATCCTGCAAGGATTGTTGCGCGCCTGCGAAAAACGTCCTGTGCCCACGGCCAAACTCGAAGCCCTGGTCGACGAAGCGGAGAAATTCGTGAACGAAGCCGCCGACCGCGAAAAAACCACCGCCGAAATTGGCGAGCTGCTGATGGCCCGCCTCAGAAAGCTCGACAAAGTAGCTTACGTGCGCTTCGCCTCCGTCTATCTGGATTTCAAGGACGTGAAGGAATTCATGGCCGAGCTGAAAGGCCTTCTCCGGGAACGCACGAAGAAATAAAGCTATGCGAAAACTTCGTTTAACTTTCGCTTTGCTCAGTTGGAGTCTGGCGGGCTGTGCTTCTCAGAGGTTG
>DASYYQ010000044.1:0-16385 GCA_035933545.1 Candidatus Acidiferrales bacterium | reverse complement strand
ACTCTGAAATTTTCATAGTGATGCGTGGCGAGCCAGCGCGTGTAAGCCTGCGCTTCGGAAAGCGAGCAGCCATCAGCGGGAAGTTGTTGCGCGATTTGCAGTTCGTCTCGTCCGAGCATGGGAGACGTTTCAGGCCCAGGGGTTGACCGCGGTCTTCAATTCCCCATTGCGCCGCTTCATATCCTCAAAAACTCGCGGCAATTCGCTAAGCGGAGTCTCTCCTGTCACAAAGTCCCTGGCGCGCACATCGCCGCGCGCAATCGTTTCCAGCGCCTCGCGAATAAAACGCGGCGTGTGGTGGAACGTTGCCTTCAAAGTTATCTCGGAATAGTGCAGCAGAGCTGGATCAAACTCCACCTGCGTTCCGTGCGGGCAGCCGCCGAACAAATTCACTTTGCCGCCCTTGCGCACCATTTGCATGGCCCACTGCCAGGTCATCGCTGAACCCACCGCCTCAACTACCGCATCGGCCCCGCGCTTCCCATCGGTAAGCTCGCGGACCATCGCCACCGGCGAATCCATCGTGGACACATCGAACGCCGCATACGCGCCCAATCGTTCCGCCGCCTCAATCTGGCTTTTCCTTTTGCCCAACGCGATCACGCGCACATCTCGCGCGGAAAGCGCGCGCACGAATTTCAGCCCAATCGGACCGCATCCCAGAATCACCGCTGTATCGCCCGCTTGAATTCCAGTCTCATGAATCCCGCGCAGCACGCAGGCAAGCGGCTCAACCATGGCGGCGTCGTGATAACTTACGTGCTCGGGAATTTCCAGCAGATTCTGGCGAACGATTCGTCCCGGAATCCTCACGTATTCGGCATACGCGCCGTTATTGAACAGGAGATCCTCGCAAAGATTCGGCTGGCCCTTCCGGCAGTAGAGGCACGCTCCGCACGGCGCCGAATTCCCGGGAACGACTCTCATTCCCGCGCGAATCTCGTGTCCCACAGCCGATCCGGTTTCCTCCACGACGCCCGCCAATTCATGGCCAAATATCGCCGGTGGTTGGATCATTCGCGGATGCGAGCCCTGCTTCCAAACTTTGAAATCCGTTCCGCAGGTCAGCGCCACTTGCACGCGCACCAAGACTTCGTCCTCGCCGAGCGTCGGAACACCCACCCGCTCGATCTTGAGATCTTCCCGGCCGTAAAGCACGGCTGCGGTCATTACGCCGCTGGATCCTGGCTTCATTCCCGGTTTCATGCCCGTATTGGTGCCTGTTTTCATCCCAGCTTTATGCACAGCCTATAAATGTGTAATCACAACTTTCAACGTATTGTTTGCCGGCTTTGCCGCCAGCGCCAGCGCGTCAGCAATCCGCTCGGTCGGAAAGCGATCTGAAACCAGCTCGGCCAGCGGCAGCTTGCGGCCAAACACGATTCCAGCATACTCCTCTTGCTCGGTTATGGATGCGCTATAACTTCCCAGAATTTCCTTCTCTTCAATTCCCACCGCGGCAGCCGGAAATTCGATTTTCATCACTGGATCATTGTGCGCGAAAAGCAGCACACGCCCTCCCGCCCGCGCCATTCCCAGCGCCTGGGTCACCAGTTCAGCATTGGGCGCGGCCAGCAACACCACATCGGCGCCTCGTCCTGTCGTACGTTCTCGGACAACCGCGGCTACATCATCCGATGCGGGATCAAACGAGTCGGTTGCGCCCAGCCGAAGGCTTGCCGCCCGCCTTCCGGCCAGCGGGTCCGTGGTGATCACGTCCGCGCCTTTCAGTTTGCACAAGCCCGTCAGCAGCATGCCGATCGGCCCTTGCCCGACGATCACGGTAAATTCACCCTCGCTTACTCGCGCCTTCCACACTGCTTTCGCAGCAACATTCACCGGCTCGATGAATGTCGCTTCCTCGAAGGTGATTCCCGGCGGAATCGCCAGCATCCCGCGCTCGACAATCCACGGCATCGCTCTCACGTATTGCCCAAAACCGCCGCCATTAGGCGTAAATCCTGCGGTGAGTCCCACTTTCTTGTACTGAGCGCATTGCGAAAAAAGTTTTCGTTCGCAATAGAAGCATTTTTCGCATGGAACGTGATGAAAACTCACCACGCGGTCGCCAGGCTTGAAGCGCTGAACTCCCCGGCCGACCTCGACCACCGTGCCCGCCAGTTCATGTCCAAAAATCTGCGGAGGAGCAACAAAGCCGTGCGCTATCTTTTTGATATCCGTGCCGCAAATGCCGCATGCGGCCACGCGGAACAGCACTTCACCTTCGCCAATTTCGGGAACCGGAACTTCTTCGCACACAACCTTTCCCGCTCCGCGATACACTCCGGCCAGCATTGTCTCCTTGCGCGCTTTCTCACGCGGCGTTTCGCTCGCCTGAATGCTCGTCGAACTCATGCGCGTCTCGCTTCCGCCAATTGCGCCGGCGCTTTCGAAGCGGCGGCGAGTCCCGCCACGTAAGCTTCCAAAAAGTCCGCCAGCTTTTTCGACGCCGAACGGCTATTCTTCGCCAACCGCATCAGCGCTGGCAATTTGTGCGGGGCGCGCGCGACAGCCTTTGCAACTTTCGATGCATTCACGTTCCCGCCATCGTCCAACATGCTGCCAAAATCCACAGGCAAATCCTCATCTGCCGCGTCGCTGATGGCACGTATCGCAATCGCCGGAACGCCGGCAGCCGCGGCTTCGGTCATCACCGCGAAGCTCTCCATTTCCACTGCTTCACCCATTTTTCCAAGTCTGCTCTTCCCTTCCGAAGACAAGATCATATCCGCGGACGTCAGCAGTTTCCCGATAATGGCAACACCATGCCGCTCGGCCTGGCGAAGCATCCCTAAGTCCGCCTCTACCGAGCGCCCCGTTTCCAGTTCCACTACATCGCGGGCCGCGCAGATTTGGCCTATCGGATAATTAACTCGCAGGCTGCCCGCCAACCCCGAAGAAATGCAGATGTCCGGCGTCCATCGCAGCGCAGCGCGTGCGGCTTTTTTCGCGTTTATGCCGCCGATGCCGGTTAGCGCAACTTGAACTTGAGCCTCGCCGAATCTGCTTTCATAAGCTCCGTTGCGTATGCTCTGGTTCGCAATCTTTGCAAACGGATGCAGGCTTCGCCACGGAGCGAATTCTACATCCAGCGCAAATGTGATGAGGATTTTCAACTTCAATTCTCAAGCAGCGGAAGCCTGAGCGATTGGCGCTCGCTGCGGAATGGCCGCATAGCCCTTTGCGACATACCAGCCGACCGCGCGTTTCAGCGCTTCTTTCACCGCTTCAGGCTGATATCCAAGCTCGTGGCGCGCTTTGCTGTCGTTCACAAACATCTTGTGGCGCGCAATGCGCACGCCTTCGACAGGAATTCGCGGCTCGCGATTGGTCACGCGCGCAAATGCCGTATCCGCATACGCCGCGACCAAAGCTACGGCATGCGGAATCTGCCGCGTCGGCGCAGGCAACGCGGTAATCGCAGCAAGCGCATCGAGCACCTGCTTCAAAGTCAAATTTTCTCCGCCGAGCAAATATCGCTCGCCCACTTTGCCGCGCTCGGCGGCAAGCAAGTGCCCTTTCGCAGCGTCTTCTACAGCCACGAAATTCAAGCCCGTATCCACATAGGCGGGCATTCGTCCCAGGAGAAAATCGAGAATAATTCGCCCCGTCGGCGTCGGTTTCCAATCGCCCGGCCCCACCGGCGTGGTCGGATTCACAATAATAACCGGCAAACCCTCGTGCGCCGCGCGCAAAGCTTCCTGCTCAGCGAACAGTTTCGATTTTTTGTAGGTCCCGATCATCTCATCGACCGCGGTGCGATTCGTCTCATCCGGCAATTCGCTGCCGCGCTGCACGGCAATCGTGGCCACCGTGCTCGTATAAATAAACTTCTCAATCCGTGCGCGTACCGCCGAAGCCAACAGGTTTTTCGTTCCTGTTACATTATTTTCGTAGATTTCCTGCGGACGCTTCGCCCACAAGCGGTAGTCTGCGGCCACGTGATAAACGCGGCGCACGCCCTTAAACGCGCGATCGAGCGACGCCTCATCGCGCAGGTCGCCTTCCACCCACTCAACCACTACACCGTCCAGCGCATCCCGCCGGCTCCCTCGTCGCGCCAAAGCGCGCACCGACTCGCCGGCAGCAACCAGTTGCCGCGCGACATGCGAACCCACAAAACCGGTCGCGCCAGTGACCAGCGTGGTCATAGAATGCGGAAAGCTTCTTCCTTTTCGGGTGTCGCCGGCGACGGAATCAGGGGCTGCGAATTGAACGGCGTGCCGTGTCCGTTGCCGTTTCCTTTGCCAGACGCGCTCGCGCCCTTTCGCCCGCCCATGCGCCCGGAAACCTGCCATTGCAGCATTTTCCAGGTATCGCCGAATTTGCTGTTCCCGCCCAGCACCGCGGAAGCTTCGTAACCGGACTGCACCATGCAATTTTCGCAGCGCGGATCGCGCCCGTAGCCGTATTTTTCCCAAGGCGTATGGTTAATCAGATCGCCGAAAGTCTTATGGTGCTCATCCGTCATCAAGTAGCACGGCCCTTTCCATCCGCGCGGATTGTAAGTCGGATTGCCCCACGCCGTGCACATCAGCTCCCGCTCGCCGCGCAGGAACTCCATGTAAATCGGCGAAGTAATCACGTTGAACTGCTCCAGCAGCTTGCTCGCGCGCCGGAATTTTTCGTTCACATCCTGCCGCGACATGAAAATATCCTTTGTCTGCACCGAAGCATACGAATACGCCGGCGAAAGCATGTTGCCATCAACGCCCAACGTTCGCAGATATGCAAAAAGCTCCGCAATCTCCTCGATATCCGTCTCTTTGTAAACGGTGGTGTTCGAACACACCAGGAATCCCGCCGCCTTCGCCGCCTTTATTCCAGCGATGGCCTCGCGGAACACGCCGTCGCGCTCCACGCACAAATCGTGCGTCTTCTCCAGCCCGTCCAGGTGCACGTTGAAAAAGAATCGTGAAGTCGGCGTGAATTCGTGCAAACGTTTGCGAATGAACATGCCATTCGTGCACAGATAAATATTTTTCTTGCGCGCCAGAATCTCCTTCGCCAGCCGCCCGATCTCCGGATAAATCAGCGGTTCGCCGCCGCAAATCGAGACAATCGGAGCGCCGCAATCCTCCAGCGCCGCAACGCACTGCTCCACAGTAAGCATTTCGTTGATCGTCGGCTTGTACTCGCGAATGCGCCCGCATCCTGTGCACGTCAAATTGCACGCATGCAATGGCTCCAGCATCATCACCAGCGGAAATTTCTTTTCACCTCGAATCGTCTTCGTCGCCAGATATTTCGTCAAATTCGCGGTCAAACTCAGCGGAAACCTCATGGTTTACCCCCGTCCATTCCGATATCTAAATTGATTCGGATCGAACTGAAAAGATTTTATTTTTTCTGGAACTTCATCCCTCCGGTTACGATAGCGGGCCAGCGCGTAGAGCGGAAACGAATTCCTGTATAAATGATACTTCAGATAGAACACGCGCGGAAAGCCCGTTCCCGTGAAATCATCCTCATCCCACGAACCATCCTCATTCTGATGTTGCAAAAGCCAGCCCACCGCCCGCACAACCGCCGGATCGTCGTGCCCGCCTGCTGCCAGCAATCCGATCAATCCCCATGCAGTCTGCGACGCCGTGCTCTTTCCCACTCCCTTAAGCGACGGATCATCATAGGACGCGCACGTCTCTCCAAAACCGCCATCCGCGTTCTGCACTCGCCGTAACCAATCGGCGGCGCGCCGGCATTCAGCCGTATCACTTCCCTGCAGCACTTCCATCGCGCGCAACACGCCGCTGGTCCCGTAAACGTAATTCACCCCCCAGCGCCCATACCACGCCCCCTCCGCAGTTTGTTCGCGCTGCAAATAGGCGTTCGCTTTCTTTATTGCCGGGTGGGATGATGTCCACCCGAAATTCCCCAGGCACTCGATGGAACGCGCCGTCACGTCCGCAGAGGAAGGATCAATCATCGCATTGTGGTCCGCAAATGGAATGCTTGTGAGCAGCGCGCTGTCGTTGTCCCGGTCGAATGCGCCCCACCCGCCGTCTCGGTTCTGCATGCTGAGCAGCCACGCCAGCCCGCGACGCGCCGACTGCTCGAAACGCTCTGGCTCCTTGTGCTTCACGCGCTGCAGTGCCATCAGCACAAATGCCGTATCATCCACATCAGGATAAAATTCATTTCGAAATTCGAACGCCCATCCTCCCGGCTCCGCATCCTTGTTCTTCACCTGCCAGTCGCCAGGCCCCAGGATCTGGTGATCAATCAGCCAGCGCGCCGCGGTCTGCAGCGCGGGATGCGCTTCGCCAATGCCAGCCTCTTCCAAGGACACCATCGCAATTGCCGTATCCCATACCGGCGAAATGCACGGCTGCACTCGCAACGCATCGCCTTCTTCAATCTCGTAGGCAGCGATCCACCCAAGTTCCCGCTTGATTATTGGATCGCTCGTCGGATATCCCATCGCCAGCATTGCATAGATCGAATTCGCCATCGCCGGAAAAATCGTCGCCAATCCTTCGCTACGCTCAATATGTTCAAAGAGCCATCGCTTTGCCTCAGCCATAGCTCGCCGCCGAAAAGGCTTCCAAGGCATCCGTTCATAAACTTTCAACGCCCGGTCAATCGCCAGAAAAGCGTTGCGCCACGAAACAATTTTTCGGCTCCACGCAAACGCCGCTTTCCTATTCGCCGGATCCGCAAACAGCTCATCCACGCTTTCGCATCCGGACATCCGCCATTCCGGCTTGCTCGCGTACACAATCGCCAGCGGAATTACAATCGCGCGCGTCCACGACGACATGTCGTACAAATTCACGAAGAACCAGTTCGGCAGGAGCATCAGCTCGGGGGGAACCGCCGGAGCCATGTCCCAGCCGATTGCCCCAATCATCGCCAGATAAATCCGCACGTATGAGTTTGTCTTTTCGAGGCCGCCCAATTCGTGAATTCTTTTTTGCGCGCTTCGCATGTGCGGCGCGTCCGGCAAATCGCCCGCCAGCTTCAACGAAAAATATGCCTTGACGGTCGTATTCAGCTCCGAAGGGCCCTCTGGATAAATATTCCAGCCGCCATCCGCTTGCTGTTTTTTCCGAATGTAATTCGCGAGTTTTGCGACCTTTTCGTTGCCGCCGTCTCGAAGAATGTGGTGCAGCAGAATGTGGTCGGATTCCAGAGTGGTATCCGCTTCCAGTTCCCCCCACCAGTAACCGTCGGCAGCCTGCAGAGAAATCAAATGCTGAACGGCCCGCTCGATAGCCTGTTCGACGGGTCGGTCAACGCAAGACTCCGCTACCCGAGCCAGAGTGCGCGCTCGGGTAGCTGCCGTCGCTCCGCTTTCTTGCGATTCCTGTGTTCTCACGCTTTCCGGCATCGATGCAAATCCCTATCTACAATGGTGGTCGTACATGGCACTGATGCTTCAGTTCCTTACATTTGTCGAAAAGACAAACTTCGGCGTCGTCGCCACCACCAGACCAAGAGCTGGGATCCGGGCGCAGGTAGCACGTCGTAACTACTAAATTATCAGGGTCTTACATTCGGAGGTCAACACAAAAAGCGAGCCGGATTCCACCGCCTGAACCTCTCTCTTAGACGCGCCAAGCCAATCACCGCTCTCTCAGCACTTCCGTGGATTGAAGCTCGCCGTGGGAAGCGCGCCAGTTTAAGAGACCATTGGAACTAGAAATCATTCTGAGGAGGCAAACCGCGACGCAGAGGATTTTGCGCGCACAGGGAGCGTCAGCGCCTGCTGCTTCTTGCGCGCGTGGCACACCCGCCATATCGAACCGCCAATCACAATCGCCAGGCAAATTTCGATGAATATTTTCCCGCCATCCAAATAGTCCACCCGCGCTCCGCGGAGGTTCGGATCGGTCAAGATTCCATGAGCGAAAAGTGAAGCAGCAGCCGCATAGGTCAGATAATGAAAAAGTTTCCACAGATGCCGGCCCAGTTCGATCCGGTAAAGCGAAGTGACCACCACCACAACGAACAAATACAGCGCCGCCGCGCCAATCGTGTTTTCAATTGGCTGCAGCGGCGACCAAAGCGGAAACGCAATATCCACCCCGCGAAAGTGCGGCTTGGCGCTCCAAAGCAGCGGCAGCGGGTGCAAGACCGTAAATCCCAGCGTCCCGTAGCCCGTCCACCGATGAATGCGAAAAACATCGAATTGCCGGTGCGGCCAGTAGCGAACTGGACTGTACCGCCCAAAAATCATCAGCCCAATCAGGATGTTTGCGGTCGCAAAGCCGACGGCGATGAGGCCAATATACGCGGATAAATCAAGCACAGTCACGCGAACTCAACTCCTTACTTCGTTCCCCGCGGCTGCGCGGAGGCTATTTTAAAGACGCTATTTCCCACAGGATGGTTTCCTTCTCACATCGATGGATGCGGGATGAAAACGCGGCTATGATGAAACGCGAGATCGCCGGAAATGCGCCGGACAAAAATATTAATGCTGCTGTCGAGCGCCATCATGCTCGCGACAGTGCCCAACCAGCAGCGCGACGGAGCAGTATCGCCGCAAGACATACCCAGAAAAGACGTTGCGCATATGTATCTCGGATTCGATCGTAATGATTATCCGGGCGATGCGGTGCTTGACGCCCTGCACCATACATTCGCATTCTGCGGATACTGGCTGAATGCACCGCCGGGCGAACGCGCAACGAATTGGACGGGCAAGCGCGAAATTCTACGCGCGCACGGATTTGGATTCTTGGTGCTCTTCAACGGCCGTTTGGATAAGCAACTGAAGGCCACGCGCAATCCAAAGCTGGTAGGCGCGGAGGATGCTCAGGCTTCCGTTAGGGCTGCACAAGCAGATGACTTCGCGCGCGGCACAGTGATTTTTGTGGATCAGGAGGAAGGCGGCCGCATGCTGCCGGAGCAGCAGGAATATTTGCTCGCGTGGATTGACGGCGTGAATGCTGCGGGGTATCGCGCGGGAGTTTATTGCTCGGGAATGCCGGACAAGTCTGGCGCACGCGGCGTGATTACCGCGAACGACATTCGCGAACATGCGGGCGGCCACCGAATCTCATTCTTCGTCTACAACGATTCCTGCCCGCCATCCCCGGGCTGCATTTTTTTCGCGAAAGATATCACGTCAGCGCAAAGCGGAGTTCCGTTTGCCGCGGTCTGGCAAATCGCCCAGTCGCCGCGAAGAATAAGTCTTACCAGGAAGTGTGCCGCGACCTATGCCGCCGACGGAAACTGCTATCCGCCAGGGCTTGCTACGCAAGGAATTTTCGTTGATGTGGATATCTCGGCGTCAGCGGATCCCTCGAACGGCCGCTGAATCGCCTTGTCCCTGGTTACTGCGTCGCGGTCTTCTCGCCGAGCTTCCGCATCCTCTCGCGCAGTTTCTGGCGCAGGCCGGCGGGCGCGTTGGGATTGAACGCCACCAGATACCACAGCGGCTGCGTGCGGTCTTTGCTCAAGGAAGTCAGCGTCACAGCGTCCGCGTTCGGATGCCTCGCAATATTCTCGCGAATCGCCGCGTAGGGATGCTTCGCCAGCCTCCGCAGCGTCTTCGACGAAACTCGCGGATGCTCGCTGATCAGCCGCAGCAAATAATAGTCCTCGCCCGGCGTGTCGCGATACAGCTTGTCCAGCATCTCCGGCTTGATCTCCGCGCTTAGAACGAACCCTACCTTTTCGTCCCACGAAGTGTTGATGCGGTTCAGTTCTTGCGTGCGCGCATGGATCAACTGCTCGACCACGCGGCGCTCCTGCTCCAACCTTCCGTGCGGCAGCGCGCTGTGCTCCAGCGAATCCAGCACGCGCAGCAGGTGTTGCCGTTCGCCGAAAACCACTTGCGATGTTCGCGGCGTTTTTCCTTTCGCATTGTTGCTCACCAGATCGGAGCGTCTCATTGTTTGCCCTCAAGACCTTCACAGATGATTCGCGCTTGCCAAAATTTTTCCTTCGAGCTTGCGTGAATTCGCTGTGCAATTGCCCGCCGGAAGAACAGCCTGGGGAACGTTCTTTCATGGAGATTACAGCCGAGACGACACGGCTCGGCGTTTCTCGCGCGGCGGCGCCTAAGTCCGAGAGCGATTATCCGGCGAACTCCGCGCCCGCGCAATCTCTCTCGCCTTTCGCGTTCCTTCTTTGCAACACATTGTGGCACTACATCTTCCACTACAATCACTGCCTCCGGCGCGCGCCGATTTCGCCGGAGAGATGCTATTGTGGAGTGCAGGACTAAAAGGAGCGCGCACCATGACCGTCTTCGACAAGCATCGCGACGAGCTCGAGCATTACGAAACCATGATGGGCCCGCATCGCGGACGCCTCGCCGTCACGCTTGACTTGCTCACCAACGCCATGGTCCTCATTGGTCAGCATGGCGTTTATTGCCGCAGCTCCGCCAATCCCAATCAGCCTCCGCTGGATATGCGCCTCATCAACGATGAATTGCAAAATGCCAAGCAGCTCATCCAGAGCGTCATGGAAAATCTTCGCGCCGAACGCGACGCGCGCAACGCCAGCACTTAACACGCCCGCACCTGCCTAACACAGCCAGACCGTTGACTTGTCGCGACAGGGACACTACAATTCGCCCGCACACCGCGGCAGCTACAACGCTGCAACGCAGGATGACCGACAAAGACTCTTTCATCGGGAAAACAGTTTCGCACTACCGCATCCTCGAAAAACTCGGCGGCGGCGGCATGGGCGTTGTTTACAAGGCCGAAGATCTGAATTTGGGCCGGCTCGTCGCTCTGAAATTTCTTCCCGCAGAAGCGGCGTCTGATGCCTCCGCTCTCGAACGCCTTCGCCGCGAAGCGCGCGCCGCTTCCGCGCTCGACGATCCCAACATTTGCACTATTTATGAAATCGGTGAGAGCAATGGCCAGCCATTTCTCGCTATGCAGTTCCTGGAAGGCTCGACGCTAAAGCATCGCATCGAAGGCAAGCCCGTGCCGCTCGATTTGCTTCTTGACTGGGGCATTGAAATTGCCGAGGCGCTCGATGCGGCGCATTCGCACAACATCATCCATCGCGATATCAAGCCTGCGAACATTTTTATTACCACGCGCAGTCACGCCAAAGTTCTCGATTTCGGCCTGGCGAAAGTGATGGAAGCGGCGCGCGGTTCGATTCCTGGCATGACGCAAGGCGTGACGCGAGCGACCAGCGATAATCCTGAAGACCACCTCACCAGCCCGGGAGCCACTGTAGGCACCGTTGCCTATATGTCACCTGAACAGGCGCGTGGCGAAGATCTTGACGCGCGTACCGATTTGTTCTCCTTCGGCGCGGTGCTCTACGAAATGGCTACGGGTCGCACCCCGTTCAACGGTAATACCACCGCGATTATCCACGACGCGATCTTGAATCGCGCTCCCGTGGCACCCGTGCGATTGAATCCCGAGGTCCCGCCGAAACTCGAAGAAATCATCAATAAGGCGCTCGAAAAAGACCGCGACGTGCGCTGTCAATCCGCCGCCGAACTACGCGCGGATTTGAAACGCCTCAAGCGCGACACAGATTCGCGACGCTCTTCGGCAGAAGTATCGACCGCAGCGCTTTCCGCGGGGCCAAGTCCGGCGTTGCCCGCGCCTGCGACGGCAGGCGGACCGGAAACTTCATCGGGCCACCTAAAACACGCCTCGGGATCTTCCGTCGCCCACGCATCCGGCAGCTCATCGGTTACCGCCGTCGCCCGCGAGCACAAATTCGGCCTCGCCGCCACGCTAATCATCATTCTCATTCTCGTAGGCGCCGCAGCCTACGGCATTTACGCATTTCTGCATCGTGCGCAGCCCGCGCCATTCCAAAATTTCACCATCACGCAAATGACCAACACCGGCGAGGTCGCGCTCGCCGCCATTTCTCCCGACGGGAAATACATCCTCAGCGTACAGACCGAAAACGGCAAGACAAGCCTGTGGCTGCGCAACGTGCCGACAAATAGCGACGCCCAGATTATTCCTCCATCGTCTGCGACTTACCGCAGTCTCGCGTTTTCACCCGACGGGAACTACATTTATTTTCGCGAAGCTGTCAACAAGACAAGGACCAGCTTCAATCTATATCGCGCGACGGTGCTGGGTGGAACACCCCAACAAATTGTGAGCGACGTGGACAGCGACATCTCGTTTTCGCCGGACGCCAAACGCATCGCCTACGCCCGAGGCAACGATCCCATCGCAGACCAATGGCGGTTGCTCAGCGCAAATCCGGGCGGCAGCGATGAAAAGGCGCTCCACGTCGAGACAAATTCCGCGCTTCCTCCAGTGTTTTTGTCCTGGTCACCTGATGGGAAGCAGATCGCCTACGCCCTTCCTCCATCGAGCAGGGCCCAGGGCGAAATCGCGCTCCTCGACGTGGCAACAGCGAAGACCAGTACCCTGGCGGACTTCAACGACAAACAAATATTCGAACTGCATTGGATGCCAGATGGGCGCGGATTGATGGTGGTTTACGGCGCCCGCCCGAATATCCAGCAAGCGCAAATCGGATACGTTTCCTATCCCGCCGGAACGTTCCATACCATCACGCGCGACACGAATCGCTACTCCACGCTGACGCTTTCTTCTGACGGCAAGATGATGGCCTCGGTGCAGGTGAAGACGACACGTAGTTTCTACCTTCTTCCCGGCACAGGCACGTTGGAGAATTTTCCGGCTCCGGCGCTCTCGCAATTGCCGGACATCAGCGCGTTCGGCTGGGCCGGCAATAAGGAGCTATTCGTCACCGATGGCACAAACCTAATGCGCGTCGGAACCGATGGAAGCAATCGAACGACCCTGGAGAGTGACCCCGCGGGATTCATAGGCGCGGTCAACCCTTGCGGAGAGCGTCATCTGATCGTCGGCTGGGCTTTCCACGGCGGAACAAACGGGATGAACATCTGGCGCCTGAACACCGACGGCTCCGATCCCTTGCAACTCGCGCAGGGAAATGCTCTTTCCGTCTGCTCGCCCGATGGAAAATGGGTGTACTACTTCGATGGAACAGCCGACCGTATCCTGCGGGTCTCCGTCGACGGTGGAAAGCCAATGATCGTGCCGGGAACGGTCATTGCCAATGCATTTGTCGCCGCGCCGCTTGTCGGACTCTCACCCGATGGCGAGCAACTGGCTTTTTTCGTTGGATCAGCTAATAGCAATCGCATCGAGTCGGTGGAACTTGTGCTGGTGAGCCTCGACGCCGGAACTAATCCGCCGCGACGAATTATGACGCCTGACCCGCGTGTCTCCGGGCTCGTCGAATTCACGCCGGATGGGAAAGCGGTGGCGTATCCCATTACCGACAACGGTGTGGTAAATCTGTGGATCCAGCCGCTGGATGGCTCGAAGGGCCGTCAAATCACCAATTTCAAATCCGGGGTGTTTAACGGATTTCGCTGGTCGCCTGATGGCAAAACGCTCGGCTTTATCCGCAGCCAATCACAATCCGACGTGGTATTGCTCCGCGAATCCGCGTCCTCGGAATAATCCCGATGGCCCGCAGGGTTGGTAGCTCACCATACCCTGAGCGAGCCGGGCGTGGTCCTGTTTAGTTGCTTCTGGCGGAACTGACGTGAGGCCCTTCCTCGGCCTTTGGCCATGGAGTAGGTTTTTGCCTCTGCAGGGTCCGACCTCCTTCATCTTCATCGGCCCGTCAATCGGAGAAATGGATTGGACTCCCGCTCCTCGGCCAGCGTTGTGGCAGGCCCATGTCCTGGAAAAACAATCGTCTCTTCGGGCAGCGCCAGCAACTTCAAGCGGATTGACCGGATAATTTCTGGGTACGATCCGCCCCACAAATCCGTCCGCCCAATCGAACCAGCAAAAAGCGTGTCCCCAGCGAAGAGCCACGGAGTCGGCACCTTTGCATCCGTTTCATGGGCTCCAGAAGAAGATTTTCTCGCTTCACTCGGAGCCACGATGCGGTTCCCTTCCTCGATGCTCGCGCCCGTACCGATCGAGGCCGGCAAATACAAACTGATGCTCCCCGGCGAATGCCCCGGCGTATGCAGCACGCGCGCTTCGTAATTTCCCCAGCGAATCGCGTCGCCTTCAGCGAGCAAACTGTCAATTTTCGCGACGGGCGGCGCCGGCACGCCCAGAAACTGCGCCTGCAAATCCATCTGCCGATATATCTCCACATCGCCGTCATTCATCAGCACTGGCGCGTGGGTCACATCGTGAAGCCGTTTCAGCCCACCCACGTGGTCAATGTGCGCATGCGTGCTCACAATCGCTTTCACGTTCAGCCGGTGCTTCGCCAGCAGCGCGAGGATGCGATCCACATCGTCGCCTGGGTCAATGACAATCGCTTCGCGCGTCTCAGGATCGCCCACGATGTGGCAGTTGCATTGCAACATGCCCACCGGCACAATCTCGTGAATCAAATTTTCTGTCATTTGCGCTACAGGAATTAGCCGCTGCAAGAATCGCTTTTCTTCGCGCCGGCCAATTCGAACACCTCCGCCTCGCCGCCGTTCCAACTGACTTTGCTTCCCGGCTCCATTTGCTCCCGCCGCACGTAGCCCATACCAATCACCGCGCCAAATTTCGGCGACTTGGCCGCCCGCGTCACAAATCCAATCTCCGCGCGATTTTCCCCGTGGCCTGAAAACAGCGGCTCACCATTGCGCGGGTTCGCATCGCCTCGAAATCGCAGCATCACGCGCCGCCGCTGAATTTGTCCGCGCGAGCGCACCCGCTCCACAATTTCCTGCCCGGTGTAACAGCCCTTTGTATAACTGATGTGCGAAGTTTCCAGCGCCGCCTGATGCGGAATTTGATTTTCGTCGAAGTCCACGCCGTACCACGCCACGCCATCTTCCAGGCGCAGCATGTTCAACGCTTCGTATCCAATCGGCCCGCCGCCATGTTTTCGCGTCGCGTCCAAGAGCATATTCCACAGCGCCTGCAAATTCTCTCGCGCGCAGATCAGTTCCGCGCCGGGAATCTCACCACTCGAAGTCCGCACAACGCGGCACACAATTGCCGAAATCGTTTTTTCCTCGTGACTGAAATCTTCCATCGAATTTAGATCCAGGCCGCAAAGCCCGCGCACAATCTCCGCGGCCTTTGGCCCTTCCAGCGCCAGCGTGCCCAATTTCTCCGTCCAATCCTCCATCGTCACGTCGTCCATGATGATGAATTTCTCAAACGTTTCCGTAAGGCGCGCGCGAATCATCGCGTACGAAACGGCCAACAGGCGGTCTTCGAGCGCCAGCGTTTCCACTTCGGCGAGAATTCTTCCCTGCGGATTCAGCAGCAGCGAAATATTACCGTGCCCCGGCGTGAGGTCGCGAATGTTCCCGGTGAGCACGGCATTCAAATAGCGCACGCGGTCCGCGCCAGTGAAAGAAAACATCGCGCGATAATTTTTGTCAACTAACGCCGCGGACTCGCGCGCGAACTTGTATTCGCCTTGCGCATCGCCGTAATTCGCAGGCAGCGCGCAGCCAAAATACTCCGCGCTCTTCGTGCTGAAAGTCGCGCCAAGTTTTTCGTGCTCGGCTTTCAGCGGAGTTTCAATTGTCATGACGAAAATTTACCGCGGCGATCGGCGCACGCAGTCTTTCAGTTGGCAGCGGCGCCGGGATTGCGATTTTTGCCGGTGTTGATGGCTTCGAGGAAGCTGCCGCGCTCGTTGTCAATTTTGCGCTGAAGCTGCAGCAGGCTGTACAGAAGCATTTCAGGGCGCGGCGGGCATCCCGGAACGTAAACGTCCACCGGAATCACCTGATTCACGCCCTGCACGATGGCGTAGTTGTTGAACACGCCGCCGGACGTGGCGCACACGCCCATGGAAATCACCCATTTCGGCTCCGGCATCTGATCGTAAAGCTGCTTGATCACCGGCGCCATTTTTTGGGAGACGCGGCCGGCGATAATCATCAAATCAGACTGGCGCGGCGAGCCACGAAAAACTTCCGCGCCGAAACGCGCCACATCGAAGCGCGAAGCGGCGAAGCACATCATCTCGATGGCGCAGCAAGCCAGCCCAAAGGACATCGGCCAAATCGAACTGCGCCGCGCCCAGTTCACCAGCCGGTCGAGCTGCGCGAACAGGATGCCTTCCTTTTTCAGGAAATTTGTGGCCTCTTCGGGGGTTTCCAGCGTGACGCCTTTTGCCAGTTGCACCGCCATCAGCAATTCTCCTCTGCGCGAAAATCTATTTTCGCACGATGAGCCCGCACTTGCAAACGTGCGAAACGCGTGGAATTGGAAAGGGACATCGTTACCCCCTGGCGAGGCTGATGTGCATGAGCCCGAAGCGAGAAGTGCAGTTGGGTTCGTGGTTAGGGGTTGCGCTGTCCGGCGGAAGGGGGGAGGGAGCCGGACAGCGCGCGCCGTTACAATCGCGGCCCCATGGCCGCCCGCTATTTCGATCTGATTCGTGAAATGAAAAGCGCCTACAATCACCGTCTGCGACTGGTGGAATCGGTCCGCGCAAGGGGCCTCAAG
>DASYYQ010000182.1:0-12339 GCA_035933545.1 Candidatus Acidiferrales bacterium | reverse complement strand
CCCCGATGCTCTTTCCAATTAGGTAGAATCACCGAAGGTGAGCATCGTACCAGTGGATCATGCGTTCGAGTGAATCGATCTGATGAGCTTTCTCTGAAAAAATGTGATGTTCGCGGGGGTACGCGACCATTTCCGTTTCTTTTCCGAGGAATCGAAGTCCATTGTAAAACTCCTCGCTTTGAGAGAACGGCACACGAAAATCCGCTTCGCCTGCGAGCACTAAAACAGGCGTATGACAATTTTCGAGGAAACGCACGGGCGCGTGTTGGTCATATAGGCTTCGATTCGGATCCAGGGGACCAAAGTATTCCGTAAAATAGCTGGGAGCGATGTCGGAAGTTGCGGCCATCGAGGTCACGTCTGCGATTCCTGCGCCGTCTACGGCCACCTTGAATCGGTCGGTGTGCGTTATGGTCCACCCGGTCATGAAACCGCCATAGCTCCAGCCGCCGATGCCAAGCCGATTCGGATCGGCGATTCCCTTGGCAACCAGAAAATCAACCCCGTCCATGATGTCCTGAAAATCTCCATCGCCCCACCCTCGGTAATTCGCTTCCGTGAACGCAGCTCCTTGACCATCCGAACCGCGTGGATCGGGGAGGAGCACGACATAGCCGTGCGAGGCCAACACAACGAACCAGTCGTACCACTCGCCGTGAAATCCATTCGTCCAGGCTTCCTCCGGGCCGCCGTGTACCTGAACAATCGTTTTGTAGCGTTGACCTTTTTGGTAGCCCGGAGGCAATAGAAGGATTCCGTGAATCAGCAAGCCATCTTTGGAGCTTTTCCAGGTTATTTCTTCCGAACTAGGTAGGTTCCAATCGTTGATTTGAGGATTGGCGTTTGTAAGTTTTTGCTCGCCAGACTGAGAGCGAACGTAGATGTCATCGGCATCCTCAGGAGTCTGGCGCAAATACGCGACTTCTCCATCCTTGCTCGCGGTGAAACCTTCACAAGGGCCGACGAAATCCTCTGGCTTCGTGATTTCTCCGGTGCGAGCGTCAATCTTCAGAAACCCACATGACGTGCCCATAATCGCCGCCGCCGTCAAGGTGTGATCGCCCGTCCATTGAATCTCACCGATCGTTGCAGGATAGGATGGCCCGATGGCAATTTCCTTTTGGGTTTGCAAATTGTAAAGAACGGGAATCGTGGCGATTCCCCGCGGGCCGCGCTTTCCGAAAATGACGCTATGGCCGTCCGGCGACCATTCCGGCGCAGTCCACGAAGCATGATCCAACAGGGTTTGTTCCACTGCTCCTGTCTCAGCATTCAGCACAACAATTTTTGAGACGTACCAGTGGTCGTTGTAGCTTGTGCTCGGAGATACACGCGCCAGAAACCGCGTGCCCTCCGGCGACCAGCGAAAATCGTCAACCTCGAGATTTTCATGCGTCACCAAGCGCGCTTGGCGTGACGCGAAATCGTAAATCCACAGGCGATCGAATTTCTCGTGCTGGTTCATGAGGATCTGATCTTGCTTCTGCTGCTGTTCCTTTAGTTCCTCCGCTGTATAAGGATCTTTGCGTATGAAGGCCAGAAACTTTCCGTCATTTGACCACTGAAAGCTTCGGACGCCGCCGGGTACGTTGGTAAGAGGTATCGCCTCGCCGCCGCCGAGCGAAATGAGCCATATCTGCTGGCTGGGCATGGGATCTCCTTCGTTCACTGCCAGCGGCTCCTCCTGCTGTTCTGGAATTTTGCCGTTTTCTCCACTGATCGAAAAACCGAAAACCTTATCTCCGATGAGGGGATTCTTTCGGTCAGAGAGAAAGGCGATCCTCGTGCTGTCGGGAGACCATCGCGGAGAGACATCCGCTCCTCCGCTGAGGATAAAAGGTCGAGCAGGGCTGCTGCCGTCAGCGGGAACGAGCCAAATGTGTGGCCCGCCACCGGGAGCCGTTTTCACAAACGCAACGTAGCGCCCATCGGGAGATATCTGAGGATCGCCCACGTGCTGGAGGTTCACGATGTCGGCTGGTTCGACGGTCTTCGTTCCTTGTGCACCCGCAGACACCGCGCATGCCAAGCAAACAGCTACCAAGCAGAGAAAAAAACAATTGCGCATGGCCCCTCCGATGTTTTTACAAATCGAATGCTCAGTTGCCTAAATCCTTTTCTAACCGTAAAGATACCGGCATCGCGCAACCGCGCCGCGTGATTGAGCGGGGACAGGAATAGTCGGTCCTGTCCCGCAGGGGTTCATGATGCTGGCGGGCGGCGCGCCTGAAACCGCAAGGCACCGATAGAAACATCGGCCATGGTTTCTACAAACCCGGCCTGTTCCAGGCGAGATTTGATCGTCGCGGGATCAATTAAGACCATGGTGTCGCGGATATGCATCAGCTTCATGGTGAAGCTCGGCAGGCTGTCGGTCGCAAGGAATATCGCCCCGGGCCTCAGCACGCGACGCACTTCGCGGAAGAGCCGATTTTGAAGTTCGGCGCTCGGAATGTGATGAAGCATTGTAAAGCAAACGGCGGCGGAAAAGTATCCGTCGCAAAACGGCAGAGCCGTGCCGTCGCCCCGGATCACACGCAAATCACTTGCGCGGTCGCGCGTTCGCAATCGAATGGAACGAGCCAGTTTCTCGTCGATTTCAACCGAAGTAAGCTGCGGACAGCCCGTGACGAGTACTTCTGTGCTAAGGCCGGGCCCCGGGCCGACTTCGAGCACTTTATCTCCCAATTCGACGCCGCCCAGCGCCGACGGCATGAGTTCATTTTGCAGTCTTTTCTTCCAATGTTGTGAGCGGCAGAACCAGTGATGAATTCGATTCATGATTCAATCAGTCTTTTCATTACAAGTACCGATTCCCGCGCTCTCATGGCGACTTCTCGACCGAGCCCACCATGACCTTTGTGTCGAGCGTGGCTAGCGAAGTCAAAAAGAACGAAAATTGCCCGATTTGCGTGAACGGATCGATCCCTCGAACGATCATACGCACGTGAATTGGTTTGGTGATATAGCCGGGCTCGAATACTCCGCCTGGAATCAAGGAGCTGAAATCCCACACGGTTCCCTCCGCCGGTTTTTCGTCTGCTCCATCAGCGATTGTTACAGTCCCCACATACGAGCCTACATCCAGCAGCCGCACTTTCACTGGCCCGTGAATCACCTGCTTGCCCGCATTTTCCAGGCGAAGATCGAAATCCACCTCATGAGCTTTCACGTCGTAATAACGGTCGAGAAATTCCAGTCGTACGAGCTTGCTCGCATTCTGCAATCCCACCAGGTCGGGGCTGCCGTTTTTCACCGCCTGACCATCCACGCGGATATCAGTGGTCCAAACCTGCGGAATCCCCGTGGGATTCGCAATCCACAGTGGATGGAATCCGCCTTCCACATCGGCAGCCAGACCCATCGTGTGGCCTCCATGAAAAACAAACCAGCCGATGGATAGGCTATTGGTTGAGCGCACGTGCAGGCTGCCACCGCCGCCGAACAGGTAAACGCGCCCTCCGCGGCCGGGATCGTAATCGACGTTCGAGGCCTCTACGCTCGGCAAGAACGTTTCGCCGCCGTCCAACGAAGCGCGAAAACGCACCGCCCAGCCCAGATCATCCTGAAAATCGCGCCGGTCGAGCCACATGACCCCAACGACTCCCTGCGGATTGACCGCGACCACGCCGTGAATATCGTCCGGCCCATGGATCGTGTCGCCAATCTGTTTGGCCACATCGTCATCTATGAAGCGGGGATGCGACCAGGTTTTTCCTAGGTCTTTTGAAAATGACAATTTCACTTGGGAGCGACCAGACGAGCAATCTTCCCAAACGGCATAAATGCGGTCGCGAAATGGCCCACGGCTCTGGTCGACAGCAAGCGTCGTGTAATAACTGCCATTCGGCTCAAAATCGGCAAACCACGGCGCAACTTCGGACGTCTCCACCTGGAGTGGCCAGTTTGGATGTTGGAACTTCACTCGCACGAGCCGAATCTGCGCCGGCAAACGCACGCGAAATCCATGCTGCGAATCTTTCGGCGATTGCTTCATGACCGGCATCGGGAATACTAGGCTGCCATCGGACAGAATCGCGCCGGGGCCGACGTTCACATCGAAGGTCCCCTTTTCCATAGGGACGACTTGCGTTGAGAAAGTCCTGCCGCCGTCGGTGGAATATCCCACTCGAATGCTGCTCATGTCCGCGCCCATGCCGTAGAGATACACCCAGCCGTTCTGCGGACCAGGCTGGTCATCAACAACGATGAAGCTGCGTTCGGCATGAATGGCTCGTGTGAAAGACTCCCAATTTTTTCCGCCGTCATTGGAGCGGTCAATGCGGTCATAGCTATCAGGGTAATCAGGCGCGGTGCCCTCAGAGAGCGAGTACAAGACGTGGCCGGGGCCATAGCGGCAATCGGGGTCCCAGCTCTCGTTGTCATCTCCTCCCTTCGCTCGCAGTGCCAGTTTCCATGTCTGCCCTCTGTCGAACGAGACGTAGGTAACCACTTCGCTGGTCGGCGAATCGTTTGCAAAGAGCATCGAACACGCCGCAAGTTCGCCGGCATCCTGCGGATTTGCGCCAATCTCTATCTCGCCATGCGGATCTGCAGGCAAATCGGCGCTGACGTGAACACTGGGGCCTACATGGATGGGCCCGGCCGAGATCTTCTTCACTTGCGCGAATGACGGCACTGCGAGGAGCAGCAATACCGCTGCGACCGCAAAGGTAACATTCCCTAACCGTCGCAAACACGCGAGAGGAATTCCTCCACTGATGACACGACGATGTTTGCCGTCAGGCTCTCTCATAGATCACCTCCCCGTCGAAAATTGTCATATCGACTTTCGCGTGCTGAATTTCGACCGGATCGATCGTAAGAATGTCGTCGGAAAGAATTACAATGTCGGCTAGCTTGCCCGGTTCGAGTGAACCCTTGATGTGTTCCTCGCCAGAGGCGTATGCCCCCTGGACCGTGTAGCCGTGGATGGCTTCGGCCACCGTCAGCTTCTCTTTGGGAACCCAGCCCTCAGGATGCCGATTATCCAGCGTTCTACGAGTCACTGCGGCATAGATTGTCAGAAGAGGATTGATCGGCGCGACGCTCCAGTCCGTTCCAATCACTACCACGGCGCCCGCATCAAGTAAGGAGCGAAACGCATACATTTTCTGCGCCCGTTCGGCTCCGACGCGCTTCTCGGCCCACCGGCCATCATCGATACAGTGATAGGGCTGCACCGAGGCAATCGTTCCCGACTTCGCAAATCTCTCGAAATCTGCGCGTCGCAAGTGCTGTACGTGCTCGATTCGCGCTCGGCGATCGCGCTTTCCATTTTCTGAGACGAGTCTCTCAAAAAAATCCAGCACTACGGAATTTGCGCGATCGCCGATCGCATGTACGGCGATTTGAAGTCCGGCAGCATCGGCCTGTCGGATATTCTGATACATCTGCTCCGGATCGGACATTTCATCGCTTGGCAATCCACAACTTTCCGGCGCGTCGCAATAAGGCTCGCAAAACCACGCTGTTCCGGAGCCCAGCGATCCGTCGGAGAAGCTCTTGACCGCGCCGAGGCGAAGCTTTTCATTGCCGAAGCAGGCGATCAATCCTGCGTCAGCCAGCCTTCTCCATTGCGGCAGAGGCAAATGCGCTGAGATCCTGATTCTCAGCTTATCCTCACGGCAGAGAGTCTGGTAGGCGCGAATCACCTCCACCATCGCTTCCGCTCCGCGGCTGCCGAGCACTCCCATGTCCTGAATGCTCGTGACACCGTTCCTAGCAGCATGGGCTTGTGCGGCTAGGATGGCGGAGACAACCCTGTGGTTCGACGGCAGTGGAACGACTAAATCGATCAGACGCTTGGCGGCATCTTTAAAAATGCCAGTCGGACTGCCCTTGGAGTCTCGCACGATCTCGCCGCCCGGAACATCAGGTGCTCGCTCGTCCACTCCGGCAAGTTTCATCGCCAAAGTGTTCGCAAGCGACATGTGACCGTCGGAGCGGTTTACCCAAACCGGATTGTGCGGCGTGACATCATCGATCCATTGGCGGGTTGGCAGCTCGGCCGGAGTCCACTTCTGATGATCCCAGAAGCCGTGAAGGACCCACTCGCCGTGGGGTTGAGAGGCGGCGAATTCGGCGATCCGCCCGCGAAATTCGGCAGCTGAATTCGCATCTCGGAGCTGGACGCTAGCGAGCGCGTCGCCGCCCCAGTAGAAATGGACATGAGCGTCGTTGAAACCAGGGAGGACTCGCCGGCCCATCACGTCAATCACGCGTGTTTCCTGGCCGGCCATGTTCATGATTTCTTTTGTTGTACCGACTGCCCGAATGCGACTGCCGGAAATTCCAAGCGCTTCTGCCTCAGGCTGTTTTGGATTTTCCGTCCAGATCCTTCCGCGGATTACGACCGCATCCACCAGGCAGCCTCCTCGATTGGCAGTGCTTCTTCCTGCGAGACACCTGTTGGGCGTTTCCTTGCTGAATCAAAACGGCACTCAAAAAGTGTCGCCACTTTTCATCACCTATCCAGCGTATTGGCCTTGAGCGGAGTGATTCGTAGGTTGAAGCCGCATTCTCTCAGGTTTGGCCAGTTCTTGCCTGAAAAACCGATAATCCTGCGAGTACGAGGAATCTGCCCGCCTCCCTTACAGATTCAAAGCACAGATTCCTCGCGTTACGCAATGGCGTGCAAACATATCCAAGGATCCGTCAGAAACTGAGCTTCAATGCCAACTGGATTTGCCGGGAAGTACCACCACCGATGGTCTTTCCGAGAGTGGCAAACATCTGTCCGAAGGCCGGCGTTCCGTAGAAGTTGTTCATCGAAAGGACGTCGAAGTTCGGATGATTGAAAACGTTGAAAAACTCGGCGCGAAATTCCAAGTTGCGACTTTCGCCGAGGCGGGTTTCCTTGAGAAGCGACAAATCGAATTGCTTCAGGCTAGGACCATAGAAATCGCCGTTAGGGCAGTTGCCGAACGTTCCCGTCGCCGGCATTGAGAAAGCTGCAGGATTCAGCCAACCATTTATCGATTTCGAACTGGCGTATACGCTGACGCCAGGGACGCAATTGGGACGCTGGTTGATGAAATCCTGATTGCCGAAGGTATTGTTTTGGATATACACCGTGCTGGCGACTCCCGTTTGCATCATGCCTAATGTGGCAACCTGCCAGCCCGAAAACACGCGGCTGGGAACGCCGGAGCTGAAAAAGCGGTGGCCCTCGCCGACAGGGATGCTGTAGAGCACATTATAGTTGACGCTGTGCCGAACGTCGCCGGAACCATTACCGTATTCGGCGCGGATGTTATTCAAATCCTGCGGATCGGAACCAAAAAGTCCTTGGTCAGGCACATCCCCGAGCGCATGAGCGTACGTGTAATTGACGGTGGCGAGAAGTCCCCCGCCCATGCGGCGAGTGAAGGACGTTTGCAGGCCATTGTACCGGCTGAAGCCGGTATTGGTTTGAAGAACGATATTGCCGTAATTCTGGTTTGGCCGCAGGCCGGTCGCCGGATCAGGATAATTGATGTTCTCTTCCCGCCACTCATTCACTCCGCGGTTACCAACGTAGGCGATTTGGAGCGCATTATTCGGGCTCAGCTGCGTGGCAACGCTAAGATTCCACTGCATCGAGTAGATGTCCGGCTTGTTCCAGGGGAAACCGTTGACGTTCGGAGGAGGAAGGGCCGCTCCCTGCGAAAGAAACGGTGTGTACGGATACGTTAGACCCGGAATGTTGGATTGAAGAAGCGTAATGTTGCCCGGGAGGGTGTTGCTGGGTACGAAGTATGATCCGAAACCGACCGGATAATCCTGGAAGTACACTCCAAAACCGCTTCTGACGACCAGACGTTGAATCGGCGACCACGCGATGCCAGCTCTTGGGCCGAAATCTCGGGTATTTTTCGCGAAGTAAGGGTCGCCCGGAGGCCCGAGCGTGTTCAGCCGGGTGTCGAAAGGTTGAGTAGCGTAACGAGAATCATGAGGAACGGTTTCAAGGTCGTAGCGCATTCCGTAGATCACGGAAACGTTAGGCCGCAGTTGATAAGTATCGTTCACGAACGCGCCGACCTGGGTTGCGCGCGTTCCGTTGCCTGGCGCAGGTGGTACAAGCACAACCTGTGTGACCTGGTCATTGATAAAATCCTGAGGAGAGTTGAACAACATCGTGGACGTAGCGCTGCTGTTTGCGTTGACCTGGATGCGCCAGGCGGTTACGCCCCATGTGAGTGTGTGACGATTCTCCACCTTGCTCATCGTATCGCCGTATTGAAAGCTGGTGCTGTTACTGAGAAAGTTCCCTTGAGTTCCAGGAACAGCCGTATATCCGATGACGGTGGTTTGCGGCCACGGTTCGGCTGAGTCGATCTGACTGCCCCAGCGCTGCATCCCCATCAGGAAGTCGTTGATCATCCCATTACTGAAGATGTGTTTTTCATCAATCGCGACGTTGGTGGTGCGAACCGGGACGTCCTGGCGGTCAAAAACACCGAGCGAGGTGCCTTCGACGCCAAATAGCGGCCCGTGGACGTGGGAATCATTCACGTTCACGCGAGCGAAGGCCGAGTCCGAGTTGCTAAGCTTCTGATCGATCCGGATGGAGGCGGTATCCTCGCGAACGATGGAAACGCCCGTAGTCGTGTAGTCGGCTGTATATTGATCGGGACCGGGCGCCGGGCTTTCTGGAAACATGTCCACGATGGGCGCGAGCTGTGGTGAAGTCGCCAAAACCTGCTGGCGCTCGTAGTCGCTGGGCACAGTTCCCGAACCGGTGATTCCAACCCTTTGACGCGAACCTTCATAGTTGATGAAGAAGAACGTCTTGTTCTTGACGATGGGGCCGCCAACGTTAGCTCCAAAGTCGTTGTAGCGGAATTCCGGCATGGGCGTGCCGACGTCATTGAAAAAATTCCTGGCGTCGAAAGCGTCGTTGCGAAGGAAGTCGTACGCTTCGCCGTGCAACGTGTTGGTTCCCGACTTCGTAACGACGTTGACCATCGAACCAGCCGCCCGGCCATACTCAGTGCTGTAATCGCTCGATTCGACCTTAAATTCGGAGACGGTGTCCAGACTTCCAGTGAGCAGACGCGCGCCGCGCTCGTAGCCGTTAGCCATGTAAGGTTCATCAACCCGGGAGGCGTCAATGCCATCAATCGAGAATTGATTATCGACCGATTGCAGGCCATCGAAGGTAAGGTCAGCGATGTAGTTGCTGCGGAACACGGCGCCGGGAGTGAGCAAGCTAAAACGGGCGTAATCGCGCCCATTGATGGGAAGCTCAGTGACCTGCTGGTTGTTCATCACCGTGCTGGTGCTCGCGTCGGTTTTATTGATCACCGGCGCCTGGGAGGTGACGACTACCTGTTGGCTCACCGCGCCGAGGCTCAACGTCATGTCGAGACGCACTGTGGTGGCGACGTTGACAATTACTCCAGTTTGCGTTTGCCGCTGGAAACCCTGGCGTTCGGCGGAAACGGTATAAGTGCCGACCGGCAAATCAGGAAGCGTGTAGTACCCCTGGCTATCAGTTTTCGTCGTCCGAACTGCTCCAGTGGCGGAGTTTGTCGCCGTGACAGTTGCGCTGGGAACGGCAGCTCTCGAGGGATCGAGAACCTGGCCGCTGATTTGCCCTGCGGTCAATGCCTGCGCATGCAGCGAAACTGGCATTAAACAAAGCACAAGAGCAAACCCAACTGCGGTCAATACGCTTCTAAGTTTAAGCATCTCTTCCTCCGTGTCATTTGCGTACGAATACTCTTCGGCTGCAGCCAACACACTGCTTCGCAGGCCTCGTACGGGCGGTAATACCTATTAGTTTTGCTCAATTTTTTGGGTGTGCTCACTCCTGCACGCAATCCCAAATTGCGCGGGATAGTACTACGGAGTCCAGCATGGGTCTAGGGCCAGAAAAAGCTGTTATCATAAGTCCAGAAGAAAGGATGGCATGAAGGCTCTCGCGGGCATTTTTCTTGATTCGGATAGCCCATTCAGCCTCCAGGGGCAGATCAGCTGGCAGCTGAAGGAACACATCCAGAGCGGCACTCTTAAGCCGGGAGAAGCGCTGCCCTCCACCCGCGAGCTCGCTACCCAGCTTAAGGTTTCCCGCAACACAGTCGTGTACGCCTATGATCGCCTGATGAGCGACGGATATCTGGAGCCGAGATCCCGATCGGGTATTTTCGTCAGTACGTGTCTTGTGTTACCACAACAGCGACCGCAAGCCCCGAAACCACGGCCTGCCGATGCTGTCATAGACGGCACACCGACACCGAAATCGTTGGGACCACCCGCACCATTCCGCCCATGCCAACCTGATGTCACTCTTTTTCCTCTGCTCGTCTGGAATCGGCTGCGCGGCCGAGCCCTTCGAACAAGCGGCAGCAGCCTGCTGCATTATCAGGCGAGCTGCAATCCCGGTTTGCCGGCCCTACGCCGGAATCTGGCGGCCTACCTTCGGGACAGTCGCGGTGTTCGGTGTGACTGGCGTCAGATCATCATTACGTCCGGATCGCAGCAGGCACTCTACATTTTGTCCAATCTGCTCGTTCGTTCGGCGGAGCCGGTGTATATGGAGGATCCTGGCTATGTTGAGGCTCGCTTAGCTTGGCAAAACGCCGGAGCGAAGATTGAGTCCGCGCCAATTGACGATGAGGGCCTCAAATTACCGGCGACTGTGAAACGCTTTTCCTTGATCTATACAACTCCATCCCGGCAATTTCCAACAGGCGCGTCACTTTCCCTTCGGCGCCGTCGGGAGCTTATTGATCTCATGGTACGCACGAAGACATGGGTGATCGAGGATGACTATGATTCCGAGCTGCGATACAGTGCTCCGCCCATTCCCAGTCTGCAGAGCTTAGACCGAAGCGGTCGTGGGATCTACGTGGGAACATTCAGTAAACTGCTGTTTCCCTCGCTCCGCCTCGGTTACGTCGTCGTACCAGAACCCTTGCTCGATCGTTTCCAGTGGGTCAAGCACCTCATCGACGATCATCTTCCTCTCATTGACCAGGCAACGCTCGCTCTCTTCCTCGAAAGCGGCGCTTTCTATTCTCACATCCGCCGCTGCCGCCGGGCCTATGCCGAGCGTCAGTCCTTGCTTCTCAAACTGGTCCGCGACTCTGGTTTGCCGTTGGAGTTCAAATACACGGATGGAGGGATGAATCTGACTGGATTCCTGCCGGCAGGGACCGACGACAAAAAATGCGCCGCCCGCTTAAAAGAGGCCGGCCTCGACATACCGCCGCTGTCACAATACGCACTTCGGAAGGTTCAGCCCGGCCTCGTGCTTGGATTTACCGCGTTCGACACAGCGACAATTCGGATTGCTTTCGAACGCATGCTCAAGGTTTTGAGGCCCATTCTATCGTGAGGAAATCCTGCCGCTCTCTCAGTTGGTTCTGGACAAACTGCAAGTTCAGCTTTCGGGCCGGCCCTGATTATGGCGGCGAATCATCTCTGCCAATTCCGCACACGCTGGCTGCGCTGAACGTGCGACGTGCTCGCAAACCGCCATCGCGTCCTTTTTCGGTTCATCCTGGCCCAGCTTAAACTTGCCCTCGATTCTTTGAATCTCAATTTCGAAACCCAAAATCAAAGGCAGCCGGCGCGTAATTTCGGAATGTTCGATGTCGGTCATTTTCCAAGCGTTGGGAAATCCGGCCTCCATGCGGTTCGTCAAAAGTTCCAGCCACTGCTCTAATACAGGTTCGGTTTGAAAGCGGACTGAGCCATAGCAATGCACCGCAGTGTAGTAGTAGGTCGAAGGCATATCCCTCTTCGGGTACCAGGAGGCCGTCACATAGCTCGATGGCCCCTCAAAGATGGCGAGCGTCCGGGTTCGTGTGTTCTGGAGGACACGCGCGTGCTCGTTCGCGCGGGCCAAATGTCCTACGAGAAAGCCGTGATTGCCACGAGAGCGATCCAGCAAGAGCGGCAGGTTCGTGGCATACGGCCCATCCTCCCCATTGTTGACGAGCAAGGCCCAAGGATTGGCATCGATGAGGCTGTAGACTTCCTGTTCTGTTTGCGGCTTCCAGCTGTGTCGTACGAACATCCGATCTCCTGCGCCACTGGGACAAACTACCCATTTTAGCGCTATCTTTCGTGACTCCGATTCGTTTTGCTGGCATCGTGGCGTACGTTCCTCGTCCTCGCAAGGTCCACAAAGCAATGACAGAATGAGTCCAGACTGTGTATCTCAGGGCGGAGAAAGAAGGTCTCTTTACGCCAATGTTCCAGTGCGTTCAAGAGGAATCTTGGATTCTGTGACCGGCATTGGGACCGCCGCCTCGAACGGCTACATTTCGACATCGAGCGCGTCAAACTGTCGATGAAGCTCGGCGGCGAATACCGTCTGCGAAATATCCGAATTCATCATTGGCGCAA
>DASYYQ010000083.1:0-5898 GCA_035933545.1 Candidatus Acidiferrales bacterium | reverse complement strand
CACGGCTGAGGGCAGGCAGCAGAGGATTCAAGGGGCAGTGGTGCTGCAGGTGATTTTCAAGGCATCCGGGGAAGTGCAAGTTTTGAGGGTGGTACAGGGACTGGGCCATGGTCTGGATGAGAACGCTGAAATAGCGGCGCGCCAGATCAAGTTCACGCCGGCGAAGGAAGACGGGCGGCCGGTGGATTTTCCCGCGAACGTTCGAATTAACTTCGAACTAGCGTACTGATGTACTGAGGGGGGAAGTCAATGTGGAGGGGGAATCGATTTCTTTTAGGAACCTTTATCGTAGTGTGCTTCGCGGGAAGTTCGTTCGCACAAACTCAAACCCAAGCGCAGCCCGCGCAAGCTCCAGCCGAGCAAATCGTCAGCCAGCCGACGACCGTCGATCAGGTTGTCAATAACATCATTTTGCGGGAGCACCAAGAAGTCCAATTCCTGCGACATTACAGCCCGATTGTGGAGACGTACATTCAGGATATGAAGTGGGACCCGCAACTGGGTGAAGTGCCGATGAGGGACCACTACTACCTGGGCGTGGCGGACCTGAGCAAGGGGGTAGTGGATCGCAGCATGCTGGCCAACAACAGCGGATGGAAGGGCAAACTGAATCCAATCAGAGATCTGACGTCGCTGTTGGGGAATTCGTATGTTCCGGCAGGCTTCCTGCAAATGATTTTTGTGGATCCGATTTACTTCGACCGCCAGCACTATAAGTTCACGTATGTGCGGCGGCAGTTTCTGGGCGCGGTGCGCACCTACGTGTTTGATGTGACGCCCCTGCCGAAATCAGGAGATGGGCGGTTCCTCGGGCGGATTTGGGTGGAAGATCAGAATTTCGCGATTGTGCGATTCAATGGAGTATTCGTGCCGGTGGCGCGAGCGTTCGGCTGGAATCTGCACTTCGATAGCTGGCGCACGAATGTAGGGCCGAACCAATGGGTTCCGTCGTACATCTACAGCGCGGAATCAGATTTGAAGAATTTTCCCTACGGACATGTGCAGTACCGCTCCCAAACGCGGCTGTGGGGATATGACTTGAAGCTAGGCGGACAGGAGTCAACATTCAGCGATTTGCAAGTGGAATCGTCCAAGCCCATCGAAGATCAGGCGCAACAATCACAGGACGTTTCTCCGGTAATGGCGGAGCGGGAATGGCAGCGCGAAGGCGAAGATAACGTGCTGGAAAGGCTGCAGAGGAATGGAATGGTTGCGCCTCCGGGGCAGGTAGACAAATTGTTGGACCAGGTAGAGAACAATCTGGAGGTGACCAACAACCTGGACATCGAGCCGCCTGTTCGCTGCCGGGTGATGCTGACGTCGACGCTCGAGGCGTTTACCATCGGGCACACCATCGTGCTTACACGCGGGCTGGTGGACGTGTTGCCGGACGAAGCCAGCCTTGCGGCGGTTATCGCGCATGAGCTGGCCTCCGTGATTACCGGCCAGACGCTCCCAGATGAATATTCGTTCAATGATACGACCATGATGTCGCGGTCGGAGACACTGAAGAGGATGTCGTTCCGCACCTCGCCAGAAGAAGAGAAAATCGCGGCGGACAAGGCGATTCAACTGCTGAAGAATTCGCCGTATAAAAATCAACTTGGAACGGCCGGGCTGTTCCTGAAACAATTGGCTGCAGAACAAAAGCAGATTCCCGAGCTAATCAGCGCAAACCTGGGGAATCGCGTTTACATGGCAGACCAGCTGGTGCAGAACGCGCCACAATTGCAACCCACCAAAGTGGACCAGATCGCCGCGCTGCCGCTGGGGTCACGCATCGTGTTGAATTCGTGGAACGACACGATCACGATGGCGAAGTCGAAGCCGGTGCAGTTGCTTTCGGCGCGGGAGAAAATGCCGTTTGAGGTGACGCCGTTCATGCCCTACCTGACGCGTTATCAGGATTCGTCGAATGCCACAGTGGGAGACCCGAAGCAGGATACTGCGAAGAAGAATCCTTAAAACGTTGCACCAGAAGATTTGCAAAGGCCCGGCGCAGGGAAAATCCTGCTGCCGGGCTTTTGTTTTGTTGCGCGCTGGCCTGGACGGGGCGCGCAGGAAGGCAATGCGCCAAATCGGCTGGAGGTTAACGGACGTTCCATCGGAATCACAACGTCAGGAGTGGACGGAGAGAAGCGCAACGATGAGAGGAACAGCGGCCATGGCCAAGACTAAGGCCGCTAGGAGCCAAGCACCAGCGCGGCCGAAGTTGAGGGTATAGCCGATTCCGAAACGCTTTTCTACCAGGAGCGCCGGGTCGTCGGGATTTACATAGAACATGCCCGCTTTCCAACATTGATCCGGGGTGCGGTCGCCGGTCACCGGTGCCGTGCCGAGAATATTTGAGGCGTCGCCAGCTTTCATCAGATTCGCGCCCCCCTGTCCCGTATGAATCAAAATTGCATAAAGAACGGCGACGAATACAACCGTCACCAGGAGGAAAGGTTCGATACCAGGCGCTCGCTCAGGATGCGAACGCAACGCCATGAATGACACGCCGCCGAAAATCCAGGCCACGAAGTATTGGACGGCGAGAAGTGTTCCAAGCTGGACTCGGCGAAAGCGGCCCTCGGCGGCGGCCTGCGGGCCTTGAGAGCGAATGTGGCGCGTCCAGTGAACGACGCCATAGGAAAAGAACGCAATGAACAGGCACACGGTGAAACCGATCAGCACAGGTCCGTATACGCCCAGGAAAGAGCGCGTCGACCAACCGTTGGGCTCGCCGTTCAGGCCCCAATGGACCGGGAAACGCGCGGGTATTTCCTGCCAGCGCGCGCGGAGGTAAGCAGCGCGAGCAGCCAGAATGGCAAAAGGTCCGAGCTGCAATATCCAGTAAAAAACGCTCGGGGAACGGCGCACGAGCGGAGCTTCATGCCGAGAAGTTGGCGCGACGGCGTGCGAAAGCACCTGTCTTCGCGCGCGCAGGAAGGCAAACGTCGCGCCAGCAATCTGCCAAAAAATTCCGACGAGCGGAAGCAACAGATGGTTCGTGGCGATTCCGGCGAACACGATGGCGAGCGCGATAAAAGTGTGAATCCATATGGCGAGACGGAAGCGGAGCAGGATCGGCTTGGCGTCAGCGGTTTTTTGGAAGCCGCGATCAACAGTGACCGCAAAGAAGATGTCGTGGCGAGTAAGTTCGGGAAGAAAGTGAAAAAAGAAAGCGACCAGGAGAGTTTCGCTGGTCAAGAAGAGCGCAACCGAGGTTAGGCCTGTAGGCAGCGCAAGAAAATTCTCCACGAGCATCATAAAGTGCCTTTCGAGGCAGACCAGGCCTTGACCTGACGCGCGCAAATCACCAGATGGCGAACCAGGGCGCTGGGCGAAATGCCGTCGGCGGCGGCCTTGGCGAGCAGGCGCGTCAATTCTCTGTGAAACGTGTCATTCGCGTTGCGTCCGGGCATGTGTTTGGGCGCTTTGGTGCGCGGAACAACACGTACGCCGCGGCGGCGGCGCAAATCGAGCCAGCCTTCAGCGGCAAGGATGCGATAGGCGCTGGCGACGGTATTGTGGTGGACGTTCAAATCCATGGCCAGCTGGCGAACTGTAGGGAGAGCCGCGCCGGGAGCAAGGTCCCCGGAAACGAGCAGAGCGCGAATCTCGGCGGCGATCTGTTCGTAGGCGGGAGACTGCGAGGAGAGGTCGATCTGGATAATCGGCGCGGGTCTCATTGTCTTCTGTACGTAGACAATATACATTCGGGAGAGGATGGCGTCAACAAGCATGCATTCGTTCTGACGCCTACGTGTGCTTTCCAAGACAGGCGGGATAAGAGAAACTGTTCGACGAAATGACTCGGGAATCACTGATCGAATTCATCGAGGGGTACGAGCGCCGCGGAAAAGAAACGGCGGTCGCGCACCGGCGCGGGTACCGGATGGAGCGATGGAGTTATGCGCGGGTGGCCGGCGTGGCGCGGAATTTTGCCGCGCGATTGAACGAGCGCGGAGTGCGGCTTGGCGATCACGTGATGTTGTGGGGTGAGAACTGCGCGGAGTGGGTGGCGGCGTTCTTTGGTTGCGTGCTGGCGGGAGTGGTGGTGGTGCCGATGGACGCAGCGGCGAGTGCGGAGTTTGCAGCGCGCGTAGCGCAGACTGTGGATGCGAAATTAGTGATTCATTCGCGCGCGCTGGACGCGAGCACAATCGGAAGACAGGAAGTTTTGCTGGAAGAACTCACGGAAATTGAGTGGCGCGACGTAAGGGTAGCATTTTCCACGCCGGAAATGAAACGCGGCGATGTGGTTGAGATTGTTTTTACTTCGGGAACAACGGCGGAGCCGCGCGGAGTGGTGCTGACACACGGCAATATCCTGGCGAATATCGAGCCGATGGAAGCGCAGATCGGGCCGTACCTGAAATGGGAGCGATTTTTTCATCCGTTGCGGTTTTTGAATTTGCTGCCGCTGAGCCACGTGTTCGGGCAGTTGATGGGGATGTTCATTCCGCCGCTGATCGGCGGGACGGTGATTTTTCTGGACACAATGAGTCCGGCGGAAGTGTCGCGAATAATTCCGCGGGAGCGTGTGACGGCGCTGGTGACAGTGCCGCGAATGATCGAGTCTTTGCAGGGACAGATTGAGAGAGAAATCGAGGCGGCGGGGCGCATCGAGAAATTCCGGAAGGATTTTTCGCGCGCCGAAGGGGAGAAGTTTTTGCGGCGGTGCTGGAGATTCCGAGAAATTCACTGGCGGCTCGGCTGGAAGTTCTGGGCGTTCATCTCGGGAGGCGCGGCGCTGCCGGAGGGCGCGGAAATGTTCTGGAACCGCGTGGGCTACGCGGCGGTGCAGGGGTATGGATTGACGGAAACGACTTCGCTGGTGAGCGTGAACAACCCGTTTCATGTGGGGAAGCGGTCGATTGGCAAGTTGATGCCGGGAATCGAGATGAAGCTGAGCAATGAGGGAGAAATTCTGGTTCGCGGAGAAAATGTGGCGTCGGGGTATTTTCAGGGCGCGAAGCTGGAACCGGTCGTGGAAGAAGAGGGGTGGTTTCGCACGGGCGATCTGGGGGAGATGGATGCGCAGGGGAATTTATATTTCAAGGGACGGCGAAAAAACGTGATCGTGACGCCGGCGGGAATGAACATTTATCCCGGGGACTTGGAAGCCGCTCTGCGGAAGCAGGAGGGAGTGCGCGACGCGGTGGTGGTGGGAATCGAGCGAGACGGCAACGCAGAGCCGTGCGCGGTGCTGCTGCTGGCGAATGAAAACGCAGACGGGGCGGCGATTGTGGAACGCGCGAATGAAGGGCTGGCGGAATATCAGCGGATGCGGCGATGGATGGTGTGGAAGGCGCCGGACTTTCCGCGCACGGCGACGCAGAAGCCGATGCTGGCGAAAATTCGCGAAGCAGTGGAGAAAGAATTTGGCGCGCACGTAAAAACGGAAACGGCGGCAACGAGTGAGGCCGGCTCGTTCGCGGATTTTGTGTCGCGGGTGACAGGGCGAAGAGGCGTGAGCGCGAATGCTAATCTCGAGACGGATTTGCGGATGAGTTCGCTGGACCGCGTGGAGTTGATGAGCGCGCTCGAAGAAAAATACCACGTGGACTTGAGCGAGACGCGATTTGCGGAAGCGAAAACCATCGGCGACATGGAAAAGCTGCTGCGCGAGCCGCAGGCGCGTCCGCAGACGCATAAATTTTCGCGCTGGGCGCAGCGCTGGCCGGTGACGTGGATACGGCTGGCGGTTTATTACGCGCTGACGTGGCCGGCGACGATGATTTTGGCGCGTCCCGAGATTCGCGGGCGGGAGAATTTGCGCGGTGTTCGTGGGCCAGTGCTGGTGGTGTCGAATCACGTGACGTATGTGGACGTTGGCTGCGTGCTGGCGGCGCTGCCGCCGCGATTTCGCCACCGACTGGCGACGGCGATGGAGGCGGAGCGGCTGTGGGG
>DASYYQ010000078.1:0-21147 GCA_035933545.1 Candidatus Acidiferrales bacterium | reverse complement strand
GCGGAAGTGATGGAGCGGCTCGACGAAAAATTCGAGAGGGCGGTGGAATTGATTGCTTCGTGCAGGGGGCGCGTGGTGGTGACGGGGCTGGGGAAATCAGGGCTGATTGGGCGGAAAATTTCTGCGACGCTGGCGAGCACGGGGACGCCTTCGGTATTTTTGCACGCGGCGGACGCGCTGCACGGCGATTTGGGAATGTTGATGCGCGAAGACGTGGCGCTGGCGATTTCGCAGAGCGGCGAGACGGAAGAATTGGTGGCGCTGTTGGAGCCGGTGAAGCGGCTGGGAATGAAACTGGTGACCATGACGGGGAATGCGGGGTCAACACTGGCGGCGGCGAGCGATGTGGCGCTGGATATTTCCGTGAAAGAAGAAGCGTGCTCGTTGAATCTGGCGCCGACGGCTTCAACGACCGCGGCGCTGGCGCTGGGCGACGCGCTGGCGATTGCGCTGCTGGAGCGGCGAGGATTTCGCGAAGAGGATTTCGCGGCGTTGCATCCCAAGGGAAGATTAGGGACGAAGCTGCGGCGCGTCGAGTCGGTGATGCACGCGGGCGAGGCGATTCCACGGGTAGGGCCGGAGGCGGCGATTGCGGATGTGGTGTACGAAATCAGCCGGAAAAAATTGGGGATGGCGGTGGTGACGGAGCGGGGCGGAAAATTATTGGGAATCGTGACGGACGGCGATTTGCGGCGATTGATGGAGCGGCGGAAAAAAGAGGCGCTGGATTTGACGGCGGCGGAGAGCATGACAAGAGATCCAGTGACCATTGCGCGCATGGAACTGGCGGCGAGCGCGCTGCGGTTGATGGAAGAGCGGAAAATTACTTCGGTGGTGGTGGTGGACGCGGAGCGGCGCGTGGAGGGCGTGGTGCACTTGCACGATTTGTGGTCGTTACAATTGTTCTGAGCAAGAGAAGGGGCAACGTCAAAAACCGCACCCTTCGCGGAAGGCGCTCAGGATGAGGCACCCGAAAAGGCGAAAAAGAAAAAGGAGATTCCTCGCGGGATGCCAGTCGCATCCGCTCGGAATGACAGGTTCCATCTATGGCGGCGAAGAAAAATGCGGCGGAGGCGCGGCGACGGGCGAAGAAGATTCGGCTGCTGCTGATGGACGTTGA
Organism: Candidatus Acidiferrales bacterium; assembly: GCA_035933545.1. Lineage (GTDB taxonomy): Bacteria > Acidobacteriota > Terriglobia > Acidiferrales > UBA7541 > DAHUXN01. Next base: position 20,027 of record DASYYQ010000078.1, on the reverse strand, counting down.
TGGGGTGCTGACGAACGGCACGGTGTGTTTGCAGGCGTTTCCGGACGGCAGCGTGGCGGAGTTGAAAGTTTTTAATGCGCACGATGGCGCGGGAGTGAAGTTGGCTTCGATTGTGGGGCTGCGCAGCGGAATGATTACGGGACGAAATTCTCCGGCGACGACGCAGCGTGCGCACGAGATGGGAGTGGAGTTCGTGTTTCAAGGACAGGCGCGAAAAACGGCGGCCTACGAGGAAATTTTGCAGCGCGCGGGCGTGAAGGACGAAGAAGTGGCTTATGTGGGCGACGATTTACCGGATTTGCCGCTGCTGGAGCGCGCGGGACTGGCGGTCGCGGTGGGCGACGCGGCCATCGAGGTGAAAAACGCGTCGCATTATGTCACACGAGCGAATGGCGGCGGCGGCGCGGTGCGCGAAGCGGTGGAATTGATTTTGAAGGCGCAAGGGAAATGGGAAGCATCGATTCCGAAGGCGCTGGCGTAAAAAGGTGGAAGGCGCGCTTGCGTTTCGTTGATCGAATATGCGGCACGGCAATAGCAGCCCTCTAATTTCCCGCCGACTGCCATCGCGTTTTGGCGGTGGCGCGCGTCCCGATTACGGGCATCGTCATGCTGATACGTTCAGGAGATTCTCGGAGATGCTTTCGGGTGCGGGGCGTTATTGGAAAGACTGCGGCGGGCAATTTTTATGAATAGGAAGAATCGTTCAGCGCGCATCGAGGATTACGCCCTGATCGGGGATTGCGAAACTGCGGCGCTGGTGAGTCGCCACGGCTCGATTGACTGGCTGTGCTGGCCGCATTTTGGGTCGCCCGCATGTTTCGCAGCTTTGCTCGGCGAGGAGGAAAACGGGCATTGGGTGATTGCGCCGAAAGGAGGGTTTCGAGTTTCGCGGCGCTACATCGAGCATACGCTGGTGGTCGAGACGACTTTTGAGACGGAGGAGGGAAGCGCGGCTCTACTCGATTTCATGCCGCTCCGGGAAAAAAATCCTAATTCCAGTGTGGTTCGCATCGTCCGCGGCGTTCACGGGCGAGTGCCGATGAAGATGCAGTTGATCTTGCGATTCGATTACGGGCATATCGTGCCGTGGGTAATGCGAGCGCAAGATGGGGGGCTACGAGCGGTTGCGGGGCCGGACACAGTGACGCTGTACACTACAGCGCCGCTTCGTGGCGAGAACCTGAAAACAGTTAGCGAATTCACGGTGCGGCAGGGCGAATCCATGCAATTCGTCCTGACATACGGAGATTCTCGCGGTCCGGCTCCCAAAGCTCGGGATGCCGAGAAGTGGCTGGAAAACACGGTCAGGCACTGGGAAAAATGGGCGCGGAAATCCAACATGCAAGGGGAGCACGCGGACGCCGTCGAGCGGTCGCTGATCACGTTAAAGGCGCTTACGTACCGGGCGACGGGCGGTATTATTGCGGCGCCCACGACTTCATTGCCGGAGAGAATCGGCGGCACGCGCAACTGGGATTACCGTTTCTGCTGGCTTCGTGACGCCACATTCACGCTACTCGCGCTGATGAACGCGGGGTATTTCGAGGAGGCGCGCGCGTGGCGCGATTGGCTGTTGCGCGCGGTAGCGGGCAGCCCTGAGCAAGTGCAGATTATGTACGGCGTACGCGGCGAGCGGAACTTGCTGGAGTGGAACGTACCGTGGCTGAGCGGATACGAGGGCTCGGCTCCGGTGCGCATTGGCAACGCGGCCTCGGAGCAGCTTCAGCTCGACGTGTACGGCGAAGTCTCGGACGCGCTGCTGCATGCTTACTTAGGAGGATTACCGCCCGAGCCTGTCGCGCTGGCGTTGCAGCAGTTACTGACCGATCACCTAGCAAAAATTTGGCAGGAGCGGGACCAGGGTATTTGGGAAGTCCGCGGGGAGGCAAAGCATTTTACGTACTCGAAAATTATGGCGTGGGTGGCCTTCGATCGAGCTTTGCAGATTGCGAAAAAATTCGGGATGCGAGGGGAGGTGCGCCGATGGCGGGAGACGCGCGAGAAGATTCATAAGCAAGTCTGCGAAGAAGGTTACGACCGGCAGATGGGCAGTTTTACGCAGTCGTACGGCTCAAAAGAGCTTGACGCGTCCTTGCTGCTGATTCCGCTGGTCGGGTTTTTGCCGGCTAGCGATGCTCGCGTTCGCGGAACGGTGGAGGCGGTTGAAAAGCAGCTTATGGCCGATGGTTTTGTGATGCGCTACCGGACGGAAAACGTGAATGACGGGCTGCCGGCCGGAGAAGGAGCATTCCTTGCATGCAGTTTTTGGATGGTGAGCGCGCTGGGAATGCTGGGGCGGCACGAGGATGCGCGAGTGCTGTTCAAACGCCTTCTCGCCCTGCGCAATGATGTCGGGCTGCTGGCGGAAGAGTATGATCCGAGATCAAAACGGCAACTCGGGAATTTCCCGCAGGCGCTTACGCACATCGCGCTGGTGAATGCAGCGTCTGACTTCACTCCCTGCAGTCCAGGACGGCAGCGCGCGCGATCCAGTCGCGCAGCGAAACGTGGTGATTAGGCGCGTGAAATGTGCGGGATGGAGCCATGATGCGAAACGAGCTGGTGCAGTTCATGCGCGCGAATCCGCTGGCGACCGTGGCGACGATTTCAGCGGATGGCTCACCGGAAGCGGCGGTGGTGGGCGTGGCAGTGAGCGACCGGCTGGAGCTGGTGTTCGACACGCTGGACACTTCGCGAAAATTTCAAAATTTACAGCTTGAGCCGCGAATCGCGGTGGTGTTCGGCGCGGCGGGCGCATACCGGGCGGGGAAGCATGACGAGCGCAGCCTGCAGTATCAGGGATTGGCCGACTTTCCCAGCGAAGAAGAGCTCAAACGAGTGCAGGAGGGGATTTACTTCAAGCAATTTCCTGACGGGCGTTCGCGCATGACGTGGCCGCAAATTGCGTACGTGCGGGTGCGGCCAACGTGGCTTCGCTACAGCGATTATAACGTGAGTCCGGCACGGATTGTTGAGATGCGCGCCGGAGAACTGGCTAAAGTCATCGCAGAAATTTAGGATTCATCAAAAAAGAATGATAGGAATGGGCGATGCGCAGAAATGCGGGGAGCGCGCGGGGCGTCCAGCATGAAATCAGCGACGATCGGCGTGCGAAGCGATTCGCGCACTGACTGAGAATTTGCGCAGCGCTGGTTATCGGGTGACGTGTTGCGCTTTGTTAACGGCTTCAGGGTGCGCGTTGCCGGAGCTTGCTGCGATAGTTGCATCCACTGGTTCATTGCGCCTCTTTGCTGAGTACTTCGAACATTCACTTTGAACATTGCGATCCGTCCACCCTGTTTTGAAAGTAGGCTGGTCCTCATGAAATGCCCGGAGACTCAGGTAATTAAAGGTGCGAGGATTACGTCAATACAGCGCTGTTTCCTCGGTTAACTACCTGATAGTTCCTACCGTTAGCCATCAGCTACGCTAAAAGCCATAAAGAGAACGTTGCGGCCGAGCCTCGAGTGCCGCTTCCCACCCGAAAACTCCCAGGCATTAGATGACTACTGGCGATGTCAACTGGCTGGAGGCTACGAATTACTTGCAGGCCATCGAAAACTTTGAAGATGCTCCCGCCGGAAAAAATTTGATGGAGGAAACTCCGATATGAAAAAGAGATTTTATGTGTCGCTAATCTTCGTCCTGTTCCTGGCGGGTCTGTTCGCCGCCCAGCAGCAGGCGTTCGCGCAGGAGGACCAGCAGAATCCGCCGACGCGCGTGGCGGATTTGAATTATGCGCAAGGAGCGGTTTCCTACCAGCCATACGGCGATCAGCAGTGGTACCAAGCTGACCTGGACCGTCCACTGACTACGGGAGATAACCTTTGGTCCGATCAAAATTCCCGCGCTGAAGTGCATGTAGGCAGCACTGCGTTTCGCATGGGGGATCAGACGGGAATTTCATTTTTGAATCTGAACGACAATTCGGTGCAGGTGCAGCTTGCGCAGGGAACGCTGGAGATCAGCGTGCCTCGTCTGGGGCCGGACGACGCGTATGAAATTGACGCTCCGAATCTGGCGTTCTCGATTCTGCGTCCGGGCGAATACCGGTTGGAGGCCGATCCCAACGGAAATTCAACTGTGGTGACGGTCTATTCCGGTGAAGGAACTGTGACCGGTGGCGGGCAGACGTTCAACGTAATGCCGCTCCAGCAGGCGGTATTTACGGGCACAAATCAGCTTTCCGAGAATGTAGAAGGCGCGCCAGGTGCAGACGGGTTTGAGGGATGGGCGCGTTCGCGCGAATATCACGAAAGGCACGCGGTTTCGGATCGCTACCTCTCGCCCGAAGTGGCCGGCTACGAAGATCTGGATGATTACGGATCGTGGCGCTATGACCCGGACTATGGGAACTATTGGGTGCCGCGCGACGTGAGCGCCGACTGGCAACCTTATCATGAAGGCCATTGGGTTTGGATTGCGCCATGGGGTTGGAGTTGGGTTGACTACGAACCGTGGGGATTCACGCCGTTCCATTATGGCCGGTGGGCAATGATCGGAGGCGGGTGGGGATGGGTTCCCGGTCCAGTTGCCGTAGCTCCCGTGTACGCGCCAGCATTGGTGGGATTTGTTGGCGGCGGAGGATTTGGCGTGGGCGTGCAGTTCGGATTTGGCGTGGGCGTAGGGTGGTATCCATTAGGGCCGCGCGATGTGTACATTCCGCCGTATCAGGTTACGCCGCGGTATGTACAGGAAATCAACATTTCGAACTCGCGCGTGATCAATCAGACGGTGGTCACGAACGTGTACGCCAATTATACGGTCAACCACGTGACCAACGTTTCGTACACTTACGCGAACAATACCAGAGCAGTGACGGTGGTTAGCCGGAACGCATTTGTCAGCGGGCAACCCGTTCAGAAATCAGTGGTGCACGTCGATCCGGCGCAAATCCGGCATCCGCGGGTGGTTACGACCGCGGCTCTGACGCCTACTCGCGCCAGCATCGCAGGCGCGGCTGCGGCTGCACGGGCAAAGCCACGGGTGGGAATTGAGAATCGTCCCCTGGTAACGAAAATGCGCCCGTCGCCAAAGGCTGAACCTATCGGGCGTCCTCGTCCGGCAACGCCGCCCAGTCTGCAACCTGCTGTGCTTCGGCGCTCAGGCTATTCGGCGCAACTGCAAACGGTGCGAGCAACGGCTGCAGCGCGCGCGCCGGCGAGAGGCGGACCGCCACAACCGAACCGGCCAGCAACAAGGCCGCAACCTGGCGCTGCAGCGCGTCCCGGAACTGCTCCGAATCGAGCGCGCCCGAGTGCGCCACCGAACCGGCAGCCCGCACGGCCTACGTTCAGGCCGCCGAACCGCGCAACTTCGCCGCGAACTGCTCCGAATCGAGCGCGCCCGAGTGCGCCACCGAACCGGCGGCCAGCACGGCCTACGTTCACGCCGCCGAACCGCGGAGTTCCACCGAGGGCTGCACCCAATCGAGCGCAGCCGGGGTTGCCAAACCGCGCAATTCCGCCGAGAACCTCTCCGAATCCTCCGCGGGCGATCGCCCCTTCAAACCGGCCGTCAGTACAGCCGAGGCCGCCGAAAAGGGCTCCGCACAGAGCGCCTCCGCACAAAAAGCCCCCGAAGAAAAAACCAGGGCACCCACACGGTCAGCCGCAGCAGCCGATCTGACCTGACACGGTAAGGTGCTACAGAATGAATGCCCGCTCTCACCAATTGTGGGAGCGGGCATTCTTTTTTTTGAAGCGTGCGGCCAAGCTGACTTGAGAAATAAAAAGATTGTCAGAACTTGCCGGCGACCTGGAAAGTTGATGCACGCATGCTCATTTTCCAGAGGCCGAGAGGTAGAGGTCGGCGGAGTGGAGGGCGAGAGCGGCGAGGTCCGCGTCGGTGCGATTGGCGAGAATGATGATGGTGAGATGGTTGACGGTGAAGCGTTCGATGATGGAATTAAAGCCGATGGTGCTGCCGTAGTGCCACATGCGCGGATGGCCGCGATAGGGATCGAGGAACCAACCGAAGCCGTAGGCGAGAGGTTTTTCGGCGGCGGCTTTGGGCAGATCGTCCACGGCGGCAGGCAAAACGGCAGCGGAATTTTCGGGCGTGATGGCGGGCTGAAATTCCGCAGCGCTGAGCAACGTGTGATTGTGGAGCGCGTCGTCCCATTTGGCAAGATCGTCGAGCGAACTGTAAATGCCGCCGTCGCCGAGCGTGGCGGAAGTAGGACTTTGGTCGGTTTCGAGCCACACGCCGGCATCGTTGGTGTAGCCATAGGCGCGATTTGCGACGGTGTCTTGGCCGTATATGTGCGCAACGGTGTGGTCCATTTTGAGCGGGGCAAAAATGCGCTGATGCAGAAATTCCGCGAACGGCATTCCTGAGATTTTCTGCACAATCATAGCGAGAATGCAGTAGCCGCCGTTGCTGTACTCCCATTTTGTTCCGGGAGGGAATTTTGTTCCGGTTTGCTGCTCGGCGAGAGCGAGGACTTGAGCGTCGGTGATTTGCGGAATTTCGTACCACTCTTTGCTGGCGTACATTTTGTCCATGAGGTCTTCGTAGGCGACCAGGCCGGAAGTGTGATTGAGCAAATTGCGAATGGTGATGGTGCGACCGTAGGCGGGGAAGTTCGGAAAAATATCGGTGAGGCGCTCGTCATAACGCAATTTGCCATCATGAACGAGAAGCATGATGGCCATGGCGGTGAATTGTTTGGTGCAAGAGGCGAGGCGGAAATTGGTGCGTGCGGTGATGGGCAAATTCGAGCGCAGGTCGCGCATGCCGTAGGCGCGCTCGAAAAGCGTGCGGCCATTTTGGCGGATGAGGACGGCGAGGCCGGGCTGGTTCGGCGCGGTGACAACTTTGGAGAAAATGGCGTCGAGCTGGGCGGGTGTAGGCGTTTGCGCCAAAGCCGCTGGCGCAAATAGCGTTACGGAGACCAAAAAACATGCGGCGGTGAATCCAAAGTTGCGAGGGGAAGTTTGGGCGTGCATAAAATCCTTCGAATCGAATTTGTGTTGCACGGAGAATTTGCATCAGAATGGAAGAGGATGCCAGCAGATTCGCACACGCGAATGGGGGGCACCCCGGGTCATGCGCAAAATATTGCTGGACGCGGTGGGTTGAATATGGTAGGGTAAATCTGCGTTTGTGGATCTTGTAAAACCTTTGGAATCGATGAAAGGGGCTGCAAGTGAAAACTTGCGGCCTTTTTTGATGTACGGCTAGAGGATGACGAGACGCAAATAGCTTAAAGACAAAGAAGAGGAAACACTCAAGTGGCAAAAGAACAAGGAACTGTGAAGTGGTTTAATGCGAGCAAGGGATTTGGATTCATTCAGCGGCAGTCGGGAGAAGATGTATTCGTACACTTCTCGGCGATTCAGGCGGATGGATACAAGTCGTTGAACGAAGGACAGGCCGTCGAATTCGACGTCGTGTCCGGCCCTAAGGGCTTGCAAGCTGCCAACGTCATAGGTCTCTAGCCAAAACCAAACGCAGGGAGGGCCTGGGAACGGGCCCTCCTTTGCAATAAACGCAATAAAACTTGGAATCACCAGCAAGTCCTGCCAGCGAATCTCTCCCCAGGATCTGAGGCCGCAAGGATTAATCCGCAAAGTTAAGCGAGTCTGCCACCGGCGCACGTTCGTGCGCATCTGAATTTACGCGACGGCACAATCCGCAGCGAAGGAGTCCCAGTCATGGCGAAGTTGTACGTGGGGAACCTGCCTTTTGAAGTTACCGACGAGAAGTTACAGGAATTTTTCAACGGCCAGGGTTTCGAGGTGCAATCGGCGCGTGTGGTGCGCGACATGGGCACGGGACGTTCGCGAGGATTCGGATTCGTGGAACTGGGTGGCAATGCGGATTCGGCGCGAGCCATCACGCAACTGAACGGCGTCACCATGGAAGGGCGGCCGTTGCAGGTGAACGAAGCGCGTCCACAAGCGGCGCGCGGCAAAAGCGACGGTCGCGGCGGTTTTAACCGAGGCGGCGGGCGCGGAGGATATAACGCCGGAGGTGGCCGAGGCGGCGGGCGCGGCAACGATCGCGACCGTGATCGAGACCGGGGCGGCCATCGGCGGTAGAAGTCCAAGGCGTGTGGCAGGCGGCGAAGCTCGACTCCCAACTAAAAATTAAAAGTGTAGCGGGCACTAGCCGAAACTTGTGCAGGTGTCGGAGAGCGCGAAACCGCCGGGTCTGGTGCCACATTGAATCTCCCCTTTTTTCGCGACCGTGGTCGTTCGCCGTCGGGCTAAGCAACGAGGCAACCCGAAAGCAGGATTATGATCTGGCGAAGGAGAATTACGACGAGCTCTACACGACGAAAACTCAGTCAGCCCGAGCTACGGATGTTCTTCTAAATGCCAGGCGGTCATGTTTTCGGCGGCGGATGAGAATGGTGCCGTTTCGATTTCGTGTCGTCATCCCGACTTCACGCAAAGGACTGGATCGCCCAGGACCTCCCTACGCGGCACAATCCCCAATCCAGGACGCGTGGAAGCAGCCATGCGGCCATTGTGGCGCTGCGGCGCGCCTTCGGCGATGCTGCGCGTGACGTAACTGTTGAAATCTGTGGTGGAAAACAAAAACTCCGGCGGGGTGCTTTGCGCCAGGTGAGCGATCGCCGCGGTCACGATGTCTCCGCCCCAGGTATCTTCGATGGTCAGCGCGATGCCGAGTGAGACGCACAGATCGCGAATCTGCCGCGCCCGTGTTAGTCCGCCCACCTTGGAGATTTTCAGGTTGATGACATCCATGGCCTGATCGGCATGGCCGCGCACAACCATGGCCAGGCTATCCACCACTTCGTCGAGAATGAACGGCCGATTCGTGTGGCGGCGCACGGCCAGGCATTCCTCATAGGTCGCGCAGGGCTGCTCTATATAAACGTCCACGTCGCGCACGGCGTCAGCAACGCGCAACGCGTGGTGTTGCGTCCAGCCGGTATTCGCGTCGGCCACGAGCACGTCGCCGGGCTCAAGCTGCGCAGCCACCGCGCGGATGCGAGCGACATCCGTATCGGGAGCGCCGCCGACCTTAAGTTGAAATTTGCGGTAACCCTCGCCGCGATATTTTCCGAAGCTCGCGGCCATGGCCTTCGGCGAGTCTTGCGAGATGGCGCGATACAGCGGAAAATCTTCCACATAGCGGCCGCCGAGCAGCATCGTCACGGATTGGCCGCTTGCTTGGCCGAGAATGTCCCAACACGCGATGTCGAGCGCAGACTTCACGTACGGGTGCCCGCGCATCGCGGCGTCCATGCGGCGATTGAACGGGCCAATCTGCGTGGGGTCAAGACCCAGCAGGGAGGGAGCCAGTTCGACAATACCCGCGCGCGCGCCCGCCGCATATGCGGGCAGATACGCCGGCCCGAGCGGGCAGATTTCGCCGAAGCCTGTGATGCCTTCGTCCGTGCGGATCTCGACCACAGTCGAATCGAATATGCTCACTTCGTTTCCGCCGGACCACTTGTAAGCACCTTCGTGCAGCGGCAACTCAACACGATACGCGCGAATTTCACTGATTTTCATTTTGCGGATCAGGCCGACAGGGTTTTACTCTCTGCTTCGGCGCGGCTCTCGATAGCGGCTGAGCGAAGAAGCATTACAGCCGTATAGAGGACAACAAAAACGACGATCCATTTCACGTAGTTGATATTGATCTTATAGAGCCGAAGAAAAATGGTGGCGGCGATCACCACCCCCGGAATCCCGCCGATGGTCAACCCGAGCGCTGCTTTGGGGCTATACCGATGAGCCTTTATGAATCGCACGCCGCCGACCGGCATCAGGAAGGCACAAGAGCCCATCATAATGGGGAACGCCGCGATCGGATTCATGCCCAATAAGTAGATGAGGATCATGCAGGGCGCATAGAGCCCGACGCCCAGTTGTTGAATCGCTCCGAGGAAAAAGTTCACAATAACGGCGACCAAAAGTTTCCAGCCAGTCAAGCCCATGGCGAAGCCTCCGAGCGGGAGTAATCCCTTCGGATGGCTTGCCGTAGGAATCGAACTGAACATGAGCAGAGAAGCGGCGACGAGAGCGATACCGAGGCCGATCTGAATCTTGCGTTTGGGCCAGCCGCTGACAATGCCGGCACCGAAGTACGCGCCGAGCGACGCTGCGATGATCATGCTGATGAGCGTTGTCGGCTGCACAGCCACCGCGGCAATAAAGAAGAAGGCCTCCGTAATGGTGGGCATGGCGTGACCCACGTTCATGGTCCCGGGAATTAAATCGTCGGGTATCAGGTTGAGCAGCTTGTAAATCGAGCTGGTGATGGCAAACGAGCCCACGCCCAGCGTATCCATGAAGTTGGCAAAGAAGCCGACGCCAAGTTGGACTGGGAAATTCGCCGTGGTGCCGGCTGCGTCTTTCGTACCGGCGCGGCGGCCGCGTACCAGGTACGCAACCCACACGATGATGTAGGTGAGGGTCACGACTGCGAGTGCAATCAGCAGGGCTGTTTTCACATCTGACCCATAATTCCGTTTCGGCCTCCCGGCCGACCAATAATCTATAACTAACGGACTTCGCGTGCAACGTGGGTCCCACCTTTTGCAACCCAAGCCTACGCGTGCCGGCTTTCATGCTTTCCGGCACAGCCAGAGCTCATTGCTTATGGAAGCAGGTGCGGCAGTGACGGTCGCGCCAGCGGAACTTGGACAAAGCGATTTGTCTGCGACGCTTCGCACCTACACGTAGGTAATGCCGCAATCTCAACGAAACGCAATGGATCGTTTGGCGTGTGTTTTGGACTCAGATGGACTCAAAACAGAAGCTAACTTGTTGAATTGATTGGAGCGGGAGAAGGGAATCGAACCCTCATTTCTAGCTTGGGAAGCTAGCGTTCTGCCACTGAACCACTCCCGCGATTCTCTGTAGCTCACTGATTTTACAAAATTAAACGACTGCAAGTACAGGCTCTTTATTGTCTATTTTGGACGCACGCGGATGGACAGAAAAGGCGCTCCGGTGGATTGGAGCGAGTCGTGAGGTGACCGGAGAATGGAGGTAAACTTATAAAACAGTAAATTTCGTGCTTGACAGAAAATTGGGGGGGTAGGCTCCAGCTACGCTACCGCGAACCCAGCTGGCGGAACGCGAATTTTGCCCGGAGGTCGCCAATGAAGCATGCTACAGGAAATCGTCTCCGCGTTGGTTTTCTTGCGTTACTTTTTGCTGTAATACCGGCGAGCGTAAGAGCACAATATGTAGGCTGTTGTGCCACTCCTTATCAACAGTACAGGCAATGCTACGCCACAGATTGCCATGAAAACGATATGGAGACGCTGTGCCGAGAATGGGGCTCCGGCCTGAACGCCTATCAGGCTTACACTCCTTGTTGCAATGTGCTGTATCCAACTCTGTACCTCAACCTTATGTGTTCGGATGCACCTGTTGCGAAGCAGAAAACCTCTACGGGTCCGGAAAAGCTGTTCTATGTGCGGGGGTGCTCCGGTATGTACGCTCTGATGAGTTTTCCCGTGCGGCTTATGCCCCCGAAGGTAACGGTTTCGAAGAATCGAGGTCTCCGTGGGAGGGCAAGTGTTGGGAAGTAGGGCTGGCTGGTTCCTTGCCTTATTGGTTTGCGCGGTGGCAATTGGGCCGCAAGTTCAAGCTAAAGGTCTGAGTGCGAGGCAACAGGGGAAAAACACTGTGCGGCCGCAGGATAGGCATCCGCAGATGCCTGTCGCCACCGACTTAGTCGAGGCAGGAACCATTCAGTTCCCTTTGCCGGCACCCACGGCCGTTGAAGTGGGAGCGAGATGTGACTCCGAGGGAGATATGTACGCTGTTTGGTCGGACGCTGAACCGACGGTTGAGAAGGCGGCGACCGGGCAGTCGGTCATGTCGGAAATTTCGACATCGTCAGAGCCCGTGCGAGAACTTGTGATTGATTCAAAGAGAGTTATCGAGTTCAGGATGCCGCCGATACCGAATTACAAGTATCAGGTCAGGTGGTCGTACAACACGAGCCCCGACGGGCATCTGTACATCCTGGTCCAAGCCCGCAACAAGAACACGCCGGAAGGCGGCAACAACGAAGCCACCTATTTCATCGAGAAGTTCAAGAGCGACGGAACCTTCGATTCCCGCGCAGAATTGGAGGGTCCTTCTAGCGAATACTTCGAGCCGTACAAGTTCGCCGTCTTCGCTGACGGCAGATTTCTGATTTTAGGGATGACAGGCAGCGTAAAATCAGGAGACTGGAGGCCGTTCGCAGGGATATTTGATTCGGATGGAAGATTTGCAGCGAAGGTAGATTTTGCAGTTGATGCGAAAGCCAAGTATGCGGGGATTGTTCGCGGAGGAGGCACCCCAGAAGACGGCTCGGGACAGTTTCTCGCGGTGAACTTCGGCAACATGAACAGCGACCCCGATGGGGATGTGTACATTACACTGGCGGGCAGCCCTGTGCATGTAATCGTGGTCTCGCCGTCCGGGGAGGTTGAGAAGGAAATCAGACTGAGGGTTCCGGCGGCAGGGCTGAGTTCCGCCGAAGCTGGGGTGATAGGTTCGGGGCTAGTGTATGTTCATTTCGGGCGCGTAAATAGCACTGGCGCGGCACCAGTCAACGAGATGATCGGAGTGGTCAACGTCAGCTTAGGGCAGTTCGATCGGTTGTACAGATTGCCGGCAGGGCTAGAAGAACGGTTTATGGGAGTTTGCGGCGATACCGAGGGGAATTTCCAGCTTTTGGAAGCGAGCCCGAAGAACAAGCTTGAAGTTGTCAAATACTCCGCAGAGTAGAGTAACGTCTGAGAAAAGGCCGGGCCGGGTTGCGGTGAAAAAAAAGGCGCTCCGGTGGATTGGAGCGCCTTTTGCATTCTATAAAACAACAGCAGATTCCTCGTCATCCCCGCAAGAGCAGCCGGGACTCCTCGGAATGACAGGCGGTTTAGTACATGCCGCCCATGCCGCCGCCAGGACCGCCGGGGCCACCGGCGCCCATGGCCTTCTTCTCGTCTTCCTTGATGTCGGCCACCAGAGCTTCGGTGGTGAGCATCATGGCCGCGATGGAAGCAGCGTTCTGGAGCGCGAGGCGAGTGACCTTGGCCGGATCAATTACGCCAGCCTTCACCATGTCTCCATATTCGCCAGAGTCGGCATTGAAGCCATAGTTGTCGTTCTCGTTGTCGCGGACTTTGCCGACCACGACTGCGCCTTCTTCGCCGGCGTTGTGCGCGATCTGGCGCATGGGTTCCTCAAGGGCGCGCTTGACGATGTTGACGCCGATTTCCTCATCGCCAGTGACCTTGAGTTTCTCGAGCGCTGGAATGCAGCGCAGCAGAGCCGTGCCGCCGCCAGGAACGATGCCTTCCTCGACCGCAGCGCGAGTGGCGTGCATGGCGTCTTCGATGCGAGCCTTCTTTTCCTTCAGCTCGATCTCGGTCGCCGCGCCCGCCTTGATGACTGCAACTCCGCCGACGAGCTTGGCGAGACGCTCCTGGAGCTTCTCTTTGTCGTAGTCGGAGGTGGTGTTGTCGATTTGCGTGCGAATCTGCTTCACGCGGCCTTCGATTTCGCTGGGCTTGCCGGCGCCTTCGACGATGGTGGTGTTGTCCTTGTCGATGGTGATTTTCTTGGCGCGGCCGAGGTCTTCGACTTTCACGTTTTCGAGCTTGATGCCGAGGTCCTCGGTGATGGCGCGCCCGCCGGTGAGCGTGGCGATGTCTTCGAGCATAGCCTTGCGACGGTCGCCGAAGCCCGGGGCCTTCACTGCAGCGCACTGCAGCGTGCCGCGGAGCTTATTGACGACGAGAGTCGCGAGAGCTTCGCCTTCGACGTCTTCCGCAACGATCAAGAGCGGCTTGCCCATCTTGGCGATTTGCTCAAGAAGGGGGAGCAGATCCTTCATGGAGCTGATTTTCTTTTCGTGAATGAGAATGCGAACGTCTTCGAGCGCGCATTCCATGCGTTCCGGGTCGGTGACGAAATACGGAGAGAGATAGCCGCGGTCGAACTGCATGCCTTCGACGACCTCGAGCGTGGTTTCCATCGTCTTGGATTCCTCGACGGTGATCACGCCATCCTTGCCGACTTTCTTCATGGCTTCGGCAATGATGTTCCCGATCTGCTTGTCGTTATTGGCGGAGATGGTGCCAACCTGGCCGATCATGTCGCCCTTAACGTCTTTGTGGAGTTTCTTGATTTCCTCGACGGCGACCTCGACGGCCTTTTCGATGCCGCGCTTGAGGGCCATTGGGCTTGCGCCAGCGGCGACCGTCTTGACGCCTTCGCGGAAGATGGCCTGCGCCAGAACGGTTGCGGTGGTGGTGCCGTCGCCGGCAACGTCGGAAGTTTTCGAGGCGACTTCACGGACCATCTGCGCGCCCATGTTCTCGAGCCCATCGGGCAGCTCGATTTCCTTGGCCACGGTGACGCCGTCTTTGGTGATGATGGGAGAACCGAACTTCTTCTCGATCACCGCATTGCGGCCCTTGGGGCCGAGGGTAATCTTCACGGCGTCAGCGAGAATGTTGACGCCACGGAGAATCGACTGGCGCGAATTCTCGCCAGTTACAATTTGCTTTGCCATGAGAACTATTCCTCCTCAATTTCTTTCAATGCTTGCAACGCAAGCGGAAATTGCCCGACAGATTGCTCCGTGCGGGGTGTTACTTTCTGCTGGTGGCTGCCTTGGCGGCTCCGCCAAGCTTTGCCAGGATTTCGTCTTCTTTGAGAATCAGGTATTCTTGGTCGTCAATTTTGATTTCGTTACCGCTATACTTGCCGAACAGGATGCGGTCGCCAACTTTAACGTCGAGGGGGATGAGTTCGCCCTTCTCGCGTTTTCCGCTGCCGACGGCGACGACTTCGCCTTCCTGGGGCTTTTCCTTGGCCGTGTCGGGAATGATGATGCCGCCCTTCACGCTTTCCTTCTCTTCGATCCGCTTCACGATCACGCGATCATGGAGCGGAGTAATGTTCACCGCCATTTTTAGTGACCTCCAGTTCAGAGCTTTCGGGATTGTCGCGGGAAAAGTGCGGCGCGGAGCGTTTAGCACTCTTCAGCGACGAGTGCTAATATATCAGAATTGTTTGGCGTGTCAAGGAGGATAGCAGATCAAGCGAAAATCGCAGCTAGCGTAGAACGTGTCTGTATCTTATTGTAAACATATAGACATATGAGGACCTTGGACATGGAATCACGGGAGCCAGTCGGCGTATTCATTTTGGCGGGCGGGCGAAGCTCACGAATGGGTCGCGAAAAAGGCCTCTTACCATTTGCGGGGAAACCGCTCGTGGTGCACCTAGCGCGATTGGCGGAGTTCGCCGGCGATGCGCCCACCATCGTTGGGTCGCCGGGGACTTATGGCGGGCTCGGCTTCCGGGCGATTGCGGATGACCGTCACGTAATTGGCGCGGACGGGCCGCTTGTGGGAATTTGCACAGCGCTGCGCATGGCGGCGCGCGATTGGAACTTGATTGTTGGATGCGATCTGCCGTTTCTGACGCGTGAGTGGCTGGAATTTCTGATTGCCCGCGCGCTCGATTCGCCCGCTGACGTGGCGATTCCGTTGAACGAGGGCGGATACGAGCCGCTGTGCGCGATGTATCGTCGGAGGTGCTATGAAACGATTGCAGCGGCGCTCAGGCGCGGCGTGCGAAAAATTACCGATGGGCTCACCGGACTCACTGTGGCTGCCATTGCACCAGCGGAATGGAAAGCCTTTGACCCGCAAGGTCGGCTGTTCAAAAATGTGAACACGCCCGCGGACTACGAGGAAGCGCGCGCGGCAGGGGGAGAAACACCGTGAGCGTTTGTCGCGCGAATGTTTTTCGCATGGATTGGCCAGGGCTAATGGCTAGAAGATGAACGAGCACTACATCGAGTTTCGCGACGTGTCGAAGGCCTTTGATGGCCAGGCAGTGCTGCGTAACGTCAATTTTTATATGGACCAGGGCGAGACGGCCGTAATTATGGGGCGCAGCGGCGTGGGAAAGTCAGTGTCGTTGAAGCTGATCATGGGATTTTTACAGGCGGACTCGGGACGGATTTTCGTGGCGGGCGAAGACATCACCGGCTTCAGCGAAAAAGAAATGGTGCCCATTCGCCGGAAAGTGACCATGGTGTTTCAGGCGGGCGCGCTGTTCGATTCGCTGACCGTCGAGCAGAACGTGGCGTTTCCCATGCAGACATTGGGCAACGTGCCGCGCGATAAGATCGACGGCCGCGTGGCGGAGCTGCTGGAAATGCTGGAAGCAAAGCAATTCGCCGACAAGCTGCCGTCGGAATTGAGCACCGGCACGAAACGCGCCGTGGCGATTGCGCGAGCGCTGGCGCAGGATCCGGAAGCAATTCTTTACGATGAGCCCACAACGATGGTGGATCCGCTGATGGCGGGGCATACTGGCGACCTGATCCTGAAGCTCAAGCAGAAATACCATAAGACCTCGATTGTGGTGACGCACGATACGCATCTGGCGAGAAAATTGGCGGACCGCATCATTTTTCTGCACCAAGGGCGCGTCACTTTTTTCGGCACTTGGGATGAATTCGAAAAATCAGATGACGCGTTCATCCGCAACTTCCGACTGGAAGATGAGCTGATTCCCGCACTGGACATCACCGTCGCAGGCGAGAGCGGATGAGCGCTCCGGCGGCGGCTGATCCTAAAAAACAACTTCGGCGCGTCCTCGGATTTTGGGACGTACTGCTGTTCAACATTGCCACGGTGCTTGGCCCGCGTTGGCTGGCGGCCGCGGGTTACAACGGAACGTCTTCGATCAGCTTGTGGATTATCGCAGCAGTGCTGTTTTTCATTCCCAGCGCATTTGTAATCAACGAGCTTTCCTCGCGCTTTCCGGATGAGGGTGGGCTGTACGTGTGGTCGAAGGAGGCTTTCGGCGATTTTCACGGGTTTGTGGCGGGATGGACGTACTGGATTTACACAGTGTTTTATTTTCCGGGGCTGCTGCTGGCGAGCGCGTCGATGGGGGCATACATCGGCGGCGCGGCACACGCGGATTTGGCGACGAATCGCGAATTTTTGGTGATTGGCTCGTTCGTACTGCTGTTTATCGCGGTTTTTCTGAACATCATCGGATTGAACATCGGAAAATGGCTGCAAAACGCCGGCGGCGTGCTGACTTATACCCCGCTGCTGATGCTGGTCGGAATCGCCGCGTGGGTTTGGGCGACGCACGGGTCGGCGACGCATTTCACTTTGAAAAATATGATGCCAGTGTGGAATCAGGCCACCGTGAATTTCTGGCCACAGATGGTTTTTGCGTTCGCGGGATTTGAGCTGGTCTCGGCGATGAGCGAGGAGGTGCGCAATCCACGCAAGACTTTGCCGCGCGCAGTGTGGGGCGCGGGCGCGGCGGTGGCGTTCATTTACATTGTCGGGACAATCGCGGTGCTGGCGCTGATTCCGGCGCAGCAAGTGAATCCGCTGAGCGGAGTGTTTCAGGCGCTGACCTCGGGATCGACGCTGTTGAAGATTGGCTTCGTTGGCATGATAGCGGCGCTGCTGGTGAGCGTAGGAAATTCGGGTGGAGTCGGTTCGACTGTGGCCGGGATTGCGCGCGTTCCGTTTGTGGTGGGAATCGACCGGCACTTGCCGAAGGCGTTCGGCAAAATTCACCCGAAGTGGCGCACGCCGTACATTTCGATTCTGGTGCAGGCGGTGCTTTCCTGCATCATCCTGCTGCTGGCGCAGATTCAGGCGACGGCGGCGACAGCGTATCAAGTGGTGGTGGACGCGGCGGTAATTCTGTATTTCATTCCGTTTTTGTATATGTACGCGGCGGCCATCAAGCTGGCGTATCGCAAAGACCGGCGCAGCAACGAGCACGTAGTGCTGATTCCGGGAGGAATTGTAGGCGCGTGGATCGCGGGTGGGCTGGGATTTTCGATTACCGCGCTGGGCATCGCGTTGTCGTTTATTCCGCCGGGAGAAGCGACCGACAAATTCAGTTTTCTGGCAAAGGTGATTGGCGGGACCGTCGGTACGGTGCTGGTCGGGCTGGCGCTTTACTGGCGCGGGGCGCGGCAAAAAGCGCGGGAAAAACAAAACGCGAAAGCTTGACTAAAATTAAGCGTCGAGCCGCCACGCGCGGAAAAATGTTTGCTTGACGGCGCGCGCTGAGGCGTGTAGGTTTCCCGCCATAAAGGCCCTGTTTGTTTTTCATACGGTGCTCCCCGGCTTCCTAATTGAAGTGTATTCCGTTTGGAGGTGAATCATGGAGCGGCGAAAACTTTTCCCGTGGCTCGCTGGGTTTCCTCTGTTTGCGCGCTGACGGCGGCCAAGGCGCAAGCGCCGGAAAAAAGAAGGCTGAAGGTTATGATGAAAAGTGCCTGGGGATCTGACGACCCCACCAGAGCGTCGTTTCCGTTTCTGCATGGCCTGGTGCTCGCGGACGCCGGCCACGAAATCCAAATTTTCCTCGTCGGTGAGGCCACCTATTTAATGCGTAAGGCGACGGCGGATGCGATCTTTCCAATGGGATGGCCGTCGTTGAGGGAGACGCGCGAAAAAATTGTGGCAAAACGAATCCCGGTATTTTCTTGAGGGGCTTGCTCCCGTGCCCGTGGGGTCACGGAAAAGGACTTAGAGGATTGGGGCGCAAAATTCGGCACGCCGGCGACTTTTGTCTCGCTGGTGGAGTGGGCCGATCGGATCATCGTCGAGTAAGTGCAGGCGCAGAGTACGGAAAGGCTTGCGCCGGCGTACAGATTTGAGGGCAACTGCTGGAAAAGTTTGCTTGACGGCGCACAGCGAGGCGTGTAGTTTTCCGGCCATACAGGCCCCTTTCATACGGTGCCCCGGCTTCTTATGTGCAGAAGCATTCCACTCGGAGGTGACAGATGGAGCGTCCAACGGGGGTCACGATATTGGCGGTGCTGAGCTTCCTTGGGGCGGCGGTTCTGCTTCTAGGCGCGTGCGTTATGTTCTTGATGGGAGCAGCAGGCTTGGCAGGAATGGCAGGCGGGCGGGGACTAGGGGGACCGTTGGCCGCGCTAGGAGCTTTTGCCGGTGTAGCGTGCCTGGTTCTGGCGGTTCTCTATGTGGTCAACGGAGTCGGCCTCTTGAAATTGCGAGGCTGGGGTCGGCTGCTGACCATTGTGCTCGTCGCGATTAGCGTGCTTTTCGGAGTTATGGGACTTTTCCGGGCGATGCACATGGGAGTGATGGCTCTGCTGGTGTGGCAACTGATCATTCTGGCGATCGACGTTTGGATTCTGGTGTATATGTTCAAGCCGCACGTGAAGGCGGCGTTCGGGCAAACGGCATAGCGCGAAGCGCGCGGGCGAAAAAAGAGAGCGCGGCGAAGCGCAGGAGAGGTTTCGCCGCGTTTTTTGTTTTTGCGCGGAAAGAACAGAGATTGCGTTCGCTAGTGTACGGTGCGGGACTGAACCGTTTGCTTGGTGCTCAGTGAGAAGCGCTCATCCGTTTTGCCGCCGTCGAGAATAAGGCGCGCAACGTATTCGCCAAGCGCCGGGCCGTGCTTGAATCCGTGGCCGGAGCCGCCGCCGACGAGCCACACGTTGTCGAAATCCGGATGGCGATCGATGAGGAAATCGCCGTTCGAGCTGTTTTCGTACTGGCAGACGCGTGATTCGATCACCGGCGCGTCGCGAAGAGCAGGAAATCGCCGGCGAAGATAATCGCGCACGAGCGGCAGAGTTTCGCCTGCGACGCGCTCAATCTTGTCGGGATCCACCGCGGCGCCATGAACATCGCTGGCGATTTTGAAGCCGCGGCCTTCCACGTCGGGAATACCGTACATTTCGGCGGTGGTGTCGAGCCAGGCAGGAAAATTTCCGGCCGAGTAGCTTTTGTCTCCCGCGGGCACGCCGAAAAAATAAATTTCCTGGCGTGAAGGGAAGATGCGGCTGCCGAGGAGTTCCGGAAAAACTTTTGCGAGCCACGCGCCGCAGGCGAAGATGTAAGCGCCGGCGCGCAGAGATTCGCCGCTCCAGGTCGCCAGCGCGGCAATCGTTCCATGGCCGGAGGGAGCTTCGGCTTCAGCAATCTGGTAGGTTCCGCCGAGACGCTGAAATTCCTCGACAACTTTTTGCACCCCGCGGCGGGCCATGAGCGCGCCGCTCTC
>DASYYQ010000001.1:0-11095 GCA_035933545.1 Candidatus Acidiferrales bacterium | reverse complement strand
GTCTGGAACTGCAAATCCTGCTGCGCGCGACGCTGCCGGCGCTCGATCTGTTTGGCTTCTTCTTCCGGACGCGCGGGCTGCATGAGGTAGAGGAAGCGAATCGTTTCCGTGTCGATGCGCCCCATCATGTCTTCGAAAAGCTTGAATCCCTCTTTTTTGAACTCGACCAGCGGATCCACTTGACCGTAGCCACGCAGGCCGATGCCTTCCTTCAAATGGTCGAGGGTGAGCAGATGGTCTTTCCATTGCGCGTCGACGATGTCGAGAGTGATGTGCCGCTCCAGCCAGCGCAGCATTTGCGTGCCGAACTGTTTTTCTTTGTCTTCATAGCGGGCTTTGGCTTTTTCGATGAGCGCATCGAGCAACTGATCGTGATTCATCTGCGAGGCGTCAATCCCAGCGGTCTTCATGTCGAGTCCGAACTGATTCAGCACTTCGACGGAAAGCTGCTGCACGTTCCACTGATCGGCGTGCTGCTCGCGCGGACAAAATTCATCCAGCAGTTCGCTCATTAGATCTTCCGTGAGCGCGAGTATGTCTTCCTTCTGATCTTTTCCTTCCAGCACCGCGCGGCGAATGGAATAAATCGTTTCGCGCTGCTTGTTCATCACGTCGTCGTATTCGAGCAGGTGTTTGCGCGCTTCGAAGTTCTGCGCCTCGACGGTTTTCTGCGCGTTTTCAATGCGCTTGGAAATCAGCCGCGATTCGATGGGAATGCCTTCCTTCATGCCCAGCATGTACATGAACTTTTGCACGCGCTCGCCGCCGAAAATTCGCAGCAAGTCGTCTTCAAGCGAGAGGAAAAAACGCGAAGAGCCGGGATCACCCTGACGTCCCGCACGGCCACGGAGCTGGTTGTCAATGCGTCGCGCTTCGTGGCGTTCCGTCCCCAGAATGTGCAGACCGCCGAGCGCGATCACTTCGTCGTGTTCAGTGCGGCACTGCTCGGCAAATTGATCGTAGACCGGTTTCCACTGGTCGAGCGGCACCTGAAAAATTCTGCCTTCCTGCTGGAACAAAACCATGGGCACGCTGCCGGCGCTCGCGCCGTTGCCTGCGGCGGGCGCGGCATTTGATTGCGAAGCTTCCTCCGCCGTTTCAGTGGCGGGTTTTGCTTCCGCGTCATTTTGTGGGGCCGCTTCGTCGCCATTTCCAATGACCGAGCCTGCCGGCGCATAGGGCAGCGCCAATTTGTTTTTCAGGCAGTACTCGCGCGTCATGGCTTCCGGATTTCCGCCGAGCAGAATGTCGGTTCCGCGTCCGGCCATGTTGGTCGAAACGGTGACCGCGCCTTTGCGTCCCGCCTGCGCGACGATTCGGCCTTCGCGCTCGTGCTGTTTCGCGTTCAGCACCTGATGGGGAATGCCGTGCTTTCTCAATAACTCCGCGATTTTTTCGGATTTTTCGATGGAGATGCTGCCGATGAGCACGGGCTGGCCGCTTTCGTGCAACTGCTTGATGCCCGCCGCGTACGAGCCGTTTTCCTGCATGATGCCGTTGACTACGGCTTCGAATTTTTCCGCCTCGGTGCGGTAGACGACGTCGGGGTTCTCGATGCGAATGAGCGGCTTGTTCGTGGGGATCACGACGACGTCAAGGCCGTAAATTTTCGCGAACTCTTTCGATTCCGTCTCCGCGGTTCCGGTCATACCGGAAAGCTTTTTGTACATGCGGAAATAATTCTGGAAGGTGACGGTGGCAAGGGTCTGATTCTCGCGCTCGATCTTCACGCCTTCTTTGGCTTCGATGGCCTGGTGCAAACCGTCGGACCAGCGGCGGCCGGGCATTTGCCGGCCGGTGAATTCATCGACGATGACCACTTCACCTTCTTTGACCACGTAATCCACGTCTTTTGTAAACAGCGTGTGCGCGCGCAAGCCTTGATACACGTGATGAATGGTCTCCAGGTTCTGCGGGTCGTACATGTTCGAGAGGCTCAGCAAGCGCTCGCACTTCGCCACGCCTTCTTCGGTGAGTGTGGCGGTCTTGTGTTTTTCGTCCAGCGTGAAATCAATGTCTTTGATCAGCTTGGGAACGATTTTGTCGATCTTGTAATACTTGTCGGTGGATTCTTCCGCGGGGCCAGAAATAATCAGCGGGGTGCGGGCTTCGTCAATCAAAATGGAGTCCACTTCGTCGACGATGCTGAAGTTGTGCCCGCGCTGCACGCAATCTTTCAAATCGTATTTCATGTTGTCGCGCAGGTAGTCGAAGCCGAATTCGTTATTCGTTCCGTAGGTGATGTCCGCTTCGTAGGCAGCGCGCCGCTGGACGTCGTCCAAGTCATGAACAATCACACCGACGGTGAGCCCAAGCAATTTGTAAATGGGGCTCATCCATTCGGCGTCGCGCCGCGCCAGGTAATCGTTGACGGTGACGATGTGCACGCCGCGTCCGGTCAGCGCATTCAGGTAGGCCGGCAAAGTGGCGACCAACGTTTTCCCCTCGCCGGTTTTCATTTCGGCGATCTTGCCGTCGTTGAGGACGATTCCGCCGATGAGCTGCACGTCGAAGTGACGCATGGAAAGTTTGCGGCGTCCCGCTTCGCGCACCAGCGCAAATGCCGGCACAAGAACTTTAGCGAGCGCCTCCTGCATTTTGGGGCGGTAGGTTTCGTCGCGAAGGTCTAGGCCTTCGAGTTCCGAAGTGACGCGCTGCTTCAGTTCCGCGGTGCGCAGGCGGAAATCGTCGTCATCGAGCTGTTGCATCTCCGGCTCAAGCGCATTGATCGCGGCAATCGTGGACTCGAGCTTCTTGATGTCGCGCTCGTGCTTCGTCCCGACGAATACCGCTATTACATTTTCAACAAACTTATCTGCATCCATCGCGTGTGTGCGCCCTTAGATTTCGCTGATTCACGGATTGGTTCCAACCTGCTACCAGGCAGGTCTCCTACATTCTAGTGGATTAGATGCGGGATACGTCCCCTCGCATTCTCGTTTTTATCATCGCTTATAGAATCATTGTACGCGTTCGCCGCGCTTCGCGCAAAAGCCGCTATTTGTGCAGGTTGCTCTCGCAGCACGGGCGTCCTATGATGAATGTTCGCGCTGCGGCGCAAATGATTCACTGAGAGGATGCGCTTGGCTCCTGACTCCAGCAATCCCGGCCCGAATAAACTGACCGAAGGCGTCGTCTACGATGCGCTGCGCGCCGCCGAAGACCCCGAACATCATCGCAGCATTCTTTCGCTAAATCTTGTGCGCAGTCTCGTCGTGCGCGATGGCGCAATTTCGCTGGTCGTTTCGCTTTTGCGGCCCGAAGAATCGTATCGGCAAGTCCTCGAACGCAACATTCGCGGCGCCCTCGCGCGATTGCAGGGCGTGCAATCGCTCGAACTGAAATTCGAAGCCACTACCCCCGGCGGACGGCGCTTGCAAGAAAAGCAGCCCATCGTCGGTGTGAAAAATCTGGTCGCGGTCGGCAGCGGCAAAGGCGGCGTCGGAAAGACCACCATCGCGGTGAATCTGGCCATCGCGCTCAAAGAAATGGGCGCGAAGGTCGGGCTGCTCGATGCCGACGTGTATGGCCCGAACGTCCCATTGATGCTGGGAACAAGCGCGCCGCCGCAAGCGCTGGCCGAAAACATCATCATTCCCGTAGAAGCCTACGGCGTGAAGATGATTTCCATGGGGCTGCTCAATCCCGGCGACCGTCCCGTGATTTGGCGCGGGCCGATGCTGCACGGCGTGATGCAACAATTTTTGCGCAGCGTGCAATGGGGCGAATTGGATTATTTGATTATCGATTTGCCTCCCGGCACAGGTGACGTGCAGCTTTCGCTGGTGCAGACGGTGGTTCTATCGGGCGCGGTGATTGTCACCACTCCTTCCATCGTGGCGCTGGCCGATGTGCGCAAGGCGATCGAAATGTTCCGCCAGGTGAACGTCGAAATTCTCGGCATCGTCGAGAACATGAGCTATTTTTCCTGCCCGCACTGCGAAGGGCGCATTGACGTTTTTGGCCACGGAGAAGGCGAGCGCATGGCCAAGACGTTCAGCGTGCCGCTGCTCGGCGAGATCGAAATTGATCCGCAGATTCGGATTGGCGGCGACACGGGAAAGCCGGTGGCATCGCAAGGCGAAGAAGCTCCGGGCGCGAAGAGCATTTTTGCCGTGGCGCGGGCGCTGGAGGCGCGTCTGGCTGACCAGAGCCGGGCGGCTGCGGCATCGCCGAATATCCAGATCCTTTGAACGATGAAACTCCTCGTTTCTTGCTGAAAATCAGCCGAAAGTCACTGATGCAAAAAATGCGATTTTTGTCTCGATTAGAAATTTTTATGTGATTTGTTTTCAGTAGTTTGACTGTTTGGGACTGTGGTTTTGTGTACCGATTAGAATTTTTGGCTGTTTTTGTCATGCAAGTCACTGTTTTTCATCGTCTTGGCGGCTTCATGTTACGAAATGTTACCATTTTCGTCATGCCGCCGGATTCGCCCGTTTACTTGCTTCTCATAAGGGCCAAAAGTGGCCCTTTCGACCCCCATAAAAGTCAAAAGCCGCCAAGAAGGCGGCTTACATTCCCTCGCACGAAACTGCCCGGCTGATCTTCCAGCCGAAACACTTGTATACCGGAAAGTTAACTAAGAGTCAAGGAAAAACGGAGCAGGTCAAAATCGCGGATCGAAAGCTGCGATGCGGGATTGCCGGTTACAAAGTGTGGAGGTAGGCGAGGAGGGCGCGGAGCTGGTCGTCGGAGAGGGTGTAGCCGGCGGCGGGCATCATGCCGCGTCCGTTGATGATGGTTTGGGTGACGAAGCGGTCGTTGGCGGGGAGGCCGCTGGGGAGGAATTTGCGTTGGAAGACGCCTTTGAGGCTAGGGCCTTTGGAGCCGCGGGAAGAGTAGGCGTAATGGCAGACGGCGCAGCGCTGGTTGTAGATTTGGCGTCCGGCGGATTGCTCGGCGGTGAGGCCGAGCTGGGCGTCGGATTGGGTGGATTTGTCGGGGCCGCAGGCGACGAGGGCGCAGATCAAAATGACGGCAAGTGCATAGAGAAGAAAAGAGAGCGCGGAGCGACGAAATGATTTTGACCGCGCCCGGGAACGTTGCATGTTGGGTTGAAGTTTAGCAGATGGCTGTTTTGTTTGGACGCTTATTCGGCACCGAGACGATGAAAAGCAACTACTTCGCGCGGGTGAGGCGCGCGATAGGAAGAAATCGGCCGATGCGTTCTTTATGTCGGAGCTGAAGCCTGCCTGCGGCAGGCAGGCTCCGACCCCCTAAAAGGCGCGTTGCGCTGCGCGGGTAGCCACGGCGGCGGACCTGCATCGACGTCAGAGCATCCGAAGCTCATGGACAATGCTTTGAAGCTCGGTTTGCGTTTTGAGATCTTGCGAATTCCACGTGGAAGAATCAATTTGTGCCGTTAAGTCCGCACATCTTTTGCGATATGACTCTAATCTTGTATCCGGATGCGCACGCGATACGAAGTCATTCCATTCCGCAGGATAGAGATGCCCATGGTTCAGGAAGCGTTCGATTATATCTGCAATCTCCGTGGCGCTTTTGGGCTTTCGCCTGAACGCGGCTTTTTGGCCGCCGTAAAAAACGAAAAAGAAATAGACCATAGCGGGCAACGCGAGCGCGAGTAGAAACTTGGCTAACGGTCCATTTTTGCTGATGGGGGCGTCGTCCGGAATCGTGGAAGCGCACCAAATGCCTATCAGAAGCGCAATGGCCGCAAGCACGTGCGCGTACTTCGGGAGCCAGAATCGTGTGCGAGACCAGAAAATTAAAAATCCGACAGCAGCAACGGCGAAGAACACGAAGTGAACAAGCTGGAAACCTTGGAAGAATTGCTGGAGCATGGATGTTCTGTATTATGGGTTGATGTGGCAAATTTGGGGCCAAGAAGTTTACGGTGGCGTGCCTAAATGATGCCGCGACTGGCTGCGCGTGATCGTGAAAAGCGGACTACCCTGCGCGGATAAGGCGCGCAAAAGGAAGAAAGCTGAAGGCGTTTGTTATGTCAGCGCTGAAGCCTGCCTGCGGCAGGCAGGTCCCGACCTCCGGAAGCTTCGCGCGGATAAAGGGCGATCGGAAGGATGCGACCGGCAGTGGGTCGGTTTCCGATTAGCCGGGACCACACGAAGGAATTACCTAGAACGTCTGCTGTGGGCAGCGGCTCATCAACCGTTACCGATATTAGCGGAGCTCAATTGCTGAGAGGGACGACGGCTGGCCGGCAGGCTCGAATCGGGCGGCGGTTTCTCTCGGCCATCTCCATGCGTACCAAACGATCAGCGAAGTACAAACCACTTCCAGCACTCCAAAAAACAAATAGTAAGAGCTTGTTTCCGTGAGATGAAAGATTGGACCGATGATTTGGGCCAAGAGAACCGCGGCGGTTTCGATGATGCCCGCGACGATGTTCGCCCAGCGGTTTGCTCTGGGCTTCAGGATACGCGACAGCAGAATCATCGCCATGGGGATCTCCATGAGCATCGCGATTCCTAGCCACGCTCCCGGGGAGAAATGGATAATGCTGATACTGCCTTTCTTCGATCCCAAGACGTCAATGCAGAAGAACACATCGGCATAGATATAGTTGAGCGTCGCAAACAGCCATAACACCGAGAGCCTGACGCGAATGTCTTCCATGGCGGCCTCCTGTGCTGCCCAAAACTACCCAGCGAAGTAAGGCGATTTTCGCAACGTGCGAAACCAAAGTTGCCTGTCAAATTCGTACAACGTTCGTACTACGGATGAGCTCTGGAAAAAGACTCGGCTACCAACAGCGAAAAGGCTTCGACTCAGGCCTGTGGAATGGATATTAGCACGTCAACGCCCACGCCGCTCTGCTCGGACATGCATGCCAGGCTGACCACCTTCCTTCCGGGCGGGTTGTCAGGCGGAAAAGCGTGTGTTACTTTCGCTGTTCGGTTGAAAAAAACAGTGGCTAGTGACGAGTGGCTAGTGGCTAGGAAAGACGCAAAACTAGTGACGAGCTCGCGGAGAAGTCTAAGAACGAATCGCAAGAAAGCTGGGAGCCCGAGTTGCTGAGGGCGTACCGCGGGAAGGCGCCGCAGGTGGCCGCGTCGGCGTATGTGGACGCGGCGGCGACGGTCATTGGGGACGTGCAGATTGGCGAAGAATCGAGCGTCTGGCCGGGGGTGGTGATTCGCGGGGACGTGCATTACGTGCGGATTGGGGCGCGCACAAATGTGCAGGACGGGTCGGTGCTGCACGTGATGCGCGATGAGCATCCGCTGGTGTTGGGCGACAATGTGACCGTTGGGCATGGCGTGATTTTGCACGGCTGCACGATTGAGTCGCGATGCCTGATTGGGATGGGCGCGATTATTTTGAATGGGGCGCGGATTGGCACGGGGTCGATTGTGGCGGCGGGAACGCTGGTGACGGAAGGAATGATTGTGCCGGCGGGGAGTCTTTTTATGGGACATCCGGGGAAGGTTCGGCGTGTGTTGAGCGATGAGGATCAGCGTTCGATTGATGATTACGCGGCGAGGTACGTCGAGTACAAGAATACCTATGCGAACGAAGTGGCGAGTGGCGAGTGACGAGTGGCGAGAAACTTCAACAGCAAAAGCTGTGACGCCTTGGGAGGTGGCGAGCAAAGATTTATGGCCGCAGGCTCGAAACCAAGACACTATAAGGACTTGCTGGTGTGGCAAAAAGGAATGGCCCTGACAAAATTAGTGTATAAGTTGACCGCAAAGTTTCCATCCGACGAGCGCTTTGGCCTTAATGCACAAATGCGCCGGGCCGCCGTCTCTGTGCCTTCTAACATAGCAGAAGGCCAAGCAAGGCGTGGAACCAAGGAGTTCTTGCAATTCCTCTCTCACGCAGAGGGATCATTAGCTGAATTGGAAACACAGATTCTATTGAGTACTGAACTTCAATTTGCGAAAACAGAGGATGTGGCGCCCGCTCTGGAGGAGATCGATCAACTTCAGAAGATGTTGATCGCCCTAAAACGAAAGCTCGCTGCTCCCTCGCCACTCGCCACTAGCCACTAGCCACTTGTAATGTGAAGTCAAGGATTGGGATTGAGCGAAACGCCAAAACAGGAAATCGAGCGCCGGAAGTTCAAGGCGATTAAAGGGACGCGGGACATTTTGCCGCCGGATTCGGCGCTGTGGAATTGGTTCGAGAAGACGGCGCGGGGCGTGATGGAGTCGTACAACTTTGGCGAAATTCGCACGCCGATTTTCGAGGAGACGGAACTGTTTGCGCGCGCTGTGGGCGGCGACACGGATGTAGTAAATAAAGAAATGTATTCCTTTGAAGATTTTGAGACTACCGAATTGTCTCGATACCGTACGGCTATTATTACTTGGACGCGGCCTACGAGTGGCTATGATACGTGCGGCGAATTCAATTCTCTAACGGCGCGGTTCTTGGGCTTCGCGAAGGAAGCTCTTGAGAAGGGTCATGCTCCCAGAACGCCGGAAAACGCGAAAGCTTTGGAAGAAGTCCAGGTTTGGCGGGAAAGGTTCCAGATTGCTATACCGCAAGGCGAACGGGAAACCGGCCCCATGGCTGCTGAAATCAAGGACTGGGTTCGCCGGTTCAGGCTTGGAGATTTGTTGGCGTTGAGGCCGGAGGCGACGGCCTCTGTTGTGCGGGCGTACATCGAGCACGGCATGCACACGCGGCCGGGGGATCAGAAACTTTACTACATTGGGCCGATGTTTCGGCGGGAGAGGCCGCAGAAGGGGCGTTACCGGCAGTTTTATCAGATTGGCGCGGAGGTGCTGGGCACGTCGGACGCGCCAGCGATTGATGCGGAGCTAATCCAGATGCTGACGGATCTGCTGGAGCGCTGCCAGATCGAGAAATACACGCTGCTGATTAACTCGATTGGATGCCCGGATACGCCAGAACGAAAGGGCTGCCGGCCGAAGTACGTGGAGCTGCTGCGAGCGAAATTGCGTGAGCCGGAAATTTTCAGCAAGCTCGGGCCGGACAGCCAGAGGCGCGTCGAAACGAATCCGCTGCGCGTGATGGACTCGAAATTGCCGGAGGAGCAGGCGATCATCGAGAGGCTGCCGAAAATCTCGGAGCACCTGTGTGTGGATTGCCGCGAGCATTACGAGAAGCTCAAAAAAGAATTGAAGCTGCGCGAAGTGCCGTTCACCGAATCGCCGCGGCTGGTGCGCGGGCTCGACTATTACATGCGGACGACGTTCGAGATTACGAGTCCGATTCTGGGCGCGCAAAATGCTCTGTGCGGCGGCGGGCGCTACGACGGGCTGGTCGAAATGCTCGGTGGACCGAAGGGAATCAAGGGAATTGGATTTGCGCTGGGCGAGGACCGCTTTATCGATGCAATTCAGGAAGCCAAGAAGATTCGCGCGGCGCGGCCGGTTGACGTTTTTGTAGCGTGGATGGGCGAGCGCGCTTATCCGACGGCGGTGCGGCTGGCGCACGTGCTGCGCGGAGAAAAGCACACGGTCGAGCTGCCCCCCGAGGAGATGAAATTCCGCAAAGCCCTCGAACGCGCGGATAAAATGGGCGCGCGTTACGTTTTAATCATCGGCGAGGACGAAATTGCATCTGATATGCTGACAATCAAGCGCCTCGCGGACGGCAAGCAGGAGAAAATCTCGGAGGAGGCGCTGGTGGATTTTTTTCGTCCACCCGTACTGACGAAGGAAGGGCCTGGAAACTGAGGCGGGTTTACGCGGAAGCGCGCGAAGGAGGCGACATGACAGCAGGAGCGAGTCGCGAGAAAGTAAGCGTTGTAGGGCGGCCGGAGAGAGGCGAGGCAGCGCCGTACTATTTCACTTACATAGACCAGGTTGCGGGCGACGATGTTTTGGGCGCGCTCGAAGGGCAACTCGAAGAGTCGCCGGCATTTTTCGCAACAATTTCGGAGGAGAAATCGCTGCACCGCTACGCGCCGGACAAATGGAGCATCCGGCAAGTCCTGAACCACCTCAGCGACACGGAAAGGCTTTTCGCATTTCGCGCGCTGTGGTTTGCCCGTGGCTTTGAAACTCCGCTGCCGAGTTTCGACCAGAACGTGGCCGTCTCCGGCGCAGCAGCCGACGGGGTTTCGTGGACTGCGCACGTCGAGGAGTTCCAACGCGTGCGGCTCGCCACGCTTTCGCTTTTCAGGAATTTGCCCACCGACGCGTGGATGCGAAGTGGAATTGCGAGCGAAAAGCCATTTACGGTGCGCGCTCTGGCTTTTCTCGCGGTGGGGCACACGGCGCACCACGTGAGAATTTTGTGTGAACGATATTTGTAGGAAGACGCGTTCGATATATCGCGGGGCACTATTCGCGAATCACTTTCTCTCATTAGCTTCCATTTGCAGAACGGCTTTTTTCAAACTAAAAGCTCGAGGGGAGATACGAATTGTTCGATTCGTTGGGTGAGCTAAAGCGGACGGGATATTGCGGCGATTTGCGCGTGGCGGATGCGGGACGCAACGTGGTGCTGATGGGCTGGGTGCACCGGCGGCGCGATTTGGGGCAGTTGATTTTTCTCGATTTGCGCGACCGCGCGGGAATTTGCCAGGTGGTGTGCAATCGCGACCAGTATTCAGAGGCGCACGCGAAGGCGGACGAAGTGCGTCCAGAATACGTGGTGGCGGTGGAGGGGCGCGTGTTCCGGCGGCAGCGGCCAAATCCGGAGCTGGCGTCGGGCGACGTGGAAGTGATGGCGATGCGCGTTCACATTTTGAATAACGCGAAGACGCCGCCATTTCAAATCGAGGACGAGACGAACGCGAACGAGGAAACGCGACTACGTTACCGCTATCTCGATCTGCGGCGCCGCAAACCGCATCGCAATATCGCGCTGCGGCATCGCGTGGTGTTCGAGATTCGCAAGGCGCTCGATGATTTGGGATTCTATGAAATCGAGACGCCGATGCTGACGCGTTCGACTCCCGAGGGCGCGCGCGATTATCTGGTACCGAGCCGGATTCATCATGGGCAGTTCTATGCGTTGCCGCAATCGCCGCAAATCTTCAAGCAGATTTTGATGATCAGCGGGATGGACCGCTATTTTCAGATCGTGCGCTGCTTTCGCGACGAGGATTTGCGCGCCGACCGTCAGCCGGAATTCACGCAGCTCGACTTGGAAATGTCGTTTCCGCGCCAGCAGGACATTTTCGAAGTGA
>DASYYQ010000164.1:0-3040 GCA_035933545.1 Candidatus Acidiferrales bacterium | reverse complement strand
TCCCAGCGCGCCGCCCACGATCGAAAGCATCACGCTTTCCGTCAGCAACTGCCGAATCACGCGCGTGCGTCCCGCGCCCAGCGCCAAACGCACTGCCATTTCCTTTTGCCGCGCCGCAGAACGCGCCAGCATCAGCCCCGCCACGTTCGCGCACGCAATCAGCAAAATCGCGCCCACAGCAATCATCATCACGTACAGCAGCAAAGAGATCTGCCCGCGCTGGCCGCTCAGCCCTTCGTTCACCGGCGCCAGCGAAATTCGCGGATTATCCGCCGCTTTCGACAGCGGCTTCGCGCCATGCAGCATTTCATTGCGGAAAATCACGCTCGCCGCCGCCTGCGCCTGGCCAATCGGCACACCCGGCTTCAGTCGTCCCACCATCACCAGCCAAACGGAATAGGGATCGTTCAGCGTGTCATCGTTTCCAAACCAC
The DNA here is from genome assembly GCA_035933545.1 of Candidatus Acidiferrales bacterium. Classification (GTDB taxonomy): domain Bacteria; phylum Acidobacteriota; class Terriglobia; order Acidiferrales; family UBA7541; genus DAHUXN01. Next base: position 2,607 of record DASYYQ010000164.1, on the reverse strand, counting down.
GACGGCTTCACCTGGCTCGTGGCCTCCAGCGGCAAAAAGAAATCCTGCGTTTTTCCGGGCGCGAGATTGGTGAATTTCGGACTGGCCACGCCCACAATTTCGACAGGCACATTGTCGATGCGCACCGTGCGGCCGACGGCGCTGCGTTCGCCGCCAAATGCGCTCTGCCAGTAGTTGTAGCTCAGCACTATCGCCAGAGAAGCGTGCTCTGAATCATCCCCCGGCCCCAGCGGTCTCCCGACAATCGTCGGCACGCCCAGCGTCGAGAAAAAATCACCGGAAACAATTTCGCCGCGCGCAATGCTGGCCGAGCCATTCCCGCTCAAATCAAATGGAATCGGCCCGCAAAACGCCGCAAGGCCGGAAAAAGTGTTTGCCTGTTCCCGCATGGCCTTAAAGAGCGGCATGGAAAACGAGCATCCACTGTGCCCTCCCATCGGCCGGCGTCCGCAATCGCCGTAGTTGCTATAGCTGTGATAGTCCGGATTTTTATTTGCCAGCCAGTTGAACACCACCAGGCTCTGCGGATCCTCGACGGGAATCGAGCGCAGCATCACCGCGTCAATCAGGCTGAAAATCGCGGTGTTCGCGCCAATGCCCAGCGCCAGCGTCAAAATCGCCACCGCCGCGAAGCCCGGCGACTTGGCCAGCATGCGCAATCCGTAGCGAATGTCCTGCAGCAGCGTGTTCATTGGTCCTCCTGTCGCTCACGTCGCGTTGCGGTGATTTTCCGCAACGGACGTGAGGCGTTTCACGTCCCGCCGCGTCCTTTGCGTGCTGATGCGAGCCTGTTCCGCGCGACAAATCGCAAATTAACAAGGAGCGCAGAAACCTCATGTCAGTCCCGATAAAAACCATCGAGTCGGGGACATAAGCTACAAGTCATTCATAGCGCAGCGCGGAAATGGGGTCGAGGCGCGAAGCGCGGCGCGCGGGAATGAAGCTGGCGGCGAAGCCGATGGCCGCGAGCAGGATTGCCGCCAGCGCCAGCGTGAGCGGGTCCCGCGCTTTCAATCCGAAGAGCAGCGAACTGGCCGCTTTGCTGCCCGCGAGCGTCAGTCCCGCGCCGACTACCACGCCAATCGCAATCAGCACGGCCACTTCGCCGAGGATCAGCCGAATCACGCCGCCGCGTTGCGCGCCCAGCGCCATGCGAATGCCGATTTCGTTGGTGCGCTGCGCTACTGTATAGGAAATCACTCCGTAGAGTCCAATGGCCGCGAGCAGGACCGCCAAAGCGCCAAAAAACCCGCACAGCGTGGCCATGAGTTCGTCCTGCAGGAGCGAATTGCGAATTTGCGTGCGTAGCAACTTGAATTCAATGTCCATTTCCGGATTCACGCCGGTGATGGTGTCCTTCACGGAATTCACCAGGCCAGTCATGCCGACGCGCGAGCGAATCAGAAACACCGCACCGGGATAGGTAAACGGCGGCTCGATTTGCGCGTGCGGGAAATACATCACGGGAACCATGGGCGCATGCATGTCGTTATACACGGAATCCTTCACCACGCCCACCACGCTAAGGTACGGCTCGGGGTGTCCGGGCGCCTCCTGGACGCGAAATTGTTGCCCAATCGGACTTTTCGCGCCTTTCAGGAATTTTTTGACGAACGATTGATTCACGATGGCGACTTTGGGCGAGTTGGCCGTGTCGTTCAGATTGAAATCGCGTCCCATGAGAATGGGATCTTCGATCGTTGCGAAATAGCCGGGGCTGACGTAGTCCTCCCATGCCGAGCCTTCTTTGGCGAGCCGGTCACCAAGGATCTCGTCGTTCGAACTGTTTCCGCTGACCGGAGAACGCATTGCCGCCGCCGCTGCGGCAACGCCCGGAACGGCGCGAAGGCGCTCGAGCAGATTACGCGTAAACGTTTCGCGTTGGGCATCGGGAACGTTGAGGCGCGTGAAATCGACATTCGTGACAAGCATGCCGTTTTGCTGAAATCCCGGATTGCGCGTCATTAGGTTGCGCAGACTGCGCGCAAATAGAAGCGCTCCGGCCAGCAGTACGAGCGACAACGCCACTTGCGACGCGACCAGAATTCGCTGCAGGCGGAAGCGTTCGCGCCCCGCGGTCATGCCGCGTCCGCCGGTTTTCAGCACTGCGCCGGGAGGAATGTTTCCCGAACGCAACGCTGGCGCGAGTCCAAAAAGAATCGTGGTGAGAATGGCGAGTCCCGCAGCGAAGCCGAGCACGCGCCAATCTGTGGGCATGTCCAGAAAAATCGGGTTATTCGGCGTGCTGATGAACGATATTAAAAAGTGGCTCAGGCCGGCAGCGAGGAAGCCTCCGCAAACCGCTCCGCCAACGGCCAGCAGCGCGCTTTCGGAAAGCATTTGGCCAATCAATCGCGTCCGCGAAGCTCCCAGCGCCAGCCGCACCGCCACCTCGCGTTCGCGGGAACTGGCGCGCGCAAGCATCAGATTGGCGAGATTGGCGCACGCGATGAGCAGCACCAAACCGGAAAGCCCCAGCAGCAGCCACAACGGATCCGAACTATCCTCGCGCATATTCGAAAAGCCGTTCGCAGCGGGCCGCGCTTCGAATTTGTACGCGAGATAATGTTTGACGCCATCGGCGTCGTATTGCGGCGGAATGGTTTC
>DASYYQ010000079.1:0-16299 GCA_035933545.1 Candidatus Acidiferrales bacterium | reverse complement strand
ACGCTCGCGGCGCTTCGCGAAGTCACTCCCACGTTCTTGAGCTACGTGCTGAGCTTCGTCTTCCTCGCCATCTACTGGAACAATCATCATCACCTGCTGCACGCCGTCGAGCGCGTGAACGGCGCGACGCTGTGGGCCAATCTGCATCTGCTTTTCTGGCTGTCGCTGGTGCCCTTCACCACCGCGTGGATGGGCGACGACCATTTCGCCTCGTGGCCTGTGGCGCTGTACGGAATGGTGCTGCTGCTGGCGGCCATCGCGTACTACATTCTGGTGAGAACGCTGCTCGCGCTTCACGGACGCTCCTCCATGCTGGCCACAGCCATCGGCAACGACCGCAAAGGCAAAATCTCCATCGCCATTTACGTTCCGGCAATCCCGCTGGCGTTTGTGCGTCCGTGGATTTCGTGGATTTGCTACATCGCGGTCGCGGTCATCTGGCTTGTCCCTGACCGCCGCATCGAACGCCGCCTTGCCGAGTAGCAAGCTGTGCGGATCCGGATCCTTTTGGATTGTGAACTTTTTGCCCCGAACTGGCGCGCTTGATGGATAATCCAGCCCTACAACCATGACACTCATACGAGCAAACCTAAGTTCGTGGAGGGCATCGGCGCTGACGGCAATCGTCATCGGAGTTTTGTCACTCATTCCTCTCGGCTCTGCGCCGGCGCAGACGCAGGAGCTCGATTATCTGCTTGCCGGCGGGCGCATCGTTGACGGCACCGGCTCGGCACCGCGACGCGCTGACGTTGGCATTCGCGGTGACCGCATCGTGTTTATCGGCGACGCTGCCAGCACGCACACTCAAGCAAAGCGCGCGATTGACGCGAAGGGCCTGATCATCTGCCCCGGCTTCATTGATCCGCACACGCACGCGGATGGATACCTTAGCGATCCCGTCCGCCGAAACAATTTGAACTACATCATGCAAGGCGTCACAACGGTGGTGACGGGCAACGATGGCGAAGGCCCGATCGACATCGCCGCGACTCTCGACAAATGGCAGAAGGGCGGAATCGGCACGAACGTTGTGCTGCTGACTGGATTTGGCACCATTCGCCGCGCGGTGATGGGCATGGCAGACGCGGACCCTACTCCTGCGCAGCTCAAGCAGGAAGAGGCTTACGTGCGCGAAGCGATGCAGCAGGGCGCGTTCGGCATGTCCACGGGCCTTTTTTATGCGCCGCAAAGTTTTTCGAAGACGGACGAAGTGATTGCGCTGGCGAAAGTCGCCGCGCAATACGGCGGATATTACGACACGCACATGCGCGACGAAGATTCCTACTCAATTGGATTGCTCGGCGCGATTGACGAAACTCTGCGCATTGGCCGCGAAGCGCATATTCTGGTGCACATTTCACATATCAAAGCGCTGGGCCCGGAAGTTTGGGGCGAGAGCGTTCCGGCGATTGCAAAAATAAACGCCGCGCGCGCCGCGGGACAAAAAGTTATGGCCTGCCAGTATCCCTACACTGGCTCGGGCACGGCGCTGGCCGCCGCGCTTCTTCCACCATGGGCGCAGGCCGGCACGCTTGCGGAACGGGCCGCGCGACTTGCGGATCCGGCGCAGCGCGAAAAACTTCTCGCCGCAATCACTCAGAACATAAAGCGACGCGGCGGCGCCAACACTTTGCTTTTCACTTCGCACAAAATGCCGGAGCTGTTCGCGAAAACGCTGGCGCAAGTTGCCGCTGCGCGAAAAATTCCGTCCGCGGAAACCGCGCTGGCCATTCTGCAAACCAGCGCACGCGACGGCACCTACAATCGCCTCGGCCTCATTTCCTTCAACATGAGCGAAAAGGACATTGACAATTTCATGCGCCAGCCCTGGGACATGACTTGCTCCGACGGATCGCCCGGCCATCCACGGCTCTATGGAACTTTTCCGCGCAAATTGCGGATGTACGTTTATCAGAAAAAATTGATCACGCTGCCATTTATGGTTCACGTCAGCAGCTTAGAGCCCGCCGAAATGCTGGGGCTGAAGGATCGCGGGCTGCTGCGCAAGGGCTACATCGCCGACGTGATTGCGTTTGATCCTAAGACGGTCAGCGACAAAGCTACATATCAGGAGCCGGAAATTTTGCCCACCGGCATGGAATATATTTTTGTGAATGGCACGCTTGCGGTGAATGACGGGAAATATACCGGCGCGCTGGCCGGCAGGGCCCTTCGCCACGCTACACAAAGAACGCCGAGATGAAGTATTCTTGTTGATTCGATAGAACGACGAAATGACTGACAAGAAAATACGGGTGCTGATTGCCAAGCCGGGGCTGGACGGGCACGACCGCGGCGCGAAGGTGATTGCGCGGGCGCTGCGCGACGCCGGCATGGAAGTGATTTACACAGGGCTGCGGCAGACTCCGGAAATGATCGCGTCGGCGGCGGTGCAGGAAGACGTGGACGTCATCGGGCTTTCGATTCTGTCCGGCGCGCACAACGCGCTGTGTCCGCGATTGATGGAATTGCTGCGCGAAAAAGGAATGACCGACGTGACTGTGCTGATTGGCGGAATCATTCCGGAGGCGGATATTCCCGCGCTGAAAAAAGCGGGCATAGCGGAGGTTTTTCTTCCTGGAACGTCCACGCAGGACATTGTGGAATTCATTCGCAAACGTTTTCCTGCCAAACAGAGCGCATGAGCCACCTCTCCAGCGCGTCATTCCCAGTTGCGAATCACTTTCATGCGCGCATACGCCACGCTAAAGCCGAAGCGCTCCATGTTGCGATGGGAGGCGCTGCCGGGATGCGCGACGGTGACGAACCATTCGCAACTTTGCGCGGCGAGCCATCGCATGCGTGCCGCAATGAGCGCAGATTGGATTCCGCGGCCACGAAATTCGGGAAGAACGCCTGCGCCGCCTAACGTTCCGATGCCATCCGAGAGAGCGGCAGCCCCGCCGCCCGCCGGCTGACCGTTGATAAGCGCGAGGCAGCACTGGCCGAGCGGGTCATAGCAAAAGCCTTCGACGACGTCGAGAAGCTCTTTGGTTGGCGCGAAGAATTCGGCGTAACTCTTGGCGACGGTTTCGGTGTAGAGCGAAGCGTCGGGGTCGCGCACCTCGCGAATCGAGATTTCGGGGGGCGGGGCGTCAAATTGTTCGTTGCGTTCGCACTTGCGCAGGAGCACATGGGAAAATTCGACGACGGTGTAACGGCGGCGGTTCAGCATTTCGACGAACGAGGGAGCAGCAAAACTGCACAGCTCCAGAATGGCCGGAGCGCCGCGCGTTTCGAAAAAATTTTCGAGGCGGTCCAGTTCGGCTCCGGTGACGCGGGCATCGAGACCGGCGCCAATCACTTGGGAAGTGGGAGAACCGACACCTGTGAATGTGGCAATGCCTCCGGCAAACCGCTCCGCGGCTGCAGGTACCTCAGGGAAACGTTGTTGCATCGAGTGTACTAACCATTCGCCGATGCGCGCCTCGGCCAGTTCCACGCGACGGACTAAATTCAAATCGACAAATTGCATGACGCAATCCTCCATGAGAACGCGAAACCAGCAAGCGAAAAATTAATTTGAGCGCGAAACGCATCGAGCGCGCTGGAAAAATTGAATTAGCGGGCAGGCGGACGCGGTGCTAGGAAAGCAGCGCCGAGGCGAACCTATTCCGCGTGGATGTAAGCGTGCGCATAGGCGCCCCCTCGAGGAAGTCAGCGCGAACAGCCGCTGTCGGTACGTATTATACAAAGAGCGCGGCGCAAGTCAAAGCAGTTCGCTGATGGTACAATGCGGAGTTTCTGGCCGCTCGATAGAGCTGCCGTTTGCGAGGACGCGCGTTGGCCAATTCGGTGATTGAAACTCACGTCAAAAAAGACTCTCCGGAATTCCAAAAAAATCGCCGCGCGCTAATAGACCGCCTGACGGAAATCAAAAATCAGGAAGAGCAGATTCGCAAAGGCGGCGGCGCGAAAGCCATTCAGTCGCAGCACAACAAGAATCGCCTCACCGCGCGCGAACGCATCGCGAACCTCATCGACCCGGGCAGTCATTTTTTCGAACTGAGTCTCTACGCCGCGTACGAAATGTACGAAGAGTGGGGAGGCGCGCCGGCCGCGGGGACGATTACCGGACTCGCGCGAGTTGCCGGGCGGCAAATGATGATTATCGCGAACGACGCGACGGTGAAGGCGGGGGCGTTTTTCCCGATGACCGCCAAAAAAGTGATTCGCGCGCAGAACATCGCCATCGAAAATCACATTCCCACAATTTATCTGGTGGACTCGGCGGGCGTTTTCCTTCCGCTGCAAGAAGATGTTTTTCCGGACACGGACGATTTTGGGCGCGTTTTTCGAAACAATGCGGTGATGTCGGCGATGGGCATTCCGCAAATCACCGCGATCATGGGAATGTGCGTGGCGGGCGGCGCGTATTTGCCGGTGATGTGCGACACGATTTTGATTACCGAAGGCAGCGGGCTTTTTCTGGCGGGACCGGCGCTGGTGCAGGCGGCGATTGGCCAGAAAAACTCCGCGGAGGAACTGGGCGGCGCCAAGATGCACGCGCAAATCAGCGGGACGGTGGATTTTCGCGAGCCGGATGACAATTCCTGCATTGCGCGGATACGCGCGCTGGCGGACAAGCTGGGGCATGGCGCGCGGGCGCCATTCGATCATCAAAAAGCGGAGCTGCCGAAATATTCCGCGGACGACATTTACGGAATTTTCTCTTCCGATCCGGCCAAGCAATACGACATGCGCGAAATCATCGCGCGGATTGTGGATGGCAGCCAGTGGGAGGAATACCGCGCGGAGTTCGGGCAAACGGTGGTGTGCGGCTTCGCGCGCATCGGCGGATGGGCTGTGGGCATCGTTGCGAATCAGAAAAAACACGTGCAGATCGCCGCGCCGGGCACGGGCGAGCGGCGCATGGAGTTCGGCGGCGTGATTTACACAGAATCGGCGGACAAAGCCGCGCGTTTCATTTTGGACTGCAATCAGAATTTGATTCCGCTGATTTTTTTGCACGACGTGAACGGCTTCATGGTCGGCAAAGAGGCGGAGTGGAGCGGAATCATTCGCGCGGGCGCCAAAATGGTGAACGCTGTGGCCAACAGCGTGGTGCCGAAAATTGCGGTCATCTGCGGCGGTAGTTTTGGCGCGGGACATTACGCGATGTGCGGGAAAGCGTACGATCCGCGATTTATTTTTGCGTGGCCGACGGCGCGCTACGCGGTGATGGGCGGTGAATCGGCGGCCGGAACGCTGGTGGAAATTCGCTTGAAGCAAATGGAGCGCGAAGGAAAAAAAATCACAGAGAAAGAGAAACAGGAGCTGTTCGAATCGACGCGCACGACGTATGAACATCAAAGTGACGCTCGCTACGCGGCGGCGCGATTGTGGGTGGACGCGATCATCGATCCGGCGGAAACCCGCGATGCGATTATCGAGGCGCTCGAGGCGGCGGCGCTGAATCCGCATGTCGCAGAATTTAAAACCGGAGTGCTCCAGACTTAGAGTTGATAATCGAGAGTTGAAAGTTAAAAGCAAGCGACACCACCGAATCTGGGATTTGGGCGATGCAGCGATTCACGGAACTGATGGTCTGGCAACGGAGTCACGAACTAACGCTCGAAATGTATCGTTTGACATCGCGATTTCCGGCTGAAGAGCGTTGGAATCATCTCACAACTGAGGCGTGCGACACTGTCAGTACCGACAAATATTGCGGAAGACTCGAAGCGAATCAGCAGTTCGGAATTCGCCCGTTTTCTAAACATCGCAAAGGGTTCGCTCGCTGAAACGGAGTATTTGCTAATGGTAAGCCGTGACCTCGGGTAGGTCCCTAGCAAGAGATGTGAGGAGTGCGTAAAGGAAATCACGGAGATTGCGAAAATGCTGCATGGCCTGCGATGCAAGGTGGGGCGCATCTGAGAGTGAGCTTTCTTTTGACTTTCAACTATCGACTGTCGACTCAATAAGAATCATGGACGCTGTCACAATTATCGAATGTCCGCGGGATGCTTGGCAGGGTTTGCCGCAAATTATTCCGACGCGGATAAAGATTGATTATTTGAGCCGGCTAATCTCGCTGGGCTTTCGGCACCTCGATGCGGTGAGTTTTGTTTCGCCGAAGCACGTTCCGCAAATGGCGGACAGCGAAGAAGTGATGGCCGAACTGGTGAAGAAATTCCCCAGCGGTAACGCCGCGCCGGAGATGATTGGAATTGTGGTAAATGAAAAGGGGCTAGAGCGGGCGCTGGCGGCTCCGGGAGTGACCACGGTTGGCTATCCGTACTCGATTTCCGCATATTTTCGGCGCGCGAATGCGAACATGACGCGCGCGGAATCGCGCACGCTGGTGGAAACATTGCATCGTGAAACGAAAAAGGCGAAACGAAAGTTGGTGGTTTATGTTTCCATGGCGTTTGGAAATCCTTACGACGAGCCGTGGGGGCCGGAGATTGTTGAAGACACGCTAGTGTGGCTGAAAGACATTGGCGTGCGCACAGTCTCGCTGGCGGATACTGTGGGAACCGCCTCGGCTCACGATGTAGCGGCGCTTTACAATGCGGTGAAAGATTGCGTCGCAGGCGTGGAAATTGGCGTTCATCTGCACAGCCGGCCCGAGGGCGCGGCGGAGAAAGTGCTGGCGGCGTTCAAAGCAGGATGCCGGCGATTCGATGGCGCGCTGACCGGGCTTGGCGGCTGTCCTTTCGCGGGCGACGAGCTTGTCGGAAATATTCCGACGGAAGCTGTGCTGACGACGCTTTCGGCGCGAGGTGTGGCGACCGGAATTGATACAAAATCGCTGGCGCTGGCGTGCGCGCTCACGGGAGAGATTCGAAACACTTACGCGCACGAAGTGGATGCGCCGAAGCCGAACTGAATATTCAAAATGACGTACAGCACAATCCAATTCGCGGCGGAAGGCGAACTGGCGACGATTACGCTCAATCGTCCGGAAAAGCGCAACGCCATTTCGCCGGGGATGATTGGCGATTTGCTGAACGCGCTCGATGAGGCGGAGCGAAGCGCGGCGCGCGCGGTGATTCTCACCGGAGCCGGAAATGCATTCTGCGCAGGAATGGACTTGGAGGCGCTGCGCAACCTGGCGACGCAAACACAGGAGCAGCACGCCGCGGACGCCGAGCGCATGGGCAAAATGTTCCATCGCGTTTACTCCTTTCCGAAACCGCTGATCGCCGCCGTGAATGGTCCGGCAATCGCCGGCGGGACGGGTCTGGCGACGCTCGCGGATTTCACGCTGGCGGTGCGCGAGGCGAAATTCGGCTACACCGAAGCGCGCATCGGATTTTTGCCGGCGGTGGTTTCCGTTTTTCTGCTGCGGCAAGTGGGCGAGAAAGTGACGCGAGAGCTTCTGCTCACGGGAAAAATCTTCGACGCCGAGGAAGCGCATCGTTTGGGGCTGGTCACTGAAATTGTCATCGCAGAAAAGTTGATGGATGCGGCGCGCGAGCTGGGGCGCACGCTTGCAGCGCTGAGTCCCACAAGCCTGACGCTCACAAAAAGACTGATCCTTCGCTGGAACGAAAAGGAAATCGAGCGGGACCTGGCCATCGCGATCCGCGAAAGCGCTGAGATTCGCCAGGCCGCTGATTTTCGCGAAGGGCTTTCCGCGTTTTTGGAGAAGCGCGCGCCGCAGTGGCGAGGACGCTGAAATGGGCAGTTGATAGTCAATAGTTGACAGTCGAAAGCAAGACCGACTGTCCACAAAGCCGGGCGGCTCGACAGGAGACATCGAGCGCGGCGCTAACTACGACGCTAGCTGATTCTGGTACACTTCAGCGATTCACTTTGGGCGATTTGCGAAACAGCCGCTATGACTACGTTCGGAGAAACGACCATTCGCGTGCGCTACGCTGAGACCGACCAGATGGGCGTGGTGTACTACGCGAATTTTTTCGTGTGGTTTGAGGTTGCGCGCGTCGAGTTCATGCGGCAATTGGGATTCAGCTATAAACAAATGGAAATCGAGGATGACAGCTTCGTAGTGGTGGCGAAAGCGAACTGCACCTACAAGCATCCGGCGAAATTCGATGATGTGGCGCGCATTCGCACGGAAATTGCGGACTCGCGCAAGCGCACCATCACGTTCCGCTACGAAGTTTTTAAGGACGCGCCACGAGTGCTGCTCGCTACCGGCGAAACTCTGCACGTGATTTGCGACGGCCATGGGCGGCCGAAGAGTTTGCCGGAAAAATACCGAAAATATTTCCCGCTCACGCACGCAGCAAATGCAGTGACGGAGCGGACGGCGGACTGATGGCGCAACAATTCATCGCGCTCACCGGAAACGATCTCACGCTGGGCCAGCTTTACCAAATTGTGTATGACGGCGCCGAAGTGACGCTTGCGGCAGCAGCACGCGAGCGTATGGAGGCTTCGCGCGCGGTGATTGAAAGGCTCGCATCGGGAAACACCGTGGCGTATGGGATTAATACCGGATTCGGCGCGCTAGCGTCGGTGCGAATTCAGCACGAGCAGATTCGCGAATTGCAATTCAATTTGGTGCGCAGCCATGCATGCGGAGTGGGCGCACCGCTGGCGGAGGACGAAACGCGCGCGATGATGGCGTTGCGCGCGAATGCGCTGGCGAAAGGATTCAGTGGCGTCCGCCCAGTAGTTGTGGAGACGCTGCTCGCGATGCTGGCGCGCGGAGTGCTGCCGGTGATTCCTTCGCAAGGCTCGGTGGGAGCGTCGGGCGATTTGGCGCCGCTGGCGCATCTGGCGCTGGTGGCCATCGGCGAAGGCGAAGCATTTTACAAAGGCGCGAAAATCCCGGGCGGCGAAGCGCTGCGGCAGGCGGGCATTGCGGCGCTGAAATTGGAAGCAAAAGAAGGACTGGCGCTGCTGAACGGGACGCAAGGAATGCTGGCGCTGCTTTCGCTGGCTGTGCGCGACGCGGAAATCTTGACCGACACGGCGGACGTGGCCGCGGGGCTATCGCTCGATGCGCTGCGCGGCAGCCCGAACGCATTCGACGAACGCATTTCGCGAATTCGGCCGTATCCGGGACAGGCCATCACGGCGCGGAACCTGACGCATCTCAATCGCGGCAGCGAGATTCGCGAATCGCATCGCGCGCCGGAAAAGGATTCGCGCGTGCAGGATGCGTACAGCATGCGCTGCACGCCGCAAGTTCATGGAGCGGTGCGCGATTCGCTCTCGCAGGTGGGCGCGACGCTTTCGATTGAGCTGAACAGCGCCACCGACAATCCTCTGGTATTTGCGGAATCTGGCGAAGTGATCAGCGGCGGAAATTTTCACGGCCAGCCGCTGGCGATGGCTGCGGATCAAGTGGCTATTGCACTGGCCACGCTTGCGGGGATTTGCGAGCGGCGCATCGAGCACATGACCAATCCGTACACGAGTTTGCTGCCCGCTTTTCTCACGCCTGATCCGGGCCTCAATTCCGGCTTCATGATTGCGCAAGTTGTCGCTGCGAGTCTGGCGAGCGAGATGAAAGCGCTGGCGGCGCCGCATTCCGTGGACTCGATTCCGACGTCCGGCGACCAGGAGGATTACGTTTCAATGGGGATGAGCGCGGCGCGACGGTTGCGGCGAATGCTCGAAGCTCTGTGCAACGTGATTTCCATCGAACTGCTGGCCGCATCGCAAGGCATCGATTTTCACGCGCCGCTGCAAACGGGAACGGAGGCGCGCAAAGCGCATGCGCTGGTGCGGTCGGTGTCGGCGAAAGTGCACAAAGATCGGCCGCTCGCGCCGGACATCGCCGCAGTCGCTGAGCGAATCATGCGTGGCGAATTCCAGAAATTCGTGCGCTGAATGGAAAGGCCGAGAGTTGATAGTTGAAAGTTGAGAGGAAGCCAAAACACTACTCGATTACCCGGCGCCCGGCGCGATCACGAGACCGGTTACCGAAGCGTCCGCTGGAGGAATTTTCCGAATCGCCAGCCAGCAATCCATTTGAATGGCGCTTCGCCCAGCGAGTAGTGGCCGCAGGGCAGGCGCAGCGGCGCGCAATCCACTGCGTTGGCCCGCGCGGCAGAAAAAAACTCGTCTGAAAATTCATCCGGAAAAGTGGGATCGTACCGCCCGCTGAGCGCGAAAAGCTTCTGGCCAGTGTTGCGGAGTTTTGGAATGTACGGCATGGGACTTATTGGCGCCCAAAAATTGCGGATCTCCTCCTCGGAAACTTTTGCGCGCAACGATTCCCACACGTGAATGGTGGTGAGCCCATTGGCGACCACATCTCCAAAATAACTGGAAACGTGCAGCAAAGCAGCGGCGCGGATCAATGGCTCATGCGCCGCGGTGATGCATGAAATGCACGAGCCAAGGCTGGCGCCGAGGATTCCGAGGGGGCCGTAGCCGCGCATTTCCAGCCACCGCAAGCAGCAGCGCGCGTCGCAAGCGGCCTGACGATTGGCCTGCAAAGTGAGCCCAATGTTTGGGCCGACAATGTGATCGGCGCGCAGATGCCCCGGGATGGCGCGTTTGTCGTGATACGGCAAGCTGAGGCGCAACGCAGTGATGCCGAGACGATTGAGCCAGCGGCAAATGTCCACGTGCGCTGCGTAGTCCGCATTCCATTGCGGCAGAACTACAACCGCGGGGCCTCCATTGGACCGCGCGGGGAAAAACCGGGCATGAACGCGATTATTTTCGGTCCACGGCGAATGAACCGCGCTGGTGAATTCCAGCTCTCCATTCCATGGCTGGGAATCTGCGGGCGATCTCAAAATATAATCGATGGGCGTTGCGCAACTGAACCATTCGTCGCTGCGCGCGAGCGTCTTTTGCACGAACCGGCCAAGAAATTCACGCGGATTTTTCTCGTCCTGCTCGCCGCCGATGTGCTCGAGCCCCCACGCGAACGGCAAAGAGCGCCGGTTGGGCTCGGCGGCCCAGCGCTTGTGCTCGTAGCGGCGAATTTTCTGCTCGAACCAGCTCATGGAGCTCCGTTCATATAAAACAACGAATATATCCCACGCTTGCTTTGCATCCAAAATCGCCAGGGCACGGAACGGCTCGCGCTTTCGCGCAGCGTTAGCCATCGGGCACGTTGCACGCTGCGGCCATTGAGGCGCATTCGCGCTTATGGCACAGTCGAAATATGCTTCCTGCGGGATACATCGCAGCGGTTGTGTTTTTGTTTGGGCTGACTGTTGGCAGTTTTTTAAACGTGTGCATCAGCCGTCTGCCAGCGGGGAAATCGGTGGTCAGGCCATCGTCGCGCTGCCCAAAATGCGGCAAAGAAATCAAGCCGTACGACAACATTCCCGTGCTCAGCTATCTTTTTCTGGGGGGTAAATGCCGCAATTGCAAGGCGCGCATTTCGCCGATTTATCCGCTGGTTGAGCTGCTCACTGGCGCGCTTTTTCTCGCATGCTACCTGGAATTCGGCAATTCCGTGCTAACGCTGAAATGGGCGGCGTTTTCCGCGATTCTGATCGTGCTGATTTTCACGGACTGGCGGGAGCGCATCCTGCCGGATTCGGTGAACTTCACCGGCCTGGCATTCGCGCTGGCCATCAGCTTTTTTGTGCGCCCGGAAGATGGCACAGCAGCATGGCTTGCGAATCGTCTTTTCGAATTTCCCCCGCCGCCGCCGGTGATTTCTTTTGCGGACGCCTTGATTGGCGCCGCGATTGGCGGCGGGCTGCTGTGGATTGTCGGCGAAGGATATTTCCGGCTGCGCGGCCGCGAAGGAATGGGGCTTGGCGACGTGAAAATGATGCTGATGGCGGGCGCGTTTCTGGGCCTGCGCCGCACGATTCTCACGATTCTAGCCGGCTCGCTGCTGGGCGCGCTTCTTGGAGCGATTTTCATTATTGCTTCGCGCAAAGGCTCGAATTACGAACTGCCCTTCGGCACTTTCCTCGGCGCGGCGGCGCTGCTGGTTGTTTTTTTTGGCACGCCAGTAGTGGCGTGGTACCAAACGCTTTTTGTGATGCGGTGAAACGCTGATGATGTTTGCCTTGGCATTTGCGCCGGCCACTTCGCATTGGAATCTGGAAATGGGCATTGCGCTCGCAGTTTTCGCGCTGATTTTCTTCGGAATGGTCGGCGCGATCCTCGTGCTGCGGCGCTCGACCCGCGATCAAAACCGAACCGCCAATGAGGCGGACGATTCATTTCGCGTGAATGCGGAAAATCCTTCCGCGTTCATGGCCGCATCGATGCAGGGCGTGATTCAGCGCTTGCGCCAGCAGGAGCAGGAACTGGCGCGGCTGCATCAACTGGAAAAAGAGCGCGCGCTGGAGACGGAACGCCTGAGCGAGGCAGTGACGCGCAACATGCCCGCCGGCCTGCTGCTGGTGAGAGCCACGGGCACCATCAGCTCCGCCAATCCCGCCGCGGAAAAAGCTTTGGGCATTCACGGGCTGCAATACCGGCGCTATACGGAGATTTTGGGCGGGGATTCGCCGCTGACGCAAATGCTCACTGCGTGCCTTCGCGATGGGCAAACTTTTCAGCGCGACGAAGTTGCGCACCTGACACCTGGTGGAGAATCGCGGCAACTCGGCGTGACGATCTCGCCGATTTACCGCCCGGTTCGCAACGCGGTTGGCGGCTCAGCCACGCCCGCTGCGCCAAAATTGACCGGAGCGCTCTGTCTGATGAGCGATTTGACCGAACTGTCCACGCTACAGCGGCAGATGCGATGGAAGGAAAACCTGGCCGCGCTGGGCGAGATGTCCGCGGGAATCGCGCATGAATTCAAAAACGCGCTGGCGACAATCTCCGGATACGCGCAAATGATTCGCAGCGAAGCGCCCACGACTGACGCCGCCGAATCTGCGGACAAGATCATCGAGCAGACGCGCTCGCTCACGCATGTGGTGACGGAATTTCTGCGCTTTGCGAAGCCGCTGGAATTGGCGCAGGAAGAATTCTCCCTCGGCGGCGTAGTGGAACAGGTCGCCGACGAAATGCGCGGCGCGCTTGATGGCGTTGCCATTCGCACGGAAGGGAGCTTTGCGGAAATTTCCGGGGACGCCGGGCTGCTGCGGCAAGCGCTGCTGAATTTGATTCGCAACGCGGGCGAAGCGGCGTCTTCGAATGGACATCCGGGCGAGGTGATCGTTTCCGGCGCGGAGGAGATTCACGGCGGCCAGCGCTGGCAAATTGTGGCTGTTCGCGACAACGGCCCGGGCATAGCCGCGGGAAACCTCGACAAGATATTCGTGCCATTTTTCACCACGAAATCCACTGGCACCGGACTGGGCCTGCCCGTGGTGCAAAAAATCGCGCTGCAACATGGCGGGCGAGTGGAAGCGCGAAATCAGCCGCAGGGCGGCGCGGAATTCGACCTATGGTTACCTTTGCGGTAGGGCCGCTCGCCTGGTCGATTGCCCGCCCGTCAGAGCGCATCTAAACTAGAGGCAAGTGATATTGAGCAATATGAGCATTTGTGGATTCCCGAGGTGAAGATCATGCGAAGAGCAATATGGCTGGCCGCATTCCTGGCGGCTTTCGCGATGCCGGCGATTTCTTTTGCACAGCAGCCGCCAGCCCAATCGGAGCAAGCGGCACAATCCTCGTCCAAACCGCAAACGGGCAAGAAAACGGAAGCCAAAGGGTCGGCGACGACTCAATCACTGGCCGAAGCTGCGAGGAAAGCCAGCCAAGCCGAAAAGAAAGCTCCCAAAGCGACGATGGTTTTTACCAATGACAATATCCCGACGACAGGAAACGGAATTTCGGTGGTCGGAAAGGAAGCGAGTGCACCCCAATCCTCAACAGCAACCTCGAAAAAATCCGGCGCTGCAAACAAGAGCCAAGAAGCGGCATGGCGCCAGAAGTTCGCCGATGCGCGGCACAAGATAGAACAGGACCAAAAAGAGCTGGCAATAATGCAGCGCGAGCTGGGCGAACTTAACGTGCAATATTATCCGGATCCAACGAAAGCGCTGACGCAATCTGTCAGCCGCGACGACATCGTCAAAAAACAGGCCGCCATCGACGCCAAGCAGAAACAGCTTGAAGCGGACCAACAAGCGCTGTCCAACCTCGAGGATGAGCTGCGCGCGGCTGGCGGCGATCCTGGCTGGGCCAGAGAGTAGCGCGGCGCGATGGAAGCAATCCTCCTGGTCGAGGATAAAGCGGAATTGCGCGCCATGTTGCGCAAAGCGCTCGAAAAGGCAGGCTACACGGTCGACGAAGCGGCGGATGGCGGCGCCGCCATCGAGAAAGTCCGCGACAGGCGTTACCTCGTGGTCCTCACGGATTTGAAACTCCCCGGCGCTTCCGGCCTGGACGTGTTGCGCGAAGCGCGCCGCGCCGATTCCATGATCCCGGTGATTCTCATCACCGCGTATGGTTCCGTGGAAGAAGCAGTGACCGCGATGAAGGAAGGCGCGTTCGATTTCATTCAAAAACCCGTTGAGCTGGAGCATTTGAAGCTGCTGATGGCCCGCGCGGCGCATCAGCAGGAGCTGCTGCGCGAAAATCTGTTGCTGCGCGAGGAGTATGCCGAGCGCTATGGATTCCCGCGCATCGTCGGAGAGCACCCGTCAATGGCCGCGGCGAGCCAAATGGTCCAGCGAGTGGCGCCCACCGATTCCACCGT
Source organism: Candidatus Acidiferrales bacterium (assembly GCA_035933545.1). Lineage (GTDB taxonomy): Bacteria > Acidobacteriota > Terriglobia > Acidiferrales > UBA7541 > DAHUXN01. Next base: position 1,796 of record DASYYQ010000079.1, on the reverse strand, counting down.
GCTGCTACTCGGCGAAAGCGGCACCGGGAAAGAGCTGTTCGCGCGCGCCTTGCATCATTTGAGCAAGCGCAAAGAAAATTCCTTCGTCGCGCTGAATTGCGCCGCGATTCCGGAAGGGCTGGTCGAAAATGAGCTTTTCGGCCACGAGCGCGGCGCTTACACAGGCGCCGGCGCGCGGAAAATCGGCAAATTGGAACTGGCGCATCGCGGCACGATTTTCCTGGACGAAATTGGCGAGTTGCCGCTGGCGATTCAGAGCAAGCTGCTGCGCGTGCTCGAGGAGCGGCGTTTCGAGCGCGTTGGGGGCACGCAATCTATCGACGTGGACGTGCGCATTCTGGTGGCGACGAACAAAGATTTGCAGGCAGCGGTCGCGCAGAAAACGTTTCGCGAAGACCTTTATTTCCGCATCTCCTCCGTGCCAATAACCATTCCACCGTTGCGCGAGCGCGGCGATGACGTCATTCTGCTTGCCGAGCATTTTCTCGAGCGCTTTCGCCGCGAATTTCGCAAGCCTTCGCTGACATTTACGGATGATTCGCGCGCGCGCCTGCGCGGCTATCAATGGCCCGGAAACGTGCGCGAGCTCCAAAACACCATCGAACGCGCAGCGATTTTGGCAGAGGGAGACGAAATCGGTTCGCAGGCTTTGCAGTTGCCTCCGCCGCGACCCGCCACGAACGAAATGCCTGCAGGAATGTTACTCGAGGAATTTCTGTGGGACGGTTCGCTCGAAGATGTGTCGCAGCGCGCTGTGCATCATGTGGAGCGCTTCAAAATCGACACTGCGCTGCGCGAAGCGAAGTGGAACAAATCGCGCGCTGCAGAAAAGCTGGGCGTGTCGTACAAGACGCTGCTGCACAAGATCCGCGCGCTCGGGCTGGAGAACTGAATCGCCGCGCCGCCGACGGCAGGCTTTCAATCAACGCAAACCGTAGCACGTCTCCAGCGTCCGATCCAGATAGCGCCACAAAGACACCGTAGTTGGGTTGGCAACGTTTCTCGGTTTTGGCGGATGTTGAATCGGGAGCCTGGCGTTCAGCTGGAAAACGCGATCCTTCGGAAATTCACGCTTGCTAGCCTGACCGATCATCAATCGATATTGCGGGCGGGCTTCGTTGCGGTGGCGTGTAGGACGATTTTTAAAGACAAGAGAGATTTGCTTGCGCATAGACAAGCCCTCGAGTTCGCTCAAGCGTGGAATCTGGCTACCCTGCCAATCAATGATCTCGCATATAGGAGCGACGCCTCCGGCGTCCCGATGAAATTCGACCACCTGAAAAACGACGAAATTCCCAGACAACAGCCGATAGGCGATTAATTCGCCATGTTCCCAATCGCAAGAAGTGCGAAATTGCTTCGCGATTTTTCGGACGGGAGGTTGCTGCAACAGAAGCTGATTCCTCGCTGCTTCGAGCACAGCTGCGCGTTTTCGCTCGAGATGACTCCCGCGCCAGGGATGCAACGCAGACCCGTCATCAATGACGCACAAGGCTTTCTCGCGAACGCGGTCTTCCAGGCGGCCGCACTTCCATTGGGTGACCGCGAGGGCCAGCCAAAACGTTGCCGCGAGGTGCGGATCACCTTCCAAGGACGCCCATTGTCGCAGCAATTGATCGGTTGCCTGCGGCCCGTCTAGCCCATCGCCAATCATGCGGCGGTAGTCGTCGCGAACATCACAGGCATTGTCGTCCGAAAAGATCGATGTGCCCCAGACTCCCATTTTGCGTCATCCTCCGCGTGCCTTCGTGCGTTTGTCGTGATGACCTCGCAGCGCCGACCCGTTTCCTCCGCGC